>JBBSDS010000201.1:0-9647 GCA_038240495.1 Chthoniobacterales bacterium | reverse complement strand
CATCCACGCCCTGCGTCGGCTCGTCGAGGATAATCAGCTTCGGCTTCGTCGCGAGCCAGAGTGCGAGGTAGACTTTTTGCTGGTTGCCGCCGCTCAGCGAACCGCCGGGCGCTTCGGGGCCGTAGGCTTTCACGCCGAGGTCGCGGATGAATTCCTGCGCGAGATTCCCCTCGGCGCCGGAGCGCAGCCATGTGCCGGGGAAGATGCGTTCGTGGATGGCCATGGTCATGTTGTGCGCGATGGGCATTTCGAGAATCACGCCGTGGCGTCGGCGATCCTCGGGCACGTAGGCGATGCCGTGCGCGACGGCTTCTTGCGGCGAGGTGATGCTGATGCGCTGGCCGTTCAGCAGGATTTCGCCGGAGTCGGCGGGCGTGAGTCCGAAGAGGACGCGCGCGAGTTCCGTGCGCCCCGCGCCCACGAGTCCGGCGAGGCCGACGACTTCGCCGGCACGCACGTCGAGCGTGATGTTCTTCACACCGCCAACAATGGAACTGAGATTCTTGAGAGACAGGACGACCTCGCCCGGTTCGCTCTCCGCGGGAGGAAAGATGGACGAGACTTCGCGCCCGACCATCAGCTTGATGAGCGTGGCTTCATTCATCCCGGTCACTTCGCTCGTCCTCACACTCTCGCCATCGCGCAGCACCGTCACACGATCAGCGAGCGCAAAAATCTCCTCGAGCCGATGCGAGATGTAGATGACGCCGACGCCGTTCGCGCGCAGGTCACGCACGACGGCGAAGAGAAGATGCTGCTCCTTCTGTGTGAGCGAAGCGGTCGGCTCGTCCATGATGACGATGCGCGCGCCCGCACCGAGCGCGCAGGCGATTTCGACGAGCTGCTGCTCGGGCATCGAGAGCGAACGCACCTCGGCGTCGGGCGAGATTTCCGCACCGATGCGCTTGAGCAATTGCGCGGCGTGTTCACGGCGCGCGCTCCATTTCACTTTGCGGAAAGGCGACGCCGGTTCGAGCCGCAGGCCGATGTTTTCCGCGACGGTCAGATCGGGGAACAGCGCGGGCTGCTGGTAAATGCACGCGATGCCGAGCTTGTGCGCCGCAGCGGGCGTGAGTGCCGCGACACGCTCGCCTTCGATTTCGATGCTGCCACCGTCTGCCTGGTGCGCGCCGGTGATGACTTTGATGAGCGTGGATTTTCCCGCGCCATTTTCCCCGAGCAACGCATGCACCTCACCCGCCCGCAGGTCGAACGACACGCCCTTGAGCGCGCGCACCGCGCCGAAGGACTTCGTGACCGCAGTCAATTGGAGGAGGGGCGACGGCATTCTCGATTCCTACGAACGCTTCGAAAGGACTACGTGTTCGTGGCGTTTCACCTCGGCCAGCCACGCTTCGCCGACTGGCACGCCATTGCTTTCGCAGTAAAAATCCCAAACCGCACCGAACGGCAGCGCCTTGCTTTCCTCCTGCAAGGCGAGGCGCGCGGTGTTGTCGCCCGCGAGTTCGGCGGCGCGGATGTCCGGCGGTTCGAGCAGCGCGAGCAGCAGGGCGCGGAGGAGGTTGCGTGTGCCGATGACCCATGCGGCGATGCGATTGATGCTCGCGTCGAAATAGTCGAGCCCGAGGTGGACGCGCTCTGCGTGGCCGGTGGCGATGATTTCGCGCGCGATGGCCTGGAGGTCGTCGTTGAAAGTGACGACGTGATCGCTGTCCCAGCGCACGCCGCGGCTGACGTGCAGCAGGATTTCCGGCAGGTAGAGCAGCACGCTGGAAATTTTGTCAGCGATGCTCTCGGTCGGATGAAAATGGCCGGCATCGAGGCAGAGCAGCTTGCGGCGCGTGATGGCGTAGCCGAGGTAGAATTCGTGCGAGCCGACCGTGCAACTCTCCGCGCCGATGCCAAAGAGCTTCGGCTCCACCGCGTCGAGGTTGTGCTTGGCCGGGAGTGGCTTTTTGAAAATGGCGTCGAGCGAATCGGCGAGACGTTCGCGCGGCGACTGACGATCAGCGGGCGTGTCCTTGAAGCCATCGGGCACCCACACATTTGTCACGCACGGCGTGCCGAGCGCCTTGCCCATCGCTGCACCAATGTCGCGCGAGCGGCGGCAGTGTTCGATCCAGAAATTGCGCACGCTCTTGTCGCGGTGCGAGAGCGTGAAGCCGTCCGCGGCTTTCGGATGCGCGAAGCACGTCGGGTTGAAGTCGAGCCCGAGCCCGTTCCCTTTCGCCCACGCGATCCAGTTCTTGAAGTGCGCGGTTTCGATTTCGTCGCGGCCCACTTTCTTCCCGCCAAACTCGCCGTAGAACGCGTGGAGGTTCAGCCGGTGCGTGCCGGGGATGAGCGAGAGCGCCTTGTCGAGGTCCGCGCGCAGTTCATCCGGCGTGCGCGCCTTGCCGGGCTGGTTGCCGGTGACGGCGATTCCGCCACTGAGTGTGCCGCCGCTGTTTTCAAAGCCGCCGACATCATCGCCCTGCCAGCAATGCAGCGAGACGGGGAGAGTCGCCAGAATGCGCAGCGCGGCTTTCGTATCCACGCCGAGTCCCGCGTAGCGTTCGCGGGCGAGTTGGTAAGTGCGCTCGATTTTCTTGCTCATGGAATTTGCTGATCCGCAGGTCCGCCCGGTGAATTCATCAGGCGAGGGAACGGAAGCTGTGGGGTTGAATCGGAGAGGGGACGGTGAGACTGCGAGGAGAAAGATGCCCTATCCGCGCGGCGGATACCTTCACCATCGCGCCAATAATTAGCACAATCGCGCCACGGTGGATTGAGGGACGAATTTCCCGCGCGCTAGGAGAAGCGAAGGCGCCCTTGCCTGCGACCCTGCCGACCCGCATCATCGCGCCAATGCTCCGCAAGCTGCGCACCAGCGATTGGTTTCACCCGGACGGCTTTCCCCTCGCGGTCGAGCGACGCGACCCGCAGGAGCCCTTCGGCCCGCACACGCACGAGTTCAGCGAACTCGTGATTGTGACCGGCGGGCACGCGCTCCACGTGACCGGTCGCGAGTCGTGGCCCATCGGCACCGGCGACGTCTTTGTCATCGGCGGGCCGCGCGCGCACGAGTATCGCGACATGCAAAAATTGCGGCTCATCAATATCCTATTCCGGCCCGAAAATCTGCGGCTCGAGCTCTGGGATCTGCCGACGCTGCCAGGCTACCACGCACTGTTCACGATCGAACCCGCCATGCGACAGCAGCGCAAATTCAATAGCCGCCTGCGCCTCGATCCGAAAGAACTCGGCGTCGTCACCGGCCACGTGGAGGCGCTCGAGCACGAACTCCGGACGCGCACGCCGGGCTTCGCATTCGCAGCGAATGCCACGTTCATGCAGATCGTCGCATTTCTCTCACGCTGCTACAGCCGCAGCCGCAGCCCCGACGCCCGCGCGGTGCTGCGCATCGCGAGCGCCATTAGCCATCTCGAAGCGCACTTCGACGAACCGCTCGACCTCGACGCCCTCGCCAAGCTCGCGCACATGTCGAAGCGCAGCTTCCTCCGCGCCTTCCAGTCCGCCGTTGGCAGCGCGCCCATCGCCCATCTCATCACGCTGCGCCTTAGCCGCGCCGCGACGCTGCTGCGGCGATTCGATGAGGACATCACCTCCGCCGCCTTCAAAACCGGCTTCAACGACAGCAACTACTTCGCGCGCCAGTTCCGCAAAGCCTTCGGATTGTCCCCACGAGACTATCGCAAACGCCAAGCCGGACGCGGATGACGCCGATCGACTGGCGAAGAGGATAGATGCTCCGCAAGCGGCGCATCACGCAGCGAGCAGGCGCGGCATCGCCCTCCGGAAATGTGAGCACCGCAGAATCCACATCCTCAGCGCGGCACACGGTCGCATCTTCGATGCGCTGCGTTACATGGTGCGCGCGGACTGCCCGTTGTGAACTACAACGCCTTGGCCAAAACGTGCGGAAGCAGGCCGATGCCCAGATGCTTCTGTACTAGAATTTGTGCTAGAATGAGCCCATTTCTGGCGGGCCTTTGCGCCACTCGTTTTGCGGCCAGAGTCGCCACAACAACCTGATAGAAACTTGATCTAGAGCTATTTTGAGCAATGCCATGAATTACGCAGATTCAGGATTTTGAGTCTAGCGCGTCTGCCAATTTCGCCACGCCGGCAACAGCGGCGGGATAAATAAGGACGCCGTCGCGGGATTGCAAGCGCCGAGGCGCCGGGCCTCACGCGCGGAAGGTCAACGGTCGTTTGAATCGCGGTTGTCGCGACCACCCTTGCCGGTGAAGAAATTCTCCAGTTGATGGCCGCGCTTTTCAAAACGCCGGCCGAGACGATGGAAGAAATCCGGCACGTTTCGAAACGGTTCTCCGGATCGGGAAAATCCCTCGTCGTCCACGGATTGCGGCGGAGGGGGCTGGCGGCGATCGTCGAGGTAGGATCGGTCATTCTGCTCGGAGGAATTTCGCGGCGTGCGATTGAGCTGCCGGTGCAGGACCGCCCCGCTGTCCGCGGCGATTTCGATCGAGCCCATCCGGCCGTTTTTTCCATCGAAAAGGTCGAGCGCCCAGACCGGTGCTCCGCCGCCCGTACCACTCGTCAGGCGGTAGTCCACATGGTCGAAAGGCACTCCCGCTTTCTCCGCTTCCTGGTTGGCGATGGTGAAGGCGCCTTCGGAGTCGAGGTTGAGTTGGTTGAAGTTCATCGAGCTCCCGGCGCCGTGGGTCGTCGGCGTGCGTTCGCTGACGATCCTGCCGCGCTGCACTTCGATCTCCCGCACTCCGCCGCGGGCGCGCGGCTCATCGATGGTGACCTTCCACGACGATGGTTGCGGCGAACCGCTGCGCCCGCGCAGCTCGACGACGCGATTGAGGGTGTCCTGTCCATCGCGCTTGCCGATGACGCGGAGGGCCGAGTAGGCGGTGTCCGCGGCGGTGGCAGCGAGGGGAATTGCGAAAAGAAATCCGAGGAGAACAACTGCTTTCATTGCACGCACGATGAGTCGGGTGCGCACATTACTCCAGCGCGAATGCGCTGATGATTCACACGGCGGGCCGGGATTTGCGCTTTCTTCGCCCGGCTCCCCGGCGAATAGTCATGCATCCATGGCCGTTTCCCCCGTTGCGCTCGAACGCGAGTTGAAGCTCTACAAAGGGCTGGTCGAGGTCAGCGCCCTGATCAATGCGATCACGGAATCGCGTGAACTGCTTCCAGCCATTCTCGAAGTCGCGCGCCGCGTCATGGGAGTCGAAGCTGCGTCGCTCTTTCTCGTCAATGCGGCAGGCGAACTCGAACTGGCGTGCGCCAGCGGCGGCAGCAGGATCAATGGCGATCCGTCCGCGGACAAAATCACGGTCCCACGCGGACGCGGAATCGCCGGCTGGGTTCTCGAACATGGCCAGCCGCTGCTCGTCGAGGATGCTTACTCGGACGCGCGCTTCTTTCCCGAAGTGGACAAGAGAACGGGCTTTCGCACCCGCTCCATCCTGTGCGTGCCACTCCTCCGCAAGGGCAGTGAGATCGGTGTCTTGCAGGTGCTCAACCCCGTCGATCGCCAGTGCTTTGACGAGACGGATCTGGACGCCTTCCGCGCGTATGGAAATCTCGCGGCCACGGCCATCGACAAACTGCGGACGATTGATCGCCAGCGCGAGCAGCAGCGCGTCGCCCAGGAGTTTGCTTTTGCGCGGGAAATCCAGGCGAGCTTTCTTCCGCAATCGCTTCCGCATCTGGCGCATGTGAATTTCGCCGCCGCCTATCGACCGGCCTTGAACGTCGGGGGCGATTTTTATGACGTGCTCGAACTTGGCCCGGACGAAATCTATTTCGTGATCGGCGATGTCTCGGGCAAGGGCATGCCCGCCGCGTTGCTGATGGCGCAGGCCTTGAGCATTCTCCGGCTGATCCTCAAGCCGGGCATTTCGCCAGTGACGGCGATGGCGCGCTGGAATGCGATGCTCAGCGGGCACACGATCCGCGGCATGTTCATCACTGCGCTCCTCGGTCGACTCGTGCTCTCGTCGCGACAGATCGAACTTTGTAGCGCGGGCCATTGCCATCCCTTCGCCGTCAATGGGGAAGGCCAGACCCGGGAAATCAAGATCGCCGGTTCTCCACCGCTCGGCCTTTTGCCAGAGCTGCCCGCGCGATCGCATACGATGAAGCTCGAGACGGGCGAATGGCTCGTGCTCTACACGGACGGCCTCGTGGAATGCTTCAACCCCGAGGAGGAGCTGCTCGATCGCGAAGGCGTCATGGCCCTCCTCGCGCAGAAATTTCCGAACGCCAGCGAGGTGATTGACGCGCTGAATCGCGGAGAACTAAACCATCGCCGGGGAGCCGACCCGCATGACGACCTCACCATTCTCGTCTTTGGATTTCAATGAAGCGCGAAATCGAATTTGCCAGCCATCCCGCGAATCTTTCCCTCGTGCGCGATTTCGTGCGGCAATTTCTCAAGACGATGACTTTCTCGGAAACCGAGAAGGATCTGATCGTCCTTGGGCTCGACGAAGCCTGCACAAATGTCATTCGCTACGCCTACCAGCATGAGCCGAATCAACTCATCTGTCTGGTGTGTGAGCAGATCAAGCAGGGCGTCCGCTTCCGGCTGCGGGACTATGGGATGCAAGCCGATCCATCCCGGCTCCAAGGCCGCCCGCTCGACCTCGTTCAGCCGGGCGGATTGGGCATTCATTTGATTCGCCGAGCTTTTAATCAGGTCGATTACAACTTGAAAAAACAGGGCACGGAACTCGTTCTCGAAAAACACGCCGCGCGCGCTGAAAAAACCGATTCGCGCTGAAGCCGCGCCGCTTCAGCTCGTTCGCATCGAATCGTCAGTCGTCTTTTCGTCACTCGTTCCCGTCCGCCCGGAGCCGCCGCCTGACAGACGATGGGTAAACCGCGGTTTGTGCCAGCCGCATTGCACGCAGCGCCACGGACGGTAGCGATGGCCGATGCAAATCGAAATCCAGCTCACCAGCCAAAGGCCGCAGGTGAGCACGGAAAGCAGGAAGTGAAAGCCGTGATGAAGGTGGCTTTTCTCGAAGATTTGTTGATGGCGACATCGCGCGCAATAACCGCGCACCCTTTCAGTGGTCATACCTAATTGGCGTCCACGGTCGCATGCTCGGATGCCTCTGCCTATGGTGAGTTGTGGGTATTTTTTCCGCGAATCACGCCGCGATGAACCCATTGCGAATCGCGTAGCGCACCAGGTCCGCGACCGAATCGACCGACAACTTGCGCATGACCCGCGCCCGATGCGTTTCCGCCGTCTTGACGCTGATCCCGAGCAAATGGCCGACCTCCTTGTTCGTCCTGCCCTCGGCGAGTAGCTGCAAGACTTCACGCTCGCGCGCGGTCAATTGCCCGAGCGGCTTGAAAGCTCTCCGACCGGGGCGCGCCTTAAACTCCAGCTCGTGGATGTTGGCGGCTACTCGCGACGTAAAAAATGGCCGTCCGCGCAGCAGAGCCTCGATCGCCGCGACGAGATCGCGCCCGGCATCGGATTTCAAAACGTAACCCCGCGCCCCGGCGGCAAGCACCTCGCGCACGACCTGGTCGGATTCATGCATCGACAGGACGAGAATCTGGACCTGACGGTCCTTGTCTAAAATCTGCCGCGTCGCTTCCAAGCCGTTCAATTCGGGCATGATCAGGTCCATGACGACGATGTGCGGAACCAGCGAGCGTGCGAGGCGCACCGCCGTGCGGCCATCCGCAGCCTCTCCGCAGACCACCCAGCCAGGATGCGTCTCGAGCAGCGCTCGCAAGCCGCGCCGCACCACTTCGTGGTCATCCACCAGTAGAATACGTGTCGGTGCCGTCTCGTTCATGGGTCCGGAATTTTTGCGATGACGGCGGTTCCCGATTGATTGGATTCAATTGTGAGCGTGCCGCCAAGGGGCGCCACGCGTTCCCGCATGCCGGCGACGCCGACCCCGACCAGTTCATTGACGTCGCCGGAAATGCCGCAACCGGCGTCGCGAACTTCGAGCGTGATCCAGCCGTCGGCACGGTCGAGACGGACTTGCGCCGTCGGGCTTTTGGCGTGCCGATGCACGTTGGACAGGCTCGCCTGCACCACGCGAAAAATGGTGAGTTCCACTTGATCGCGGAGGCGTCCGATGGTGGGAGCGATCACGAGATCGACCGCGATCCCGCTGCGCGCGGCAAAGCCTTCCACAAACCATCGCAGCGCCGCCGGCAATCCGCGTTCATCCAGCAGCGGCGGGTGCAGGAGGTAGGCATGGGTCCGCAATTCCCGCGCGATATTCTCGGCTAGCGCAACGCTGTCCGCCACCCACGCCACGCGCTTTTCGGGCGGCGCAGAACCGCCACTCTTCTGGAGCAGCGCGAGATTGATCGACAGAGCGGCGAGCGACTGCGCCGTGGCGTCGTGCAGATCCCGAGCAAAGCGGCGCCGCTCTTCATCCTGGAGCCTCAAAAGCCGCCCCGACATCGCCCGCAGTCGGCGCTCCGCCTTCTTCTGCTCGCGGATGTCGCGGACCACGGCCGACGTTCCGATCACCCTGCCGTCGGCGTCGCGCAGCGGAAAGATGGACATCGCCACTTCGATCAATTCACCGCTCCGCGCCACGCGGACCGTTTCCAAATACTCGACCCGCTCGCCACGGCGGGCCCGCTCCTTGATCTTGCGCGCCTCTTCCTCCCGATCCGGCGGCGTGATCACGTAGCTCGTCTGCCCGATCATTTCCTCGGCCGAGTAACCAAAAATCGTCTCCGCCGCCTTGTTCCAACTGACGATGGCGCCCGCAAGATCCGAACTGACGATCGCATCCACGGAAGCCTCCACGATCGTCGCCATGTGCTCCAATTGCGCGGTGCGGTCGCGCACCTGCTCTTCGAGGTCCGCGTAATCGTCGCGCAAATCCGCGTTCCGCCCCGCGTGAGCCCGCGCATTTCCGGCGCTCGCGTTTGAGGTTTCCGTCGCACCACATTCCATGCGGTTATTTTACAGCTCCACCCGCTCCCGACAATACCATTCGTAGGTTTGCCGAATGCCTTCCCGCAGGGGGATGCGCGGCCGCCAGCCCAGCCCGGTCAACTTCGTCGTATCGAGCAGTTTGCGCGGCGTCCCGTCGGGCTTCGTGGCATCGAAGACCAGCTCCCCGCGGAATCCCACGACGTCGCAGATCAGTTCGACGAGTTCGCGAATCGTCACATCCGAGCCAAAGCCGACATTGACGACGTCGGGCGCATTGTAGTTTTCGAGGAGAAAACGGCAGGCGCCAGCGAGGTCATCGACGTGCAAAAATTCGCGCCGCGGCGTGCCCGTGCCCCACACCGGGATGGTCGCCTCGCCGCGCGCCTTCGCCTCATGCACCTTGCGCAGCAGCGCGGGCAGGACGTGCGACGTGTTCAGGTCGAAATTGTCGCCGGGACCGTAGAGATTCGTCGGCATGGCGTTGAGGAAATTCCGCCCGTATTCCCGAGCATAGGCCTGGCAGAGTTTGATCCCCGCGATTTTTGCCAGAGCGTATGCCTCGTTGGTCGGCTCGAGCGCCCCGGTCAAGAGCGAGTCTTCGGAAATCGGCTGCGGCGCGAATTTCGGGTAGATGCACGAACTCCCAAGAAAGAGCAGTTTCTCCACGCCGAAATCGCTGGCCGCCTCGATGAGGTTGTTTTGAATGGTCACGTTTTCGAGCAGGAACTCGACGGGGAAATCATTGTTCGCCTTAATCCCACCGACCTTT
>JBBSDS010000200.1:0-9665 GCA_038240495.1 Chthoniobacterales bacterium | reverse complement strand
TCACCCGCAAGCTCGTCGATGCGTCGCAGGACGTCATCATCAACGAACCCGACTGCGGCACCGTCAATGGCATCATCGTCAAGCCAATCTACGAAGGTGACGAAGAAGTCGTCGATCTCGTGACTCGCATCAACGGTCGCGTGACTTGCGAAACCGTCAAGGATCCCGTGACCGGAAAGGCCATCATCAAGAAGGATCAACTGATCGAGGAATTGACCGCGCAGGCCATCGAAAAGGTCGGCGTCGAGCAGCTCAAGATTCGCTCGGTGTTGACCTGCGAATCGAAGCGTGGCGTTTGCGCCAAGTGCTACGGCCGCAATCTCGCGACTGGCCTCATGGTCAAGCTCGGGGAAGCGGTCGGTATTATCGCCGCGCAGTCCATCGGCGAGCCCGGTACGCAGCTTACAATGCGCACGTTCCACATCGGTGGCGTCGCATCCGGCACCTTCAAGCAGCCGATCATCAAGGCGAAGAACGATGGCGACATCCGCTTCAACGACCTCAAGGCTGTGCAGAACCTCGAAGGCCATTGGATCGTCCTGAACAAGAACGGCAGCGTGACGCTGCACGCCAAGGACGGTCGCGAAGTCGAGCGTTACAACATCGTCGTCGGCACGACCATCGCGGTCGCCGACGGTGCGCATGTCAAGAAGGGCGAAACCTTCGCCCAGTGGGATCCGCACAACGTCCCGATTCTGACTGAGAAGGCCGGCAAGGTGGAGTTCCGCGACATGATCGCGGGCGTCACCGTGAAGAAAGAGGTCGATGAAGCCACCGGCGTCATGGGCACTGTCGTCATCGAGCACAAAGAAGACTTGCACCCGCAGATCGTCCTCGTGGACGAGAAGACGAAGGAAGTTATCGCCAGCTACTCGATTCCTGCCGGGGCGCACGTCGCCGTCGGCGAAGGTAAGAAAGTGCAGGCCGGCCAGCTCCTCGCCAAGACCCCGCGCAAAGTCGCGAAGACCAAGGACATCACGGGCGGTCTGCCACGCGTGGCCGAACTCTTCGAGGCTCGCCGTCCAAAAGACGCCGCGGAAATCGCCAAGATCGACGGCATCGTCGAGATCGGCGGCGCAGTTCGCGCGAAGCGCAAGATCATCGTCACCGATCCCGACACCGGCGCCGAGGAAGAGCATCTCGTGCCGCTGAACAAGCACATCATCGTCTTCAAGGGCGACTTCGTGAAGAAGGGTCAGCAGCTCACCGACGGTCCCGTGCCTCCGCACGACATCCTCGACGTCTGCGGCCCACAGGAACTTCAGGAGCACATGGTCAACGAAGTGCAGGAAGTCTATCGCCTCCAGGGCGTCGAGATTTCCGACAAGCACATCGAGATCATCGTTCGGCAGATGCTGCGCAAGGTGAAGGTCACGGAGCCCGGCGACACTTCGCTCCTCTGGGGCGACCAGATCGACCGTCTCACCTTTGAAAACGAGAACAAGGCCGTCGAAGAAAAAGGTGGCAAGCCCGCCGAAGCTGTCCCGGTGCTGCTCGGCATCACCAAGGCTTCGCTCGAAACGGACTCGTTCATCAGCGCCGCATCGTTCCAGGATACCACGCGCGTCCTCACCGAAGCTGCGACCCTCGGCCGCATCGATCATCTCCGCGGCTTCAAGGAGAACGTCATCATGGGCCACCTCATCCCGGCCGGCACCGGCTTCCCGATCCACCGCGACATCAAGATCATCAACATTGGCGATCATCTCGGCGGCGAATTGGAAGGCAGCCCCGAGCCCGAGCCCGCGCTCGGCTAATCGCCAGCCCCGAACCGAAAACCACTCACGAAAGGGGCGGCTACCAGCCGCCCCTTTTCGTTATCTGACACCTCACGAATATGAGCATCGCGACCAAGACCGGCGACGATGGCACGACCGCGCTGATGTATGGTCGGCGGGTCTCCAAGACCGACGCGCGCGTTTCCGCATACGGCACCGTCGATGAACTCAATGCCGCGCTGGGATTGGTCCGCGCGACTGTGGGCGAGCCCTGCGTCGCTGATGCCGTGCTCGCGATCCAAAAGGAACTCGTGATCCTCATGGGCGAACTCGCTGTCGCTCCCGAGGATCGCGAACGCTATGCCAAGGGAGGCTACAAGTATGTCGAGGCGGCCATGGTCGATGGGCTCACCGCGATCATTGATGACCTGGAGAAGAACCATCGCATCAATTACCACGGCTGGGCCACGCCCGGTGCGACCCTGGGCTCCGCGGCCCTCGACGTGGTACGAACCGTCTGCCGCCGTGCTGAAAGAGGCGTCGTCGCGCTCAGCGAAGCCGGCGCGCCGGTAAACGCCGAAATCATTCGCTATCTAAACCGCCTCTCGGATCTTTGCTGGCTCTGGGCTCGATGGGTCGAGACGCGCACTAATGGGCGCGACGGTTAGTCACGGTTACCCAGTTCCTACGAGTGTCCTCAGAACGTTCTTATCGAGCGAAGCTCACGGGACTGCCGGCGTTTCGCCAGCGGCTTTCAAGAGCGCTCCCCAGGTCTGACTTGCCGGCTCAATAAGTCCGGTCGTCGAGATGGCGAAGCGACTTTGTAAGGCCTCGATCGCCTTCACGGTGCCGGAGTTTGCCGGAGGTCGCGAAATCTTTCCATCGACGCCCTTGGGGTCGAGTTCCGCAGCGTGCAAAATCCGGGCAGTGGTTTCGAGGAGACGTTGCACGGTCTCGACATCGGCTGTCTGATTGGCAGCTCCATTTTCCCAGCGACCCACAGAGCCCGCGATCTGCGAGACGGGTGGCTTCGAGTCCGTGCCTTGAAAATACTCATCGAGATCGAGATCGAGGTGCAGGGTGCCGCTGTCCTTGCGACTGCGCAGCGTAGTCGCCGCATTGTGGAGATACTTCTCGAAGCGAGTTAGTTGGCTGTTGCTGAAGGCACACTCGCGATGAAAGAACTGTTTGACCGTCGGATCATCATTCCACTTCTGCGCGAGTATCTGGAGACCGTCATAGGTGCCCGGGTGCATGTGGTGGATCTGCGAGAGATAGCCTTTTTGCTCAAAGACATTCGAGTTCAGCAGTCCTGCATCGGTGTCCTTGATCGTAAGTTTCTTAACAGTGACCGTGGGCGCGCCCGGCGGAATGTCCGAGGTCTTGGATGCCTTGGTGGACTTCACTTTCCCACCGTCGAGATAGTAAGTGAAGCTATAGTCGCTGATGTTGCCGCCGGTCAGTCGATCAGACTGCGAGAGTAGGTAGTCGAGAAGGATCAACTCACTCATGTCCCGCATCCCGACCAGCGCCTGGACATTGCTTTGGGTGAAAGCCTTTGAGCCAAGGATGGCTGGAGCTGAACGGGAATCGGCCATGCGTTGGAAGGCATGCGTCGAACTGAGATTAGAGCCGACATTCAACCACTCCGCATAGTTTTCCTCGCCGGTCGTATTCTCCAGCAGCGCGCCGTAGATCTGTGTGAAGTCGGAGGTAAAGAGAGTGCTCGCCACACCGGAACCCTTGGGGTTCGAGTAGTATTGGTTAAATAGTCCCCAACTCTTTGCGATTGTCCCGTGGACTCCTAACTCGGAAGCGAGATGCACCACCTTCTTGTGCTGCTCGATATCCATCGTGCGAAGCACCGCTGGCTTTATCTCGCAGATGTCCCCAAGCGCCCGCGCGACATGATAGTAACCGAGGATCGCTGCGGTGCTGGTCGTCGTGAACTGGTTGTCGGTTTGCTTGAACTTCGCCACGCACTTACCGGACTTTTCCACGCTCGCGCAATAGCTCGCCGTCAACTCCTCCGGTCTCGTAGTCCCGGCGACGATCTCATAGACATCGACCGCGGCGCTGGTGCTCGTCCGCTTGGGGCAGAGTGCGACGACACCCGACTCGGCGGTGCCCGCTTTGTAAAAATCGTAACCAGCGAGCTTCTTCTCGTCGGCGATATCCTTCGCGCCATCCTTGCCTCGATACTTCGCAAAGGGCAGGTGCTTTGGAATAACGCAGATCTCATTAGGTCTGCCGCCCGGCACCTTAAAAACCTTCGTGTCCGTACCCCGCTCTGCTTCCCGGTGAAGCGAGCCTTCGTATAGATCGGCATCGTTCGCGCTCATAGTGCAATGAGCGTTGGGCCGGTTCCGGGTACACGTCAAGAAGCATCCTACGCCAGCCGCTCATCATCTCGACGCTCATCAGGCACGTCCTCGCGAGACTCGGACCTCTGGGCGATAAGTGATGCGCACCAGCAGGTCTCCGCGCCCGCCCCTCGGCTTGGGCAAGCCTTCGCCGGGGATGCGCAGGATTTCGCCGCGCGAGACGCCAGGCGGAATCGACAGCCGGAGAGGCGCGCCGGTGGCTCCCGCCATCATTTCAGTGCCGCCTTGTGCCGCGCGCCGGGCATTGATTCGCAACTCGCTGCGGAGGTCAGAGCCGCGCGGCTTGAAGCGCGCACCCGGCAGCACGCGGAGGCGCACTTGCACGAAGCCGCCCTCGAACGGACCACAACGCGGGAGACGAAAACGCGTCCCCGGCGCCGTCTCCGGCGGCACAACGAGCGAATAGGTTTCCGCGCCGTCTGGGTTCGCGGGATCGTTGACGTGAACTTGGAGTGTCGCTCCACGAATGAAGTCTTCAATTCGTAACCGCACGTCTTTCGCGATATTGCGCTCGATCTTCCTCCGTCCCGCAGACGGAGCTGGGGAACCGTCGGCGGCGAGCTCGCGGTCGTAGGCGCGGCGCTTTACCGGATCACCGAGAATTTCGTGCGCTGCATTCAGTTCCCGAGTTCGCTCGGT
This sequence comes from Chthoniobacterales bacterium, assembly GCA_038240495.1. GTDB lineage: Bacteria > Verrucomicrobiota > Verrucomicrobiia > Chthoniobacterales > Chthoniobacteraceae > Chthoniobacter. Next base: position 4,924 of record JBBSDS010000200.1, on the reverse strand, counting down.
GGACTCGCACGACGCGGAATTGATATCGGGGTGATGCCGTTTCGTCAGGCGCCGGTACGCTGCGCGAATCGCCTCTCCGGTGCATCGTCGGTCGAGGTCGAGCACCGCGTAGTGATTGGGAAATTCAGACTTCATTTCGGAAATGCGATCAGCGAGGGAAACGCCTTGCCTGCCTTGGTCCGGCGATGCGCGTAAAGCAATGCGCGGGAGCAAGGAGGCGTGTCAATGGCGGAGCTTCTATTGCCGGATCGCGTGTGAGTTGATACCTCTCAGCGATTCCCCCCACGATGCCATGGCTCGAACCAATCTCCACCCCAACCCCTTTATCGTTATCTGCATAGCGGGCCTCGCGGGTTTTGTTTTCTCCGGCTGCAACCAATCGCCTGAGACCGCCACGGATTCCAAACAAGCGACCGGAAGGCAGAGCCTCGCGGTGATCCCCAAGGGCACGACGCACGTCTTTTGGAAATCCATCGAAGCGGGCGCGCGCAAGGCGGGCGCGGAACTCGGCATCAACATTTTGTGGAAAGGTCCGCTCAAGGAAAATGATCGGGCGCAGCAGATCGCCATCGTCGAGCAGTTCGTCTCCGAAGGCGTAAACGGCATCGTGCTCGCGCCACTGGATGACAACGCACTGCTGCGCCCGGTGCGCGGCGCAGTGGAGAAAAAGATTCCCGTTGTCATCATCGACTCCGCGCTGAAAGGGGAGGTCGGCAAAGACTTCGTCAGTTTCGTCGGGACGAACAACAAGCTCGGCGGACAGATGGCCGGCGAGCAACTGGTGAAGCTGCTCGGCGGCAAAGGCAAGGTGGTGCTGCTGCGCTACATGGAAGGCTCCGCGAGCACGACCGAGCGCGAGGCCGGCTTCCTCGAAGTGATGAAGAAAAGTCCCGACATGCAAATGCTTGTCGAGAATCGCTACGGCGGCGCGACCGCGAGCGAAGCCCAAACCACCGCGCTCAATATCATCGACCAAATCCGCGAGGCCGATGGCATCTTTTGCTCAAACGAATCGCTGACCTTCGGTATGCTCCTGGCGCTCCGGCAAAACAACCTCGCGGGCAAAGCGAAGTTCGTCGGCTTCGACACATCCGGTCCGCTGGTCGAGGCTTTGAAGAAAGGCGAGATCAACGCGCTGATCGCGCAGAATCCGACGAAGATGGGCTACGAAGCCGTGAAGACGATGGTGGCCACGCTGCGTGGCGAAAAGGTGCCGGAGAACGTGGACAGCGGCGTGGCGCTGATCACACCGGAGAATCTCCATACGCCGGAGATTCAGGATTTGCTGAAATAGCGCATGGCCGCGGAACTGTTGCGCATGGAAGGCGTGCGGAAACGATTCGGCGCGACCGTGGCGCTCGATGGCGTGGATCTTACGGTGCGCGCGGGCGAAGTGCTGGCGCTCGTCGGCGAGAACGGCGCGGGCAAAAGCACGCTGATGAAAGTGCTCTCCGGCGCGCACCGACCCGACAAAGGCCGCATGTGGCTCAACGGTGGACCGTACGTGCCCATGCACCCGCTCGACGCGCGCCAGGCAGGCGTCTCGATGATCTACCAGGAACTCTCGCTCGCCCGGCATTTGACAGTGATGGAAAACATCGTCCTCGGCACGGAGCCGACCACCGGACCATTTGTGAAATGGGCCGAAGTCCGGCGCCGCGCCGTCGTGGCGATGGCGCAACTCGGACGCGCGGACATTGCGCCGGAGACGCCGGTACACAAGCTTTCGATCGCCGAGCAGCAGCTCGTGGAGATCGCCCGCGCCGTTGCCGTCGGCGCGCGGATGCTCGTGCTCGATGAACCAACGAGCAGTCTGGCGCGGAACGACATCGAGCGCCTTTTCGAGCTGGTGCGGCGGCTGAAAACGCAGGGACTCGGGATCATCTACATCTCGCATTTCCTCGAGGAAGTCCGCGCCCTCAGCGACCGTTTCACCGTCTTGCGCGATGGCAAAAGCGTCGGCTCCGGCGAAACCGCGGAGACGACGAATGAGCGAATCATCGCGTTGATGGTTGGGCGTGACGTGTCCGACCTGTATCCGCGTTCCGCTCGCAATCGGGGTGAAGCGGTGCTCGAACTCTCCGAGCTTGCCGGGCCGGTGAAGCCCGCCAACGCCTCGCTCACGCTGCATCGCGGGGAAGTGTTCGGCATCGCCGGGCTGATCGGCGCGGGGCGCACGGAATTGTTGCGGGCGATTTTTGGCCTCGATCCGGTGCGCAGCGGGCGCATCAAATTGAAAGCGCACCTTGGCCCTGCGTCGCCCGCGCGGCAATGGTCGCGCGGCCTTGGCATGGTCAGCGAGGATCGCAAAATGGAAGGCCTAGCGCTCTCGCTCAGCATTGCGGACAACATCACGCTTTCGAGCCTCGCGTCCGTGGTCAAGCCGTCCGCACAGGTCGCAGCGAGCAGCCAGTGGATTGGCAGGCTGGCCATTCGGTGCCGTGAGCCGCAGCAGGCGGTCAGTGAGCTTTCAGGCGGCAATCAGCAAAAGGTCGCCATCGCGCGATTGCTCCACCACGGCGTCGATGTGCTCCTCCTCGACGAACCGACACGCGGCATCGACGTCGGCTCGAAGGCGCAGATCTATCAACTCATCGACGAACTGGCCTGCGCCGGAAATGCCGTGCTCATCGTCAGCAGTTACCTGCCGGAATTGCTCGGCGTCTGCGACCGCATCGCCGTCATGTGCAAAGGCCGGTTGCATCCGGCGCGGCCCGTTTCTGAAATCAACGAACACGAAATCATGCTCGAAGCGACCGCCACAAAGGAGGCCGCGTGAGCGCGGAGAACCGTGCCGATTGGTCGGCGCTCTGGTCGAAGCTTGGCTCCGTGGTCGGCCTCGCCTTCGTCGTCGGGCTCTTCGCGTTTCTGCGCCCGCGCACTTTTCTCACGCCAGACAATTTCCAAATCATGCTGCTGCAAACGGCCGTCGTCGGGACCGCCGCGCTGGGGATGACGCTGATTATCATCTCGGGCGGGATCGACCTTTCCATCGGCTCGAACATCGCGCTTTGCACCGTTGCCATCGCGCTGATGTTGCAGCACCACGTCCCGCCGGTGCTCGCCGCGCTCGGTGGCGTCGGCGTTGGTGCGGTGTGCGGCGCGCTTATCGGCGCGCTCATCACACGGCTGAATCTTACGCCATTCATCGTCACACTCGGTATGTGGGGCGCACTGCGTGGCGCGGCCAAAGGACTCGCCAGCGAGACGATGGTCGCCGCGCCATCGACGTGGCTGAACGATCTGCTGCAAAGCCTCGGTCCTAAAAACCGATGGATGATTTTTCCGCCGGGCGTTTGGCTCATGATCGTCCTCACGCTCTTCGTCGGCGCGCTGTTGCGTTACACGCGCTTCGGCCGGCACGTCTTCGCGATTGGCTCAAATGAACAGACCGCGCGGCTGTGCGGCGTGCCGGTCCGGCGTACGAAACTGCTCATCTACATCGTCGGCCTCGCGTTTGCGGGCATCGCGGGCGTGCTGCAGTTTTCCTATCTCACCGTCGGCGATCCCACCACGGCGAACGGCCTCGAACTCGCCGTGATTGCCGCCGTGGTCATCGGCGGAGCGAGCTTAAACGGCGGCGAGGGGAGTGTCTTCGGTTCACTCATCGGAGCCTTGATCATGACGGTGGTCGCCAATGGCTGCACGAAAATGAACCTCGCGAATTGGGTTCAGGAAATCGTCACCGGCGTGATCATTATCGCCGCCGTCGTCGTCGATCGGCTGCGGCATCGTGGGGTCGGTTAAGTCTCAAATGGGAGTCATCCTGAGCGGAGCGGAGGCGGAAAGGTGGGCGTAGCGCGGTCGGAGGATCCCGCACAGGCACCTTCGACGTCGCACGGAAGCGCCGGGATTCCTTTGTTAAGCTCAGGACAGGCTCTTCGACTGCGTTCCGTCCCGCCCCCGCCCCCGACGGAACTCTGCTCGGGATGACACGCCTTTTGAGTTTTTAGCCGTAACCATGCAGTTTGTTTTGATCTTAACGCAGAGGCGCAGAGGCCGCAGAGAAGAAGAAACGCCGCTCACTTTTTGGTGAGTGCGGAAAAGTCTGCAATCTCTCTGCGCCTCTGCGTTAAGAAGAAGCCTCTTGAACCGCATGGATACAGCTCAGGAAGACACTGGTTTTGAATGCCAGTCCGTCCGCCTAAGGCTTCCCAGACGCAGGTTTCCCGCCCTTTGCGCCGGCCTGTTTCACCTGCGCATCGGAAATCACTTTCTCCAGCTCCGCCAACTCGGGTTTGCCCGCGGCGATTTCGATGCCGCCTTTTTCCGAAACGAGCAATGAGAGGAGCGTGCTGACCAGGCCGAGGGCATTTCCTTCGCCCTCCTTGCCTCCGGAGATGAAGACGCGCTCCGGGACCAGCGGCTGCGCGCTCTTGCTGAACTCGGTGGACATGTGATTGAGCGCGAAGAGGCGAGCGTCACCGTAGGCCTTGATTTTTTGCAAGAAGACCGCCGCCTCCGCGAGACCGGTCTGCGAAATGCGCGAGGCGTCGCCCTCGCCGACAAGTTTCTGCGATTGCGCGTGGCCGTCGGCCAGGGCGACCTCGCGCTTCGCGAGCCGCTGAGCCTCGGCGAGCTGCGCTTCGCCGCGGTTGGCGGAGACTTCGATTTCGATATGCGACTGGGTGAGTTCGCGTTGCTTTTCCGCCGCCGCTTCGGCCTGCCGGAGTTCTTTCAAATGCTGGGCGGCCTCCTGCTGTTTGCCGTACGTTTCGCGCTGCTCTTGTGCGAGGCGGCGGGCGCGGAGCTGATCGAAAAGCGTCTCGATCGGATCGACGGCACCGGGAAGGATGCGGCCCGACTCGGGCCGGCCGATGAGCACGGCGATGCAGTTTATGTCGAACTCCTGGAACCGGCGGCCAAGCTCGGCGGTTGCCTGTTTTTGGATTTGTTCGCGGTGGGTGAGGAGGTCGAGCATGTT
>JBBSDS010000199.1:0-9669 GCA_038240495.1 Chthoniobacterales bacterium | reverse complement strand
GTGACCCCGAACAAACTCTGCTCCGCGTACTGAGATTCAGCGATGGCGAAGGATCGAGCTTCCTTTTGGAGAGCGATAACCGTGAGTGGTGGAAGTGAAGCAGGCACGGATTTAGCATCCATACTTCGTCAAGATACGTCGAGCGCGCTCGTAGTTTTCAGCGCCTTGTAACAGCGCTTCGGGCAGCTAGATTTGCCCGTGAGCGTCTCTCTATTTCACCACCATCTCGGTGAACGGCGCGACGTAGGCCTGCAAATAGACGAGCACGCCCATGAGCACGGCGAGGGCGAGGCTGTGCCAGAAAACGTAGCGGAGGATTGCGCCTTCGTGGCCGTACCAGTTCGTGGCGGTGCTCGCGACGACGATGCTCTGTGCGTCCACCATTTTGCCCATGACGCCGCCGGAACTATTCGCCGCGCCCATGAGAATCGGACTGATGCCGAGTTGCTGCGCGGTGATTTTTTGCAGACTGCCGAAGAGGACATTCGACGCGGTGTCCGAGCCGGTCAGCGCGACGCCAAGCCACCCGAGGAGCGTCCCGAAGAAGGGATAAAGCGTGCCGGTGCGGGCGAGGGCGAGTCCGAGCGTGGCGTCGGTGCCGGAGTATTTGGTGACGTTGCCGAGCGCCAGCATGGCCGCGATGGTGAGCAGCGAATAGCGGACGCGCCAGATCGTGTGCGCGTAAGTGCGAAGCATGACACCGGGAGAACAGCCCATCAGCAGTCCGGCGACGAGGGCGGCGCAGAGAATGCCGGTGCCGGTGGCGGAGAGGAAGTTGAGCTTGAACTCGGCAGGCTCGGGTGTGGCATCTGCGGGGACGACGGGCGGCATCCGTTGCACGACCTGATGGAGGTGAGGCACGGCGAATTTCGGCGCCGCGATTCCGTCGAGCGCGGTCTTCGTCGGCGGCAGGCCCCAGCAGAGGATGAAGGCGGTGAGAATCACCCACGGCATCCACGCTTGAAGGACGCGGCGTGTGCCGTGCGCCACCGGAATGTGCGGCGTGTCATCCGTCGTGGCGGCCTCGAATTTCCAAATCGTTTTCGGCTTCCACCAGCGCAGGAGCAGCACGGTCGCGGCGAGGGAGCAGGCCCCGGCGATGATGTCCACGAGCCACGGGCCGTGGTAATTCGAGACGAGGAACTGCGGCACGGCGAAGCTGAGGCCCGCGGTCAGCGCGGCGGGCCAGATGCCGAGCATCGCGCGCCACCCCGCAAACGCCGCGACGATCCAGAATGGAATCAGGAACGAAAAGAAGGGCAGTTGCCGGCCGACCATGGCGGAGACTTGGTGGACGTCGAGTCCGGTCACGAGTTCGAGCGTGGTGATGGGAATGCCAAGCGAGCCGAACGCGACCGGCGCGGTATTGGCGATGAGCGCGAGGCCGGAGGCGTGGAGCGGCTTGAATCCAAGCTGAATCAGAATCGCTGCGGTGATGGCCACGGGCGTGCCAAATCCGGCCATGCCTTCAAGGAAGGCACCGAACGAAAACGCAATGAGGATGACCTGAATACGCGGGTCCGGTGCAACTCGCGCGAGGCTGTCGCGCAACACCGCGAAGAGCCCGCGCTGCACGGTGAGTTGATAGAGGAAGATGACGTTGAGGATGATCCAGCCGATGGGGAAAAGCCCAAATGCCGCGCCATAGACGGTCGTCGCCGCGGCCACATCGGCGGGCATTTTGTAAATGCCGACCGCGATCACCAGCGCGACGATCAAGCCCACGAGGGCTGCGATGTGAATGCGGATATGCAGCAGAGCGATGAAACCCAGCAACACGACGACCGGCACCGCGGCGACCGCTGTCGAGAGCCACGGATTGCCGAGCGGGTCGTAGTTCTGTGGCCAGAGGGTCATGAGGAGCAGGGGTTCTCAAAAACCATCGTCATTCTGAGCGGAGTTCCGCGAGGGGTGAAAGTGGCGCGGAACGGAGTCGAAGAACCCCGCCGCTTTCAAGAGCGGTGACGACTGGTGATTCCACGGGATTCTTCGCCTGCGCTCAGAATGACTGGGGCGACGCTACTTTCCAAAAGCCTCGACCGCCGCTTTCTGAAACGCCGGCTGGATCTTCTTGCCGTCATCACTCCGCCAGCCCGCATTTTGCACCATGAAAACCGTGATCAGGCCGAGCTTCCGATCGATCGACATATTCGTGCTGTAGGCGCCGCCGTGGCCGCAGGTCTCGCCATTCGTGGACCAGCCGAAGCCGTATCCTTCCTTCATCCCCTCGGGCGTTTGCCGGCTGGTCATCTGTTTCACTGCCGCCTCGGAAAGGTAGCGTTTGCCCTCAAATTCGCCGTTGTTCAAAATCATCTGGCAGAAGCGCGCGACGTCGCTCGCCGTGGAAAAAAGTCCGCCTGCGGGCATCGGCTCGCGCTCACTATCGTCGAGCGGATACTTGAGTTGTGCGACCGTCGTTTCCTCGAGGTCGGATTTGTCCGCGTTGGCTTTGTAAGATTTGGCCAGTCGCCTCACCTGCTCATCGTCGAGCCAGAAACTCGTGTCCTTCATTCCGAGCGGCTTGAGTAGCCGCTCATCGAGGAATCTTTCGTAATCCATTCCGCTGACGACTTCGATGATCCGACCCGCGGTGTTGATGCCCGCGTTGGCATACTGATACTTGCTGTCCGGCTCGAACTGCAGGGGCAGCATCGCGTAGCTCTTCACGCGCACCGCGAGCGGCAGCAGATCGAGCGTCGGCTGTTCCATCGGAGATTTAAAAGGCAGTCCGCTCGTGTGGCTGAGAATGTTTTTCACGGTGATCGGATGCGCCGGCTTTTTCAGCAACATGTGATCGGCGTCACTCTCGACCGCGACCATCTGCCCTTTGAACTCCGGCAGATATTTTTCCACTGGATCGTCCACGTTCACTTTGCCCTCATCGACGAGCATCATCAGCGCGGCGGCGGTGATCGACTTGGATTGCGACGCGATCCAGAAAATCGCGTCTGTGCTCATCGGCTTCTTCTCCTCGACATCGGCGAAGCCAACGACTGAGAGGTCGAGCACTTTGTCGGCAGTGGCCACGAGCGTCACCGCTCCGGCAAGCGTGCGGCTGTCCACAAACGGTTGCAGTTGCGCGGCCAAACCGGGCGCGGCATCGACCGCACGGAGCGGGATAGTGAGCAGCGGGAGCGCGGCGGCGAGCAGCAGCAGCAGGCGATGGATCGATGTCGTTGTCATGGGAGCGGGATTGGGAAAACCGTCTCGTTCCATTCGAGGCGGCGAGCGGATGCTGGCTTGAACACGCTCCGCGGGGAAGCCGGATTCTTAAAGAGTGGACTGAAATTCAAAAGTAGAAACGCTATGTCCGCGCGCCATGAAAACATTCCTGCTCCTCCTCGCCGTCTGCTTCTTCACCAGCCTCTCCGCTGCCGAGCCGCGATTTACAAATGAGGGACTGGAACTCGACGCCGGCAGTCTCGGGAAGTTCACGCTCGAATATCCGGTGCTGCTCAACGCCGAACAAAAACCCGCGCACAAACTCGGCGAGAAGACGCCATCGGGTAAGACCGCCATTTTGAAATACGATGAAGGCGCGCAACTCGACCTCGCGCTCGGCGACGATGGCCGACTGCTCGTGAAATTCGCGCATGTCCCGGCCGATGTGAAATCCGTCGCCGTCGAGATGCACATCCCGATCGCTTTCAATCAAGGCGGGCATTGGAAGATCGGCGACCAGGAGGCGGAGTTTCCCAAGGAGAAGCCAGCCACGCCGCATCTCTTCCAAGGACATGCACCGGCGCTGCGGATAACGAACTACGAAGGCCGCAGCCTCGAAGTGCAGGTGCCGGAGTTCACCTTTCAACAACTCACCGACAACCGCGAATGGAATTGGTCGATCTTCAATTGGCGATCGCACACGCCTTTCGAGCCGAACCGCAGCGAACTCGCGTTTGTCATTCGCCTTTCTGGCGCCGAGGCCAGGGCGCGACCGCTCGTGGATATGTTCGGGCAATCGACCCGCGAAGACTGGCCGGGCAAAGTAAAGAGCCTCGGCGAATTGAAGGCCGACATCGAAGCCGAACAGACATGGCTCGCGAGCCTGCATCCACCGGCACTCGATGCCTTCGGCGGCCTGCCGGGCAGTGGCGAAAAGCTCGGCTTGCACGCGACCGGTTTTTTCCACGGCGAAAAAAAAGGCGGGCGCTGGCTGCTCGTGAATCCGGCGGGAAATGCCTTTTTTCACCTTGGCCTTTGCTCCGCAAATCCCAATGAGGACTACACGCTCGTGAAGGGCCGCGAGTCCGCTTACGAATGGTTGCCGCCGCGCACGGGTGAGTTCGAAAGCGCTTTCAAAAAAGGCGAGGGCGGCGCGGTCTTCTCATTTCATCTCGCGAACATGATTCGCAAATCCGTCCAGCCATACTCCAGCGAGACCTATGCGGAGCGCATGATCGCGCGCATGCGCAGGTGGGGCTTCAATTCCATCGGCGCTTTTTCCAGCGGCGGCGAGCAGGCGTGGAAAGCGGCGCAATTTCCGAGCGTGGCGTCGCTGCCGCTGAGCGAATGGAATGGCATCGCGCGCCTGCCGAGCATCGGCGAGACGTTTGATCCATTCGATGAAAAGACGCGGACGCAAATCGAGGCCAACCTCGCGAAGTCTCTGCCCGCGCGGGCCGGCGACCCGTTGCTCATCGGCTACTTCATCGTCAACGAACCGATCTACGAAAACATCCCGCACATCCTCCCGACGCTCAAAGGCACCTACGCCTGCAAGCGCCGCTTCGTGCAGTGGCTGACGGAGAAATACAAAACCACGAGTGCCTTCAACACCGCATGGGCCCTGCACGCCGCGAGCTTCGATGAATTGCACGACACCGTTCTCCCGGTGGAATCGCCGGACGCAAAAGCCGACGTGCAGGAATTTACCGGCATCTTTCTCGAAGAATACTTCCGCCTCGTCACCGAAGCCTTCCGCCGCCATGACCCAAATCACCTGCTCATCGGCTGCCGGCTTCAGCCCGGCACGATCAATAAGGAGCAACTCTGCCGCATCGCCGGCAAGTATCTCGATGTCATGTCGTTCAACTATTACACCAACGGAATCGATAAGGCCTTCCTCCGCCGCATCTACGAATGGACCGGCGGGCGCCCGATGATGCTCAGCGAATTCTATTGGTCCGCCTCACGCGAGAGCGGACTGAGCGGCGGGCGCGAAGTCACCAGCCAGCAGGAACGCGGGCTGGCGTATCGCAACTACGTCGAGCAAAGCGCCGCGACTGGGTTCGTCATTGGCATCGAGTGGTTCACGCTGGTCGATCAATCCGTCACGGGCCGTTGGTTCCAGGGTTTCGATGGCGAGCGCGCAAATACCGGCGTCCTCGCCGTCACCGACCGGCCGTGGAAGGCGATGCTCGAGGAAGCGATCAAGACCAACTACGACATCTACAAAGTCTGGCTCGGGGAGCGCGAACCATTCGTCTTCGACGACCCGCGCTTCAAGACGGCACCATGAGTCCAGGAAGTTTTTCTTAGAACGTCCTGACATCGTTTCACCAAGGGGTGAAGCGCAAGCCGAAGAGCGAGAGCACGCTGAGGACGAGGGCGCCGATCGCGGGCGAAAAGAAGGGATCGTAGTGGTCGGCGGCCTGCGGCTTCTTTTCGAGGACGATGACTTTTTTCATCTCATCGATGCGCTGGAAAACGGCGGAAAGCGCTTCGGGAGTGGCGGCGTTGAAGACTTCACCGCCAGTCGCGCGCACGATGCCGATCAGTGACGGCTGGATTTTATCCTCGGTGAGCAGGATGCCAAAAAGGGTGATGTTTTCCGCCCGCAAGCGCGCGATGATTTGCTGATCGTTCGGGGGCAGAATGTCGGGGCTTTCGCCGTCGGTCAGCATGATGATCATGCGATCGCCAGTGGGGCGCTCGGCGAGGACCTCGCTCGTGCCGAGAAGCGCCTTGCCGATGAAGGTGTAGCCCCACAGCGCGTCCGGGAGCCCATGGCGGCCCATCGACGGCGGATCGAGTTTTGGATTATCCGGCTGGATGAAAGGCCGCGCGAGCAGGATGGATTGAGTGTCGAGCGTAAGGGGAACCCAGTGAATGAAACTGCGCGAAAAGATCGTGAGTCCGAAGGCGTCGCCCTTGCGGAAATCGATGAACTTCTCGATGGCATCCATCGCCGAATCAAAACGCCGGTGACGCCCCGCCGCCTGCGATCCGTGCGGCTCGGCCATGCTGCCGGAAGTATCGAGAAGGATCTGCACGTTGTTGAGCTGCCGTTCGACCTGCGGCGGCTTGAACGAAATCGGGTGTGCGAGGATAAGTATGGCCAGCGCGAGCAGCGCGGCGGGGAGACAATTCGCGCAGAGCACGAAGAAGCGGAGCACGAGCCCGCGCCGCTGCTTTCCGTGATCAAACGGAAGCGCGATCGGTTGTCCGCGCCGGACCCATTCCCAAAAAGCGAGGATCACCGGGAGCGCGAGCAGCGCGAGCCATTGGGGGTGAAGGAAGATCATGGCGGGACGACGACCGTGTAGAGGCGGCTCTGTCCGCAGGACCGAGGTGGCGGCGTCCGGGACAAACGGAGGCTGGTCAGCGGGCGAGACTTGCCGCCTCCACTTTCTGGAAACGTGGAGGCGCGGAGGAAGTTGGAGGCGGCACCTGCTCCGCAGAGAGCCGCCTCTACACAGTGAGGTTTCATGCAGCTTCCGGCTTCGGTGTTTCGACGGTGAACGGTTTCAGGGCAGCCGCGATTTCCTCGCGCCCGATATTCGAGTCGCGTCGGTGCAGCCATTGCTGAACCTGCCGCAGCGGGTCGCCCGTCTTTTCACTGCGGCTGATGGCGTCGAGCGCGGCGCTCATCGGCACGTCCCCGAGAGCGAGTTCCTCGCGCCAGCGGCGCAGGAGGACCATCTCCATTTTCGCCTTCGCTTCGGCGTCGAGCGTGCCGGCTTCAAGTTGGGCGAGGAAGGCGCGCAGCATCTCGGCCAGCGTCGGCTCGGGTAGCGCGGCAGCAGCAGGCTGCGGCGGCTTCGGGCGTCCGTAGAAAATGATCAGCAGCAGCCAGACGATCCACAACACCGCCAGCCCCGCGAGCGTCGCGTAGTAGTGTCCGCCCACGTCCACGGTAACTTCTTCGGTCTCCTGAATCCGCGTATCGAGATTCTTGGAGAGCTTCGGATCGCCGGTGAACTTGAACGACGGCAAGCCATCGAGACGGCTGCCATCCGCCGCGGTGAGGTAATCCTTAAGATCGAAAGTGCCCGCGCGATTTACGATGTAGCGCACGTCATAAACGCGCGTGCCGGTCTGTTCGATCACCTTCGCGATCCGCACATTCACCGCCACGCCCCACTTGTATGGCGTCACCGCGACCGCCGGGCCGCTGTAGGTCACAATCGCCGCCTGTTCGACGCCGAGCGGCACATTGAGCGAATCGGGTTGTTTCGGCGGACGGAAAAAGAAGAACCAAACCGCCAGCGCGACGAGGGCGATGACGAGCAGTCCCCCTTTTCTGATCCACTCAAAACGAGGCGTCTCCATGTCAGAGCGCCTCCCGTGTAGAGGCTGCTCTCTGCGAAGCAGGTGCCACCTGTCGCATCCCCCGAGACGACCCGCCGCCGAGCAACTGGAGGCGGCACGTCGCATTCGCGACAGAGCCGCCTCTACACAGGTTGGAAGTCTGCGTGTGCCTCATCGTCCCGCGCTCCCGCCGAAGCCGCGGCGTTTGAGAAAGTGCCGCAGCTTGCCGAGGATCGGCTCGTCGGTCGGCAGATGGAGATAGTCGATGCCGAACCGCGTGAACTCGCTCTTCCAGCCTTCCGCATCGACCCACGCCAGGCGTCCGTGGCCCACGAACCCGCGGCCCGACTCGGCCTCGACGCCGCGGAAAAGGCCCGCGCCCTTCACCCGCAATTCCGCCGGGTCCTGGAGGTGCAGCACGATGCAGTCGTGCTCCTGCGCGAGGACCTGCAGCGCGGGAAAGGCCTCGGGATCGTGCAGATCGCTCAGCACGATAACCATCGTCCGCCGCTTCAGCGACGGCGCCACTTCGCGCGCGCGGTGCGCCAGCGAAGTGTCTTCGAGAAAGTCGTGGTGCCGGAGCTGGTGCGACCATTCCATGACGACATTGCGCGAGAGCGTCGGGCGCACATGCAGTTCGCGCGCACCGCAGCCGAGCAGGCCGACCGGCGTCATGTTCGCCTGCGCCGCGAGTGCGATGCCGGTGGCGATCCGCACCGCCCAAGCGTATTTGCTCAGCACCTGCGAGCTGATGCACATGGACGCCGAGGTATCGAGCAGCAGGTAAAGCGGCATCTGCTTCGGCTCCTGAAATTCCTTGATGAAAAGCTTCCCCACACGCGCCGAGACTTTCCAGTCAATGAACTTCACCGGATCGCCCGGCACATAGAGCCGCGACTGCGCATACTCCAGCCCCGCGCCGTGAAACACCGACTCCTCCTGCCCGAAGCTCAGGCTGTTCGCGAGATGCTTCACCGTGACCTCGAACTGCCGCGCATCCACGGGGTCTTGGTTAAGTCTTACTTGGCGGCGCATGGAGGTTACGGGTTGGCTTCCTGGTGTTTGATGCTCACTTGATCGGTGGATATTTCTTTGAAAACCAAGACCGGTGAATGCTGATCGGATTTGCGGCTTTCAGATACGGCTCATAAGCGACCCACGCCTCTTCCTTGGCTCGCGAGAGGCGCTCCGCGAAGCGGTGGGTATCTGGCCAGTTGCCTTTGAAGCCAAAGGCAGTAGCAAGCGCTTCGATACTTTCATGGGTGCGATGTAGAGCGATAATCGCAACCTGAGCCTTTAACGGCAGGTCTTCGGGACGAACGTTCGGCAGAGCCATCACTACGTAGCCATCTCGGACAGTCGATGCCGAGGTATCGTGCATAACGGACGGTATCGTTGGATGCTTTGTTTGACAGAGCCACACGTAGTGGGCGTAGAGCGACCGCCAACCGTCCTCGAAGACTTTCGTTCCGGGCACCTTTCCTTCGTGTTCAACCACCATTTTGGCCATTGCTATTGGACTCCAGGGTAACTCACCTGACTCGCTAGCGAGATATGTCTCCACGTGTTTGGATGAGATAGTGAGGCAGACTGTTCCAAGAGCATTCTCGTAGAGTGAGGCAGCAATCGAAGCTGCTTGGGACGTATAGCCGTTTCGTAGAAGCAGCCACACAGAGCGAAAATCGTTAAGAACGCGTTTGAAGTGCAACGCAGCGCAACGGACATCCGCCTCGATGAGAGCGTTGGCGCGCAAGACCGGTGCGATAATGCCAGCCTCGTATGTGTTCCGATACGGTGCCTCGAACAGTCGCAACTGGTCCGAGAGATTCGCTTGGGCGGCGATTTCAAGGCCATCGAGGCGATTCCACGCATCATCAGCGGGAGATTCCAGGGCGTCCGGTTTCATCGATGATCACTTACCCAAGGTCCGCGAGGATCGACTCCAGCACCTGAGCGCCGGTGTGGCCGGCGGCGGATGCTTCGTAGCTCACGCGGATGCGGTGCACCACCACGTCTTCGGCAAGGTCGAACAAATCCTCCGGCGTCACGTAGTCGCGGCCGTGGATGACGGCGCGGGCGCGCGAGGCATTGATCAACGCGAGCCCGGCGCGCGGGCTGCAACCGAAGTCCAGCAGCTTCGACTCGCGGGTGCGGCGGACCAGCTCCACGCAATGTTTCACGAAGACCTCGCTGACATGC
>JBBSDS010000198.1:0-9671 GCA_038240495.1 Chthoniobacterales bacterium | reverse complement strand
GTTCCAGCAGCCATGAGCCTTCGGTGATTTTCACCCGGGTCACGCCTTTTCTCTCCGCAGGACCGAGGTCGTTGGCGGCTTCCCAGCGGTTGCAGTAAATGGTGCCGCCGGTCGGGCAAGGCTTGCTCTCGCATTTCACCCGCACGGTGTAGTCGCGTTCGCCGACCAGCGGTGGTGCCAGGCGTTGATAGCCGATGCGCGTCGTGCCGTCGTTGGAGAGCGTCTTCGTCTCCACGACATAGGGCATGAATTTGGGATACTCCGCGGTGTCGTCGATCACGCGCTTGACGACCACCGTCTCGGCATCGACCACGCCCACGCCTTTGTATTCAAGGAGCGACGAGCCTTTACGCGTTCGGCTGTAGGTCGTCAATTCGGCGGACTTGGTCACCACGGTCCAGCCATCCACGACCTCCGCCGCGTGGAGGGCGAGAGGGAGCAGAAGAAAAGCGCAGGCGCGAAAAAACATGCCGCGGAGCAAGCCACGAATGCCGGCATTCGGCAACTGGGATCAATCGGCAGCGAGGTTCTCTGCCGGGAGATATTATGATTTAGAAATTGCGTTACGGAAAACCGGAGGCAGGCCACGAAGAACTCGAACCGCTCTGAAAACTCCCGGAGCTCGTCGTTCAACTGGTCGGCACGGAAGGATGGGTGGCCGCTCAACTAAACGCTTCCGCCAAGATTTAGTAGTCCGGGCAATTACGTGAAATGGTATCAGACACGTTTTAGCGGCTGCCCGGACTTCCTCCATTCTGATAAAGCCGCGCGAGTCGGACGACGAGCGCTTCAAGCTTCGCGTAATATTCATCCTCGGGCAGCGTCGCCTTGGTCTCGCGGAGTTGCGCCAGTTCCCGTTCGAGCGCATCGCGTTCGGCGCGAACCGCGGGCGGCAAGGCGCGCTCGGCTTCGCTCGGCAGGAGGTGAATCTGATGGGCACGCAGGCCGTCGGGCTCGCGGCTGTCCTTGGTTTTCTTGACGACGCGAATGCCTTGAAACCAATCCGGCGGCGTGCCGAGGCCATCGCCATTGTCGTCGAGGAGCGAGTGTTCCGTCGCGAGCCGGTCTTCGTTTTTGTAAAAATCGGCGACGCGTTGGGCGGCGGCGAGCCAGGCTTCGAGGACGGAGGTCTGTCCGTCCTTGTCGAGGTCGGCTGCGGGGTCGGCGATGGCCTCGGAAAAATAACCGCCGAAGCGCGCGTAATTATTTTCCGCGCCGCTTTTCGTGGCGGTGATGACGATCCGTCCCGGGCCGGAGAGCGGCTTGAGGAATGCGCCGCTGGCCGAAAAGCTGCAGACGACGATCACCGGTCGATGAAATGGTTTGAGCCACGCCGCCAGGTCCGATGCAGAGAGGTCGTCGCCGGCGAGGTTGAATTTGCCGTCTTTGCCATCGAAGGAACCGTGGCCGAGCAGGACCAGCCACAATTCGTCGGTCGTGGACGTCGGTTCGGCTTCCAGCGTCTGGTGCAAATGCGGGAGCGCTTCCTTGTCCGTCGATTCGATCACGGCAGCCTTGGCTCCAGCAGCGGCGCAGGCTTTCTGCCAGTTGCTCGACCATTGCGAAAAAGCGGTGGCGTATTGCTCTTCGCCCGGTGCGCCGGTGACGATCAACACTCGGCTCGCGGCGTCCGAGGCTCGGATCAGGAAAAGTGAAAACATCCAACGTCCAACGCTCAACATCCAACGTCGAACTTGCCGCCTGGCATCGCTGCTGCCCGTTGAAAGTTGGGCGTTGAAAGTTGGACGTTGAATGTTCATGCCAACCCTTTCCAGCGCCGCAGCCCCCACTCGCCGACAAAGCATCCCAGCGCGAAGAGAAACATCCACGGCGTATGCCAGAGTGGGCGGGTCGATGTCTCTGTCACCGGAGCGCGCTTCGAGGGCAGCTCGCGGGCAAATGCTTCCAGCTCTTCCGGCGAAAGCACCTTGCCGCCAGTCTGGCGCGCGAGCTGTTCCATGAGCGTGCGGTTTGGTTTCAAATCGCGAAATTCCGCCGCGGCGAGATCGCTCGTCCAGCCGGTCGTCGCCGAACCCGCGACGGCGCCGGCATCGTTCACGACAGCCGCCTCGACGCGATAACCGCCACTGTCGCGCGGAATATAGCTCGCTTCGTAAAGCCCCGGTTCGCTCGTGGAAGCTTCTGCCGTCAGCGTGAGCGGCGCTTCATCCGCGGGGACGCCGACGTGCGCGACCTTCAGCGTCACCGCAGCGTTGTCGAGCGCCTGAAACTTTGCGTCCCGCGCCCGCACTTGCACGAGCACGCTGGCGCCATCGGGTTTTGGTTCGACATGCAGGTCCACCGGTTCCGGGACATCGGCGACGAGCCAGCGGACGATTTGCCGCCAGGCCTTTTGCATATCGCTCTGGCGCTTTTCGTCTCCGAGGCCCGATTGCCAAAAATCACCGATGAGCAGCGACGCCGTGCGCCCGCGCCCAAAGCGTTGCGTGACCAGCGCTGGAAACTCGCGGTGTCCGTCCGTCACGGTCGCGACGACCGTCGCAGCGGGCTTCGGGCCGCCGGTCCGATTCAAGATGTCAAAGGCCGGAAGCGCGGCGAGCCGCTGCCGTTCGTCGGCCTCATTGGTGCGCAGGCGCGCCCACGGTTGCAGCCAGCCTTCGCGAGTCAGCGCGAGTCGCAGTGGCCCCGTCGGCGCCGCGTCAGTCTTCGCGTCGAGATAGACCGGCAGCATGTCGCCGATGGCTGTGCGTGCGTACTTTCCCTCGCGAAACGACTCCATCCCGCCGAGCGCGAGCAGTCCGCCGCCACGCTCGCTCACGAACCGCTGGAGCAGACTCATCTGGTCGGCGGTGAAAAACTCCGCTTCGAGGTCATCGAGGATCACCGCGCGATACTTGAACAACTCTTCGGGAGTCTTCGGAAAGCCGCCGCGCAACTCAGACTCATCGACCGTATTCAGCCGCACGAAAACAGGTTGGTCGTAACGCTCCACGTCCTCTTTCGATTGATTGCCAAAGCCGCGAAAGAGCGGGTTGCTCGACTCACCGGCGCGCCCGCGAAAAGTGAATTTCGGTTCGCGGTTCGCGATGCGGATGAGGCCGACGAGTTGCGTCTGGTCGTCGCCCTCCACGGCGCGGTGCAAAAATTTGTATTCCCAATTCGGTCGCCCACTCACGTAGAGCAGGCGATACGGCCCGGCGCCGCGATCGACAGTGACCACGCTCTCATTGTTGGCGAGCGTGGCCTCGGGAGCTCCGGCGCGTTTTGGCGCGACGACGAGGCGATAGAAATGCACGCCGGTTTGCGCCGGGCGGATTTGAAAACGGAAAACGATTTTCCCGCCGTCCGCGGGCACCGTGAGCGTCTGCTCCGCGGTGGGCTTCGGCGCTGGCGTCGTTCCCGCGGCTGGCTTTGCCGCCTCGATGGCGAAGAGCTTCGCTTCGATTTCTTCGCTCGAAAATCCCGTTGCTGCGACTTCAGCCAAGATCGTCACGGGCGCGTCCTCGAAAGAAGTCTGCGTGACTGAGGTGCTCGTCACCGCGAGGTCGCGAGCAGGGCCATCGCGCCCGAAGACCACCGGATAGATGGGCGGCAAGTCGCGCAATTGTTCCGGGTCGCTGAGGTCAGCGGCGATGCCGTCGGTAAGCAGGATCACGCCGGCGAGCGGTTGACCGCGATGACGCTCGGCGAGTTGCGCGAGCGTGTGTCCGAGCGCGGTCGTGCGGCCATCGAAAGCGAGTTCGCGAAATTTTTGCGAGGGCTGAAGGCGGGCGTCGGCGAGATAATCGCGCAGGTCGAAACTGTCGGCGAGTTGGGTGTGCCAGAGATTGCGTTCGCCCGTGATGAAGCGGCGTACGGCGTCGCCGCGCGACTCGATGGCGTCGCGGTCGTGGAGCGTCATGCTCAGGGAATTGTCCACGATGACGGCGAGGATATTCGCGCCGGGTTTGACGCGCTGCTCGGACCACATCGGTTCGAGCAAACAAGCGAGCAGTGCGCCGATGCCGAGGAGCTTGAGCGTAGCGCAACCGAGCCGCAGACCGCGCGGCGCGGCGGTGTGAAAATACGACCTTGCGACGAAGGCCAGCGCCGCACCGAAAGCACCGACCGCGGGCCACAGCCAATCGCGGCCCGCGAGAAAAAGGACGCCAACATTCATGGACGTGCGTCTCTGCGCCGGCCATTCCCACATGTGTCATCCTGAGCGAAGCGGAGGCGGAAAAGTGGGCGGAGCGCAGTCGAAGGATCTCTAACGTCTGCGGGCGGAGGCGGTGCGGAGCGCGTTCCCAGTTGCCGCCTCCGCCCGCAAAAAATTAGAGGTTCTTCGACTGCGTTCCCGCCCGCCTGCGCCCGTCGGGAACTCCGCTCAGAATGACGGATTGGAAATGACGCGCGGATCATTTCTCCCCGCTCCGACCGAGGTCTTCGTAATAACGCCGGACGCGCTCGGCGTATTTTATCGGCACCGGATCGCGGTCGATGGGGACGAGGCTTTCTTTCGATTCGCGGCGCGCAAGTTCCTCGGTTAGACGATTGCGAAGTTCTGCGAGCGGAGTGCCGATCTTCATTTTCACCAAATCCCAATCCGGCTGGACGCTGTGCTGTTTAAACTCGACGCGCACGCCCTTCGCGATTTCCCGGATGCGCGCGGCTTCGGTGCGCAAGTTTGGATCGTCGATCATTTCCTCGACGTTGCGGAGCCGATCCGACCACTCCGCGAATTTCTCGCCGGTTAATGGTCCGCCGTCAAAGGCGCCGCCCGACATGCCACCGCCGCCGTTGGCCCCCGAGCCTGCCTTGCCGCGTTGCATCTGCGAGAGGCGGGAACCGGTTTCCTGCCCATTCGGATTTCCCGCTCCGTCGCCAGACGAACCTTGTGCGCTTGAAGCGGTCTCGGACTGGACTTGGCCTTTCCCCTGACCGCGTCCCTGGCCCTGCGAACCCTGCGCGGTTTGGCCCGATTGCTCCTGGCCTTTGCCTTCGCCTTGCCCTTTTCCCTGACCCGGCGAAGAACCTTGCTGCCCCGTCTGGCCGCGCTCGCCCTGACCATCTTTGCCGGGTTGCTGGCCTTGTCCTTCCTTGCCGCTGCCGCTCTTCCCTTCCTGCCCCGGCTTCGGCTGCCCATCTTGATTTGGAGCGCCCTGCCCTTGCGGATCGCCGCTCTCTTTTTCGCCCGGTTTCTGGCCCGACGCATTTGCGCGAGGCTGCTGATCTCCGGGGGGCGCAGGCGTCCCGCCTGCTGGTTCCGGCGTCTCGCCGGGACGAACTTCCGGCGACGCGGAAGGTTTCTCGCCGGCTTCGGATTTCTTCGTGACCACGTCCTCTGAAGTCTGCGACGGCGGGACGCCGTCGCCAGCACGCGGGACGCGTGCGCTCCCCGGAGTTTCTGCTTCCGCGAGGTCCGGGCGGGCGGTCGCGAGCTCGCGTTCGATCTGTTGCTTGAGCGCATCGAGTTCGGCGCGGGCCATGCGAAGCGCTTCCGCTTCATCGCCGAGCACGCTCTCGGCGGCACGTTCCACGCCCGTCTTGAGATCCTCGATTTCCTGCCGCGCTTTTTCTTCAAACTTCTGCGCCTGCTGCTGGTAGCCGCGTTCGGAAAGGAGCTGGGTCTTTTCCAACGTCTCGCCAGTGCCGGCTTGGGTGGTCTTGCGAAGCGTGTCGTAGAGCTCCTTGGCGAGCAGCGGCTCGGCGGCTTCGGCTTGTTCGCTGACGCGCTTCATGGCTTCGGTGACTTTTCCCAGATCGCCTTTTTGCTGATCGAATTGCTTCGCGAGTTGTTCGCGTTCGCTGGTGTCGCCGAGGGTGCGGCGTCCGGCATTGCCGGGCTCGGGTTTGAGTTTCTCGGCGATCTCCTGCTGATGCTGCGCGAGTTCGCGGGCATCGTTGCGCATCTGCCGCATCTCTTCGGTAAATTGCCCGCTCGTCTTCTTCCGAAAATCATCGCGCAACTGCTGAAGATCGCGCTGGGTGCGAGTGCCGCTGGCCAGTGCTTGCGAAGTCTCGCCTTTCTCCATCGACTCTGCGGTCTTCTGCGCTTCATTGCGCGCCTTGTCGAGTTGCTGGCGTTCGTCGGCGAGTTGCGCCTGTTGCGATGACTGCTCCATCTTCTGCCGCGTCTCGTCGAGATCGGCGAGAACCTGCTGTTCCTCCTCGCGCAGGCGTTTGAGCTGGCGGCGGATTTCGTCTTTTTCTTTTTCGGTCTGCGCTGCCAGCAAAGCCGTCTGCAATTCCTTGAGCCGTGCGTTGATGTCCTGCTGGCGCTGCGCGAGTTCTTTCAGCCGATTGAGGATGGCGAGCTGCTCGCGCTGCTGCTCATTTTGCATCGGTTCGGCTTCGCGCTTCGTCTCGTAGCGCTCCTTCTCGTCCTTCATTTCGAGCTGATCGAGCTGCTGCTTCTTTTTGTCGTTGCTCTGTCCTTTGCCTTTGCTGCGGCTCACGCGAAACTCATGGGCCGCGAGCTTGAGGAGCGCATTGTAGGCAGCCTGTTCGGCGGTCAGCGCGTCGGGAAGCGGCGCGGGCGCTTTTTCCGCCTTGGTGAGATGCTCATGCGCCGCCTGCATTTCCTTGACGGCATTTTCCACCAGGGCACGCGACTTCGGGTCTTCGATTTTCGCGCCAAGCGCATTTGTCTGCTGCAGTGCTTCAGCTTGTGAATCGCGCACGACCGGCTCGTCCTTGAGATATTTTTCGCCCGGCTTTTTCGCGCCGGCATTGGCCTCTTCGTTGCGTTTGAGATTCCAAGTCGCGCTGATGATTTGCTTCTGCAATTCCGCCAGCTTGGTGGCATCATTGCCCGCGCCCTTTCCCTCGCCGCCTTCCTTGTCGCGGCGATAAATTTCCTCGAACGGACGCACTTCCGCGAAAAACATGTCGGTCTCGGTGCGGCGCAGCTGACCGTCCGGGCCGGTGTCTTCGGCCCAAAGAAACCACGACACAAGTTCATCCGGCTTCACGCCGAGTTCCTCGAGTTTGAGCAGGTGAGAGAATTCGCGCTTTTCGTCGGCGCGAGTCTCGCGACCGAGTTCGACTTCCTGTTCGCCACGTCCGGCGACATTGATCGTGAGACCGTAGCGGCTGAGGCCGAAGTCGTCCCACGCTTCCGCGCGAAAGGCGACTTCCTGGAGCGGCGTGACCTGCTGATCGCCTTTCGGTGTCTGGAATTTCAACTCGGGTCGCCGATTCGGCAGGGCCTCGACGATGAACTGCGCGGGCAGTTTATTGGCCCGACCATCGGCGTCTTCGAGTTTCAATTCGTACGTCTGGCTGGCGCGCACCGGAAAGTCGCGCAGTCCGGCGATTGGCTTGTCTCCTTGCACCGCGAGCAGGATGGTCGTCCCGTCCTTGGCGACCAGCGTCGCGGATTTCACCGGCTTGTTGAGTTGGAAAGCCACGTCGAGTTTCGTGCCTTCGACGGCGCTCACGCGGCGTGTGTCCGGGATCTGCTTTTCCGGCAGCTTGGTGTAGTCGGGAAAATGCAGCGTCGCGTCGGCGCGGTCGAGGCGCGGGTGCTCGAAGACTTTGACCGAAAAATCGCGCGTCGCCTTTCCGGCGTATTCGATGCGGTAAGTGAGGTCCGCATCCACATCCGGCAATCCGCCACCGAAAACCGGGTCGTCGAGATTTTTGACCAACGGCACGCGCTGCATCGGCTGGTTGAGCGGCTGGATGACGAGTGTCGCTTCGCTGGGCAGATTGCGGTGGAAAGTGGCGAGCACGACCAGACCGGAACCCCGCTCCAGCACAGCGTCGCCGGGCGATACGGAGACGGCCTCCGCATTTTTCACTGCTAGCGATTTCGCCGCGCGGCGATGGCCAATGCTGGTCTGATAAGAAAGCACCGCGATGCCCGCGAAGAGCACGGCGACCAGTCCACCCCACATCCAGAGCGTCGCCAACGGCACCGCATCGAGCCAGTTGGCACGCCGGCTTTCGGCCATGACCTGACTGATGACGCGTTGCTGGAGAAAACCGAACTGGCCGGTTTTCGGATCGGCCTTTTGCTCGATTGCAGTGGCGAGGAGCGCGTGCAACTCGGGATGACCCTCTTCAATTTCGCGTGCGACTTTCCGGTAGTCGGGCTCCCACTGGTTCGTGTGATGGACAATCGCGCGGTAGATGATGAAGAGCGCGATGAAGATGAAGACCGCGGGAAACGAGACGCGGTCGCGCGCTTCGTAAAGCCACAGGCTGAGCAGCGTGAACGCCGCGAGCCACACGGCGATGCTGCGAAGATTGCGCAGCAGGCGATGGCGGGCGACGACCGGTTCGAGAGCGGACTTGAGCAGTGGCGTGATCATGTTTGCGCAGGAGTGGAAACCGCGGATGTGCGGGAGAGTTTCCCGGCGAAAAGCGTTTCGAGCAACAAGAGTCCGAGGACGGCGACGATGAGCCAGCGCCAAAGCTTCTGGCGGTTCTCGATTTCCGTCGCTTGCGCGTGCCCTTCGCGCCGGGCGACTTCGGCTGGCGTCTCGCTGGCGGCAGTGCGCACGGGCACGCCGAGGCTGGTCAAGCGTTCGGGCGGAAGCGGCGAGGTCCGGCTTTCATCGGGCGCGAGATTTACGACGAACCGCAGCGTGCCGGGTGTCACGGTGTAGATGCCGGGTTGGTCGGTGGCGGCGAATTTCGAGCCTGCAACGGTGGAGACTTCGGTGCCGTCGGGCTTGCGGATGCTGACGGGCTGCGGCCCGCGGGGGAGCGGCACTTCGTCGCCGACGAAATACTGGGCGCGCTGCACGGGCAGGTTGCTGCTTTGTTCGAGGAGCGCGTAGAGCAGCGGGACGAACTTCGATGAGAGCGCGAGTTGGCTGTCAATCGGACGCCAGCTACTCGTGAAAATGACAACGCTGCCTTTACCGAATGGCGTCTGCACGATTGCGGGATCGCCGCTGTCAAAGCGCGCCAGGACTTGCGCCCCGGCGAGCGGAGTTACGTCGATCCGGCGGTATTTCCACCAATGAATCTTGGTGAAATCGCTGAACCGGGGATCGGCGAAGGCGGCGAAGAGCGGATGCCGAAAGTCGATTTGCGCGAAGAGCGCGTATTCTTTCACCGTCGCTTCGGTCGCGGTGAACGTCGGGATTTCAAGCAATCGCGCCACCGTCTGTGAGCCGGCGGCAGAGATCATCGGCGCGACGACAGTCTTCCCATCGCGCGCAAACTGCCGCGCCGACGCGAGCGGAGCATCCGCCATGGTGTCGCCGAGGACGAGAAGTTGCGCCTGCTGAAGTTGGAAGGTTGGAACGGGCTCGTCGCCGCGGTGTGCCACGATCTCGACGCTCTGCCGGCGGGTCTTTGGAAACGCGCGGCGCAAGTAGTACAGCGAGCCTCGCGGATCTTCGTCGGCGTCCGGTCCGACAAAAAGCAGCGGCACTTGCACGATCTGCGGCTGAAGTACGAAGAGCATATTGTCGAACTCCGTGTCATCGCCCGTGAGCGCGAGAGCGGTGGCTCCGGTGGGTGGTTTCGGCGCGCGGACAATGCGGCTCTGACCGGCGGGAACATAGGCGTCTAATGGTTTCGCGGCCTCATTGTTCCCGGCATGGGACCAGCGAAGTTGGAACTGTTCGTGTTTGGCTTCGGCGGCATTCGTCACGCGAAATCGCAGCGGTGCTTCGTCCGCGGGTTTCTCCGTGTCATCGCCCTCGGAGACCCAGTGGGCGCTGGCATTTTGCCGATGCTGCGCGGCCACGGGATCGAGCACGACGGTGATC
>JBBSDS010000197.1:0-9697 GCA_038240495.1 Chthoniobacterales bacterium | reverse complement strand
GCCGCAGGTCGAAGCGCCCGTAGGTCGGGATGACGTAACGGTCGTAAAGTTCGCGGGTCGTCGGGCTGCTCATGGGCGGCGGAAAAGGCGGCGACATTACTCCGCCCACTCGCGTTTGCACCGCAAAAAATCCGCCGCCACTATTCCACATTCAGGGCAGCGCGAGACTTGCCCCGCGACTTCGATGCGCGACAATGTGGGCTCCGACTGCCAGCGTTTTCCCCATGCGAGAATTCCTCAACCACTACGGCCTCTGGGCCGCGTTCCTCATCGCCTTGCTTGAGAATGATGTCGCGTTCATTGCCATCGGCGTGGTCGCGCGGCTCGGCGATGGCGATCCCAGCACGCCCGACGATTTGAACCTCTACACCGCTCTCGCCGCCGCCGTCGTCGGTGCGCTCGCGCACGACACCGCCTGGTTTGTCATCGGCTACCGGCACTCCGAGTGGTTCAAGTCGAGCAAAGTCTATCAACGAATCGGCCCGACCATCGAGCGCCTCGCCAACAGTTTCGGACCTTGGGAGATTTTCTTCGCGCG
Organism: Chthoniobacterales bacterium; assembly: GCA_038240495.1. GTDB lineage: Bacteria > Verrucomicrobiota > Verrucomicrobiia > Chthoniobacterales > Chthoniobacteraceae > Chthoniobacter. The sequence goes on along the minus strand of JBBSDS010000197.1, from coordinate 9,159 downwards.
CTTCATCTACGGCACGCGCAATCCCACTTCGGTTTTTTGGGGCATTCATCATTTGCCCTACCGCACCTTTGCCGGCATCGAGCTGCTGGCGCTCACGCTCTGGGGCAGCCTGCTCGCGACCATCGGCTTTCACGCCACGCATTGGGCGCTCAGGATGATCGGCAAAGTCGAGCATCACCACCGCCTGCACACGCTCCTCGTCGTGATCGTCATCGCCTCCATCACGATCTACGTGCTGCGCTGGTTCAACCGCCGGAAGATTTATCAGCGTGAGCTGGGTGAGGCTGCACCGTCTTCCGCATCCTCCAGCGCCGAGGGCGAAAAGGCCGAGGATTCTTCGACCCACTAAGCAAGTCTCAGAACGCGCGCCTCCAAGCCAGGTGGCATCCAGTCGAGGTGCGTCGTCGTGATTAGCTTTTGGGACTCAGCCGGCAGAGCCTCGAACACCGCAGTCCGGCGGGTGAGGTCGAGTTCACCAAAGATGTCGTCGAGCAGAAGCACCGGCGGTGAGTCGAAATGGCGGGAGAGCAACCGCGCCGCACCCAGCTTCAGCGCAAGCACCAGCGTCCGCTGCTGGCCTTCGCTCGCAAATTCCGAAGAGTGTCCGTTGAGCGAAAACTGCACGTCGTCGCGATGTGGACCCACGCTGGTCTGCCGCAAACGAGCGTCTTCACTTTGCGCCGCGGCGAGCGCTCCGGAAAAATCCTCGGTTCCCCCAGGCACGTACTCGAGCGCGAGGTTTTCCTGCGCACCACTGATCGCCCGGTGCGCGGCCGCGGCTTCCGGTTGCAGTTCGCGGAGCAAGCGCCCGCGGGCCTCGGCGACGCGCTGCCCGGAGGCGAGGAGCGGCTCGTCAAATGCCGCGATTTCCCGCCAGCGCGGCGCCGCCGCTTTGAGCAGCAGATTCCGCGAGCGCAATGCCCGCTCGTAATCGCGGAGCGCGCGACGGTGGGCGCCATCCAATTGCGACGCGAAGAAATCCAGAAACCGCCGCCGCGCTTCGCCTGTCCCGCGCACCAGTTCGATGTCGCTGTTTGAAAAATAGACCAGCCGCGCGATGTCCAGATACTCGCGCGAGGTCTTCTGCTCGACGCCATCGAGCGCCAGTTTCTTCCGCTCCCGACTGAAGTAAAACTGAAGATGCCGCGCGCCGAAAAAGCCATCCACCACCAGTCCACGCCGCTCGTGCTGAATGACGTGGGCCAGCCGCGTGACGCGCGGCGATTGCAGGCGCAAAAGGATGCACGCTGCTTCAAGCAGCGAAGTCTTGCCGCGTGCGTTCGGCCCGACGATCACGTTCAACCCCGGTCCGAACTCCACCTCGTGAGCAGCGAAGCAACGAAAATGGCGGACGAGCAGGTGGGAAAGTTGAGAGTTGAGAGTTGAGAGTTGAGAGTCCACCAATTTGCCGCTTGGATGCGGCGCTCCGCGCCGAAGGATTGTCCGAAAGCTGCGGAGCGGCCATTACTGCGGAAACGCGGCCGACTCTCAACTCTCAACCCTCAACTCTCAACTTTCAGTGCAGACCCTGCCAGGCTTTCGCGACTTTTATCCCGACGACTGCGCGCGCCGAAACTACATCCTCTCGACGTGGCGCGAAGTCGCGCGCCGCTACGGTTTCGTCGAATATGACGGCCCGGTCGTGGAGTCGCTCGAACTTTACGAGAAGAAGAGCGGCGGCGAATTGGTCGGGCAGATGTTCACCGTCGGCGCCACTGCCGATCCTGGAGTCCTCAAAGGCGCGCTTCGACCCGAAATGACGCCCACGCTGGCGCGCATGGTCGCCGCTCGGGAACGCGATTTTAAAAAGCCGTTCAAGTGGTTTTGCGTTCCGAACTTCTTCCGCCACGAACGACAAGGGCGCGGGCGGTTGCGCGAATTCTATCAGCTCAACTGCGACATCATCGGCGAAGCCTCGGCAGCGGGTGACTCGGAGCTTCTCGCGGTCCTCATCGATACACTCCGCGGCTTCGACCTGACTGAGCAGGACTTCGTGGTGCGACTCAGCAGCCGCACCGCGTGGCAACAATTCTTTGCGGGCGCCGGCGGCAGGGCGGAAGACGAATACGAGTTTTTTCAGGTCGTGGATAAAGCCGAGCGGACGCCGCCGGAGAAAATCGACGCGCTGCTGGCCAGGTTCGGCATCACCGGCGCACAAGTCCTCGCTTTCATGCGATCGAAGGAGCCGACCGCCGAGCTTGCGCCGATCATTGCGGACCTGACTGCGCGCGGTCTTGGCAACTACGTGGAGATCGACTACGCGATCGTCCGCGGCCTCGCCTACTACACAGGTGTCGTCTTTGAAGTCTTTGACCGAAGCAAGAACGAGCGCGCTCTCGCCGGCGGAGGCCGCTACGACAAGCTGCTCAGCCTGATGAGCGACGGCAAAGTCGATCTGCCCGCGCTCGGTTTCGGTATGGGTGACGTCGTACTCGCCAATCTCATCGCCGACATCCCCGCCGCCGCGGCGAAGCGCGATGCGTGGCTGGCCCGCGAACACGCATGCGACATCTACGTCATTATCGCCAAGGAAGATCGCCGGTCCGATGCGCTCGCCCTCGTCCAGCGCCTGCGCGAAGCCGGCCACCGTGTCGATTTCCCGCTCACCGCGGCCAAAGTCGGCAAGCAATTCCAAACCGCCGAGCATCTCAGCGCCACGCGCGCCATCCTCGTTGGCGACGAATGGCCGCAGGTGAAACTCAAGACGCTCGCGACCCGCGAGGAAGTGTCGGTCGGCGTCGATGAACTCGCGGCAAGGCTCGGCGAGTAGTTTACGCAAAGAGCGCCGTCATCCCGACCGAAGTCGAGGGAGCTCAGCCCGCAGATAAAATGCGGTGCTTCATCGGACCACAGAAATCCCTCGACTCCGCTCGGGATGACGCTTCGCGTGAGCGGGCCGCCGATTGTCTCAAACCACCGCCGTTCCCGCCGACGTCCGCGCTTTCTGCCCCTGCCGAACCGGCGAAACCTTGACGACATTCTCCGCGTCGTAATCCAAGAGCTGGAGCCAGTCTTCGGTGATGTCGCTCGGCGGGAAGATGTCGTTTTCCAAATACTCCGCATCGAGCGACGCGCGGAGATCGTCCATGCTGATCCCCTCCTCCTGCGCGCTCGCGATGGCGCGTTTGATGGCGAGGCCTTTGGCGCGCTCGACGATGCTCGCGATGATCGCCCCGCTGATCAGGTCGCCGCGATAGAGCGTATCTTTTTTTCCGCTGCGCAGCATGATGCTCAGGAAGCGGTTCTCGTCGCGGTGTGAGAACTGGAGGTCGATGAGTTTGTCGATGAGTTGATCGATGGCCGCGGGAATGCCCCCGGCTTCGCGCACCAGCACCGGATCGTACGGAAGATTGGGCGCGAGGTAGATGTGGTAAATCTCGCGCGCGCCGTCCTTCGTCGGGCGCGCCACCTTGATCTTCCGGTCGATGCGCCCCGGACGCAGAATCGCCGGATCGATCAAATCGGCGCGATTCGACGCGAGGATGATGACGACTTCATTGAGCGATTCGATGCCGTCCATTTCGGTGCAAAACATCGGGACAAGCGTCGATAGGATGTTCGAGTAACGCGAGGCGCGGCGCGTGCCGAGGATCGACTCGGCTTCGTCGATGAAGAGAAACGGCAGGTAGCCATCGCGGCGTTTTTCGCGCGCCGTTGCGAAGATTTCGCGGACCATGCGCTCGCTCTCGCCGACCCACATATTCAGGATCTCCGGCCCCTTGATGTGCATGAAGTATTCGCGCATCTCTTCGCCAGACTGCTGCTTGAGTTGCTGTGTGAGATTGTAGGCGGTGGCTTTGCCGATGAGCGTCTTGCCGCAACCCGGAGGACCGTGAAGCAGAAAGCCTTTTGGCGTGCTGTGTTGAAAGCGCTGGAAAAGATCGGGATGAAGCAGCGGCAATTCGATGGCATCGCGAATGGCGGCGAGCGCCTCCTGCTGGCCACCGACTTTTTCCCACGGCAATTCCGGCACGGAATCGAGATAGTATTCGTCGCGGTGCGGGCTCGCGAGCGCCTCGATGGCGATCTTGTAATTCGCGTCGGTGCGCACCTCATCGCCGGCCTTGAGCTTTTCTTTCAAGAGCAAATCGCCGCGCTGGAGGACGAGCGACTGCATGCCGTGTTCGGTCCCGACACGGAGCCGATCCGGTCCGAGAATTTCGGCGATCTTCACCACCGGCCCGCTCTTGTCGAAGCCGAGGTCGCCGACGATGACGTAAGCTTCATTGACCAGCACGCGAGTGCCGCGGCGCAGCGATTCGACGGGCACGCGTGGATCGATGTTGCAGTAGTAGTCCGCCCCGCCGACGACGATCTGCGCCGTTTCCTTGTGGGGCGCTCCGAGAAAAGTGCCGATGCGATTTGCCGGCGACGTCACCTTCTTGATGATCGCTTCCATCTTTTCGATGGCCTGCCGCGCCTCCGTCATCATGTCTTCGTGTTCCGCAAACTCGACGCGCAAATCCAGCAACTCTCCGCGCACCATGTCCCCCGGCGGCAGCGATGCGATGAGACGATCGAGACGTTCGAGCGGAGTGAGCGATTCCCCTGGCGGGGTGAGGTCGAAAGCGTCGGCGTCCATCGTAGCGGGATTTTTCCGACAATACGCCACGCCCACCGTGCCGCAAATCTTCCGGTCAGATTGGTCGTCTCATTTCACTCTCCAGAGCAAAAAAAATCGGGCGCGGTCAAAGCCGCGCCCGATGATTGAAACTGCGTTCGTGCTTCGTCTATTTTTTCTTCGCGAGCCCCTTCTCCAAGTCTTCGGCCGAAGAAAGAGCGGCCCTGACCGTCGGTGCGTAGTTCCCGGCCCACGTCTTCAATTCGGGATCCTGCGCGGATTTGCTCGCCGTCTCGAAAGCTTGCGACAGCCGCTTCAAATCCTTCGCCACGTCAGCGGCCCACGGCTTTTCAAATTTATCGCCCGCGAGCTTTCCCAAATGATCGGCGCTCGTTTTTTCCGTGCCGGTAAGTTCCGTGGGCAGAATCTCACCCCTCGCCTGGGCAAATTTTTTCAACGATTCCGAGGCCTTGTTCAGGTTGCCTCCCGTCCGATCGCGAAAGGTTCCAGCAGGCGACTTCGGATCGGTGATTGCTGGCTTGGCCAGCGTGAAGAGTTGGACCTGATAAAGGAGCGACTTGCCGGCGTCCGTCACGAATTTCTTATCCGTCGGCGAGAGCGGCTTCGGCTTTTCGGCAGCCGGCGCCGGAGGCGCGCCCGCGGGAGTTCCCGGAGCGGTGGCGGCGCCAGGCGCAGGAGCGCCGGGCGCTTTCGGCGCCGGAACCTGCGCCAAAGCGGCAGCAGCGAAGATCGAGAAAAGGGTGGCGGTCGCCGCGAGGCGAGTTGGCGAGGGGAGAAACGAGGTTTTCATTGGGATGAGGAAGTATGGACCATGATTGACGGAAGCGGGCAAGACAGGATTCAACCGCAGTTCACCGGCGCTGAAATTCGCCGGCTCCGCGCTTAAACTTTCCTTTCCGGCGGCGAGGCGCGTAGATGATGTCCTCCCGTGAAAAAATCCGTTTCCCTCCTCGTCTGGCTCGCCGTCGCCCTGCTCGGTGCTTTCGGTTATTGGACCATCGCCACGCAGCGCGATGAGCCGGTGAGCTCCGGCTTCATCGTCATCGCCGCGCTCTGCACCTACGCCATCGGCTACCGTTTTTATTCCAAATGGATCGCCGCCAAAGTGCTCGCGCTCGACGACCGGCGCGCGACGCCATGCGAGGTGCATGAAGACGGGAAGGACTTCGTGAAGACGAACAAATGGATCGTCTTCGGACATCACTTCGCGGCGATCAGCGGGCCGGGACCACTCGTGGGACCGGTGCTGGCGGCGCAATTCGGCTATCTGCCCGGCACGCTTTGGATCTTGATCGGCGTTGTCCTCGGCGGTGCGGTGCAGGACTTCATTATTCTATTTTCCTCGATGCGCCGCGACGGACGCTCCCTCGGGCAGATGGTGAAGGACGAACTCAATTCCGCCGCCGGCTTCATCGGCGTCATCGCGATTTTGGCAATCATGATCATCCTCCTCGCAGTGCTCGCACTCGTCGTTGTGAAAGCGCTCGCGGAAAGTCCGTGGGGTGTTTTCACCGTCGGCGCGACGATTCCGATTGCGATGCTCATGGGCGGTTATCTGCGCTACGTGCGCGTGGGCAAGGTGCTGGAAGTTTCCGTGATCGGCGTCGTGCTCCTTTTCGCCGCGGTGTGGGGCGGGCAACTCGTCCACGCCAACCCGCAATGGCACCACGCCTTCCTGATCAAAGCCGAACCGCTCGCGTGGTCGGTGATTTTCTACGGTTTCCTCGCCAGCGTCCTGCCGGTGTGGCTGCTGCTCGCGCCACGCGATTATCTCAGCACGTTCATGAAACTCGGCACGATCGCCGCGCTCGCCATCGGCACGCTGCTCGTGCTGCCGATGCTGCACATGCCGGCGGTCAGCAAGTTCGTCGATGGCAGTGGCCCGGTCGTGCCCGGCAAGCTCTTCCCGTTCTGCTTCATCACGATTGCGTGCGGAGCGATTAGCGGTTTTCACACGCTCATCGCGAGCGGCATTACGCCGAAGATCATCACTCGCGAAAGCCACGCACGCTCGGTCGGCTACGGCGCGATGTGCCTCGAATCGCTCGTCGCGATCATGGCGATGATTGCCGCGTGCACGCTTGATCCCGGCGTTTACCTCGCGATGAACATCCCCGGCGGAGATCCTGTCGCGACCCAAGCCGCAGTGGCTGCGAGCGGTCTCACCGAACTCGCGCCCGTGGCCGGGATGGCGGGAAAATTCGCACCGGTCGCTGTGACCGTCTCACCGGACGAGATGAAAGCGCTCGCGCAGCAGATGGGTGAGGTCACGCTGTTCGGCCGTACCGGCGGCGCGGCGACGCTCGCCGTCGGCATGGCGATGATCTTTTCCAAGCTCACGCACGGCCGCTGGCTCGACCTTTGGTATCACTTCGCGCTGATGTTCGAGGCGCTCTTTATCCTCACTACGCTCGACGCCGGCACGCGCGTGGGCCGCTATCTTTTGCAAGATGCGTTGAAACGTGCAGTGCCAAGCTTCGGTGACACGAAGAGCATGGGCGCCGGGATCATCGCCAGCGCACTCATTTGCTGTGGCTGGGGCTTTTTCCTCATCATGGGCGTGCGCGATCCGGACGGTGGCGTGAAGGCGCTCTGGCCGATCTTCGGCATCGCCAATCAACTCCTCGCGAGCATCGCGCTCTGCCTCGCCACCACGATCCTGATCAAGATGCAGCTTCAGCGGAACCGCACGCCCGCCGTCGCTTTTGTCACCTTGATTCCGCTCGCGTGGCTGCTCGCCGTCACGCTGACCGCGGGCGTGACGAAGGTGTGGGATCCAAGTCCAAAGATCGGCTTCCTCGCCGCCGCCCGCGCAGCCGAAGCCAAACTCCCTGCGCTTGATCAAGCGGCTACCGCTGCTCAAACCACGGGCGACGCCACCGCGATTGCATCCACCACCAAGGCAGCGAAGTCTGCACGGACCGTGCGTTTCAACAGCACCGTCGATGCTTATGTCACGGGCATTTTCATCGTGTTCGTTTCGTGCATCGTCGTGCTGTCCATCTACGAATGGCTGCGTCTGCTCGCCGCAAGCAAAGCCGCGACGACGAGCGAAACCGAACCCGTGTGGCTGCCCGCCGATGCCGTCTCCGAACCGCGACCGCTGCCCGCGATGGGCATCGCCGTGCTTGGCTTCACGCTGCTCAAGGAACTGTCCGGGGAAGGCGCGATCGACCGCGCCCAAGCGCTCGCCGCCGCGTGTGACTGCGTGAAATCGGGTGAACCGGACACAGCGCAAGTAACCAAAAATCGTCGACGCAACGCGTTCCTGACGACCACCGAGCATCGCTACACCAGCGTGAATCGGTGTTGTTGAGCGAGGTTCGAGAAGGCGCGGCGCGAAATACTCCGGGGAGCGCACTCGTCCCGAGTGCTGGTGTCGGCGTCCCGCCGGCACGAACCTGGCAACACCTCGCCATCAGTGAAGGCGACCGCTGCCGCTCGGCTGCGCCTGCTGAAGTTCGTTTTGGCGCGACGCCAAAACCAGCACTTGGGAGAGTGCGCTCCCCGGATTTGAGAGCGTCGCGTTTTCTCAAAAAAAGTTGGCCGCACGCGGACAGCATTTCAGCTTTGGCGCGGGCGGTTGGGAGGTTAAGACGAGGACATGCGTTTTCTCCTCCCTCTGCTTTTTTCCGCTTCGATCGCCTTGGCCGCGGATGATTTCGTCGAGTCGCCGCTGCATCGCGAAAACCGCGCCGTGCCGCACGGCTCCGTGACGAAAATGCCGGCGTGGGAATCGAAGATCTTCCCCGGCACGACCCGCGATTGGTCGATCTACGTTCCCGCGCAATACAAGGCGGAGAAAGGCGCAGCGGTGATGGTTTTTCAAGACGGACACGACTACGTGAACATGAAGGGCCACTGGCGCGTGCCGATCGTTTTCGACAATCTCATCGCCAGCGGCGAGATGCCGGTGACGATCGCCATCTTCATCGACCCCGGTCAGGACAAGGCAAAAGAGAAGCCGCAGAGTGCCTGGAAGAACAGCAACCGCAGCCTCGAATACAACTCACTCGGCGATCGCTACGCCCGTTTTCTCCTCGAGGAAATTTTGCCGGAAGTCGAAAAAACATTTCGCATTTCCCACGACCCGGAAATGCGGGCGCTCTGCGGCGCGAGCAGTGGTGCCATTGCCGCTTTCACTGTCGCCTGGGAGCGGCCAGATGAATTTCGGAAAGTGCTCTCGACGATCGGCAGTTTCGTAAATCTCGCGGGCGGCAACGCCTACCCGTCGCTCATCCGCAAGACCGAACGAAAACCAATCCGCGTCTTCCAGCAGGACTCGAGCGGCGATCTCGACAACCCCTTCGGCAACTGGCCGCTGGCGAACAAGCAAGTCCACGCTGCGCTGCGCTACATGGGCTACGATGCGCGCTTCGATTTCGCCGAGGGCTACGGGCACAACTCGAATCACGGCGGCTCCATTTTTCCCGAAGCGCTGAAGTGGCTCTGGCGCAAGGACGCGACGAAACCCGAGGTCAATCTCAAGGGCGATCTCGGCGGCGACATGACGCTGCATCGTCTGCTCATCGACGGCGAAGACTGGCAGCTCGCCGCCGAAGGGCTGGGCTTTGCCG
>JBBSDS010000196.1:0-9703 GCA_038240495.1 Chthoniobacterales bacterium | reverse complement strand
TATCGCCAGTATTGGGAATCGAGCCTCGATCGGCTCGCCCACTTTCTCGAAACCGACGAATCATCGCCTTCCACAAAAACCAAGCCGAAAGCCAAACCCAAAACCACCAAACGCCCATGAGCACGTCCGCACCATCCAACAGCCTCCAAGTCAAGCGCTTCATCAAAGCTCCGCCGGAACGCGTCTTCGCGGCGTGGACGGCTCCCGAGCAGATCAAGCAGTGGTTTGGCCCCGCCTCGTGTCAGGTGCTCGATGCCCAGATCGATCTGCGCGTGGGCGGCACGTATCGCTTTCACGTGAACAACGAAGGGATGGGCGAGATGACCGTGCGCGGGGAGTATCGCGAAGTGACGGAGCCGACGAAGCTCGTCTTCACCTGGCAGTGGGAGGACGACGAGGAATGGAAAAATGTGAAGAGCGTGGTCACCGTCAAATTTGCCGCGAAGCCCGGCGGCACCGAAGTGCAAATCACGCACGAAGGATTGCCGAGCACTGAACACGCAGGGCGCCACGAACACGGCTGGAACGGGAGTCTCGACAAACTCGCGGCGCGTGCCGCAGCGATGGCGGAGCTAAATGGTCCCGGTCAATTCAGTTGGAACGAACTCATGACAGCCGATGTCGAAGGTGCGCGGGCGTTTTACACGCAGCTCTGCGGCTGGGAAGCGGAGCCGATGCCGGGCGGCATGCCGTACACGCTTTTCAAAAAAGGCGGGATCTATGCGGCCGGAATGATGCAGTCGCCGATGCCCAATACGCCGCCGTGCTGGGTGGCTTACGTGACTGTCGAAAGTGCCGACGCGAGCGCGGTGCGTGTGACCGAACTCGGCGGAAAGGTGTGCAAGCCACCATTCGACATTCCGAACGTCGGACGCATCGCCCTCGTGCTCGATCCGCAAGGCGCGCTGTTCGGGCTGTTCCAACCCGCGAGCTAACCGGCGAAAGCGGTCCGGTCTGATTCTCTCCATCCACGAGAAACCGCGCTCGCCGTGCAATCAGCCGAGCCCGCCGCTCGTTCACAGATCGACATCGCAAAACTCCCGTCCGGCATTCGCTGCCGGCGGTGACACGCGGCAATTCATCGAAAGCTGACTTATGACCAAACGCACCTTTCTCACGACCATTCTTGGCAGCGCCGGCGTGCTTGCCGCGGCCAGTCAGCTCCGTCTCCGCAAAGCTTCCACGAATATGAATACCGACACATCACCCGTCACCGTCCGTCTGCTCGATGAATCCGGCGCGCTCACTGCGCCGATCATGGTTCCGAAGGTCGTGAAGTCCGATGCGGCCTGGCGCGCGCAACTCACGGATGAGCAGTTTCGCGTCACGCGCACGGAAGGCACCGAGGGCGCGTTTTGCGGCATCTTTCACGACAACCATAAGACCGGCCTCTACACCTGCGTCGGCTGCGGGCTGCCGCTGTTCCGCTCGGATGCGAAGTTTGAATCGGGCACGGGTTGGCCGAGTTTTTTCCAGCCGGTCGCGGAGGAAAACATCGGGAGCACGCGCGATGTGAGCTTTGGCATGACCCGCACGGAGGTCCACTGCGCGCGCTGCGACTCTCACTTCGGGCATGTCTTCGAGGATGGGCCGGCACCGACCGGACTGCGCTATTGCATGAACTCGGCGTCGATGTCCTTCCGCGAGGACGGCGTGAAGCCAGCGCGCGAAAAGGTGCTCTTCGGCGCGGGTTGCTTTTGGGGCGTCGAGGCGGACTTCGCGAAAGTGAAAGGCGTGACGAGCACGCGCGTCGGCTACTCCGGCGGCGTGACAAAAAACCCGACTTACGAAAACGTGTGCTCGCATACGACCGGCCACGCCGAAGTGGTCGAAGTGGAATACGATCCTGCGCAGATTAGCTTCGCCGTGCTGCTCGATGCCTTTTGGGAAAATCACGATCCGACCACCGGGCATCGCCAGGGACCGGACATCGGCAGCCAGTATCGCTCCGCGATTTTCTTCACCTCGCCCGAACAGGAAGGCACCGCCCGCGCGTCCGCTGCGCGACTGGAAACGAGCGGCAAACTCTCCGGCCCGATCACGACCGAGATCGCGCTCGCGACGCCGTTTTACGCCGCGGAAGAATACCACCAAAAATACCACGCGAAGCACGGTGGAGGGAGCTGCCGCATCCCGTAACGCGCGAAGATACGTTGCCCATGAAACTCTTGCTCACCGCCACCGCAATCGTGTTTGCCACCGCACCGCTCTTCGCCGGACCGCTCACTTTCGAAAGCACCGAAACTCCCGCGACGCTCATCGAGCTTTTTACTTCCGAAGGATGCAGTAGTTGCCCGCCCGCCGATGTGTGGGTGAGCAAACTCAAGACGAGCGCGGAGCTGTGGAAGAGCGTCGTGCGGTAGTTTTCCACGTCGATTATTGGAACGGCCTCGGCTGGCCGGATCGCTTTTCTTCGCGCGCGAATACCGTGCGCCAGCATCGTTACGCCGCGATGTGGCGGAGCAACTCCGTCTATACGCCCGACTTTGTGCTGAATGGCCGCGAGTGGCGCGATTGGTCCGGTCGCGCGGCGCCGACAACCACGAACGCGGCGAAGGTGGGAAAGCTGCAAGTGACACTGCCCGACCGCACCCATGCTGACATCACCTTCACGCCAAGCGGCACTGCGCCGAAATCGCTCCAGGTCGAACTCGCCCTGCTCGGCGGCAATCTCGAATCCGACGTGAAACGCGGCGAGAACAGTGGCCGCAAGCTGCGGCACGATTTTACCGCGCTTCACTTCGCCACCGCGTCCTTGCGCGGCGAAAACGGACGCTTCACGGCCACGGTACCGCTTCCGACGAAGATGTCCGACGCACCCGCCGCCGTCGCCGCATGGATCACGACCGGCGACGCGCAGCCGCCCATTCAGGCCACCGGCGGCTGGCTGATGCCGCAGAATCCCTGACGCACCTCGCTAGTCCCGAGGCCGGAGATCCGGCACCATCGGCCACGCCCGATGAAACTCCTTTCCGTCAACGTCGGCCTCCCGCGCGAAGTTCTCGCCAACAGCCGCACCGTCACCACCGGCATTTTCAAGCAATCCGTCGCGGGCCGCGTCGGCGCGCGCACGCTGAACCTCGACGGCGACGGCCAGGCCGACCTCACCGTGCATGGCGGCATCGACAAAGCCGTCTATGCCTACTCGCACGAGCACTACGCGCATTGGGAGAGCGAGCTGGCGCGGCGCGACTTCACGCCCGGGCAGTTCGGCGAAAACCTGACCACGAGCGGCCTGCTCGAAGACGACGTGCGCATCGGCGACCTCTTCGCCATCGGCAGCGCGCGCTTCGAGGTCAGCCAGCCGCGCGTCCCGTGCTTCAAGCTCGCGCTGCGCATGGAGCTGCCGCAATTCCCGAAGCTCTTTTTGAAAAGCCAGCGCACCGGCTTCTACCTCCGCGTCGTGCAGGAAGGCGAGATCGTCCCCGGCGACGTCATCACCCGCGTCGCCACCGACCCGCAGCAAATGACGGTCCGTGAAGTCTTCGACGTAGCCTACGGCAAAGGCGCGGAGCGCGCGGCAATTCAGCGCGCCATGGAAATGCCCGCGCTTGCCGTGAGCTGGCGGGAGATGTTCGCGGAGCGGCTCTCCGATTCCGGAAACGCGGAATAGAATTTACGCGGCGAGTTCCAAACGCCTCGCCTCTGGATCCTTTGGAGTCGGCATCTCGTCGTAAGTCTTTCCTGCCAGTTCCCGTCCGGTCAGATGTTTGCGAACTCCACCCCATTGTTTGAAGAAGAACGCTGTGTTCGCCTTGCGGCACTGACGGAAAATTTCCCGCACCCACTCGATCTTCATTTCCCTGGCCTTAGGACCGCTTTCGCCACCGACAATTGCCCAATCGATCCCCTCTAGGGGCAGCTCACCTACAGCACCGATCAACGGCTCTAGCGACAGGAAGCGAACAGCGGCCGGGACGCGTTGTAGATCGCGCACTCGATGGACGACACGGCAATCCTCGACGCTCACTCCCATCCAAACATTTGGTGCCCAATCCAAGTGCGGAGACAGCTCCAGCAAACGCGCGCTTCGCTTCGTGAGGATCTGAAATGTGTGCTGTGGGCACGCGCGCATGGTAGCGAAGACCTGCTGGATAAACTTGAGCGGAACCTTTTCGTGAAAGAGATCGCTCATCGAATTCACGAAAATCACCTTCGGCGTTCGCCAAGCCTTTGGAGCATCAATCAAATCGTTCTGCAGTTTAACGGAGAATCCTTCGGCGTATCTCGAACTCCCCATCGCAAAGAGGCGCTTCGCCATGCGTTCGGCATAACAATTTTTGCAGCCAGCGCTGACCTTGGAGCACCCGGTTACGGGGTTCCAAGTGGCTTCGGTCCATTCGATGTGTGATTTTCCACGCATAATCAGAGCGAAAATTCGCCATGCACATTCGTCGGGCCAAACGTCCCAAATCGCAATGCTTCAACTTTGTCCTCTGGGAAAGAACCAGCCCTCCGCACCTCGACGCCCTTCGTCTGGACCTGCACACGCTGTTGCTTCTCCAGCACGGCAAGCATCGCCTTCGCGTTCAGGAAAGGTGTCTCGTTCAGTGCAAAAACCCGCGCCTCTTCCATGGTGATCGTGCTTCCATCGAATTCGCGAAAAAGTGCAGCCGCGTAGGTTTCAGGGTCGTCGTCGCGGAAGAGGACATGCTGCTCAGCATGGGCATCCGAAAACGAATATGACCCACTCCGATCAATGACCTTCATCGCCTCTTTCATTTTCTCCATGCCGAGAGGGTGTTTAGTAGCAAAGACCAGATGGTAATTGAGCGCATCCTTCTTCCCGCGCATCGCGAACGACCAAACGAATCTTACATCTGGCAAACCCCGAAGGCGTTGCTTGTATAGATCGAGAATCTGCACAGACAGACGCTTCAAGTCTCTTCCTGCGGTAAGTGCCTGTTGCCACGATTCATCTCCAAAAAGCTCGGTCAGTTGTTGCTCACGGTTGTTGTTAACTTCCGCGGCGAAGATCCTACCAATCCCGTCTGCATCCAAATTGATGAGTAACTCGGCGGTGTCCCCTTTCATGCACTCAGCGAAGGTCTGGAATGGAATTCCTGTTCCACCAAATGGGTCCGCAAAGACGAAGAGCGGTCCTTCCCCTCTAAATGGCGCAGGAACCTCGTGTCTGATCTGTGCGATTCCCTCCGCAAACTCGCAACAGAGTTTTGTGATGCCCAGCCCCGGGCGACCTTCAAAAGGCGCGACCGTTTCCGCGAGCGCGTTAAACCGCTCTCTGTTGCTCTCGATGAAAGCGCCGTGGAGATTTGCCGCAATAAAGGACCGCCCCATTTCGCGGATAGCGTCTTGCGCTACTCGCAGCGCGGCCAGCGGCGAGCCTTCTTCGTGATTTCGATAGCGTCCCGGACCAGCAAAGCCGTCAACGTAAAGAATCGTTTGGCCCTTCTTGGTGGAACCAAGAATCCTCAGCCAAGCGCGCAAGTATCCCTTCAAGATCTCGATCTTCGCGATCGTGTGTGGATCTGCGTCCCAAATGACAGGCATATTTTTAGGCATTTGAAGTAGGGGGTTCGCTTCCGTTGGGCCTGATTCGATTTACATCGGCGGCGTGGGTGAGCCTCCGTATCCCTTCTCCTCCTTCTGGCGATAAACGACGCAGCCAGCGACGAGCTTGTTGGCTTCTTCGACAGCGTCGAGATAGCTCTCGCTAATTCCGCTGCCACCCGAGCGCAAGTATGCGCGAAGTTTTTCTCCCGTCAGTAAAGCGTCGCCAAAGGACGCGCGGCACACGACTTCGGAAAGTGATTCGCCCGCTTTCTTGGCGGCGTGCAACTTTTCATAAGCGTTGATTTCAAGAGTGATGGTCTTCGCCGCCATGCGCGAGAGCTTCACGAAACGGACTTTCTATCAAGGCGGCACAGTCAGCGCAGCCGTTGCGATCCGTTTTCCAGTCCATTTCCGTCCAATTAGAGCCAATTCTGGCCGTGGCTGGTAAGCCGACTATCCGCAGCGAGAGAACTCCACCTTTTCCCGTAAGGAATCCTCCACCACCCCGACGAATGGGGCATGGACACCATGCACCCACTCAGCAAACCCGAAGTCGTCGTGAGCTGGATCTGTCGCGTCGTCGCGGCGGTCATCCTGCTCCAGACGCTCTTCTTCAAATTCACCGGCGCGCCCGAGTCGGTCTATATTTTCACGAGAGTGGGGCTGGAGCCGTGGGGGCGGAACGGGTCGGGCGTGGCGGAACTCATCGCGAGGTGGCGAAAGCTGAATAGTCCTGCTCAACTGAACCAAGATATCCCCCATGAAATCCTCCTTCCTATTCGTCTTCACATGTTGCGCGCTCGCCGTCGCAGCCTTGGCGCAAAAAGCTGCCAGGTCCGATGCGCTCGCACCCATCGAAGACCAGCCCGGACTGCAGCGCGTGCTGCTCATCGGCGACTCCATTTCGATCGGCTACACGCTTCCCGTGCGCGAACTCCTGCGAGGCAAGGCCAACGTGCATCGCATCCTGGCGAACGGTGGTCCGACGAAGAACGGCACCGCCAATCTCGAGAAATGGCTCGGGGCCGGAAAATGGAATGTGATCCATTTCAATTGGGGCATCCACGATTTGAAAGTCATGCCAGACGGCAAACGGCAGGTGGAACCGGAGGATTACGAAAAAAATCTCCGCACGCTCGTGACGAGAATGAAGGCCACCGGCGCGAAACTCATTTGGGCGACCACCACGCCGATTCCCGATGGCGAGCTCAATCCGCCGCGTTCTTTCGGGAAGGTGCCGGAATACAACGCCGTCGCGGAAAGGGTGATGAAAGAAAACGGCGTGCCCATTGACGACCTGAACGCCTCCATCACACCGCGCATCGCGGAACTCCAGAATCCGAAAGACGTCCACTACAAGCCCGAGGGCTACGCAGTTCTCGCTGAACAAGTCGTGGCAAGCATCGAGGCGGCGCTGGCTCTGAAGTGATCGCCGAGCAACGAGCCACACCATGTGCCGCTCGCGAAAAATCATCTCACCACCACCATGAATTCCGCCGAACTCACGCAAGCCCTCCGCGCCGGACGCACCGTTCTTGGCACCTGCGTCATCTCGCCCTCGCCCAAATGGCCGCGCGCCTTGGCCGATGCCGGGCTCGACTTCGTATTTCTCGACACCGAGCACGTTGCCCTCGACCGCGCGCAACTCAGTTGGATGTGCGAGACGTATTCGCGCATGGGCCTGCCGCCCATCGTGCGCATTCCATCGCCCGATCCCTTTGCGGCCTGCATGGCACTGGATGGCGGGGCGGGCGGAATCGTCGCGCCCTACATTGAAACGGTGGCGCAAGTGCAGGCGTTGCGCGGCGCGGTGAAGCTCCGCCCGGTCAAAGGCGAGCGGCTGGCGCGGCGGCTCGCCGGAGAAGCATTTGAGCCGACGCTGGAAGAGTATGTTCGCGAGCGCAACCCCCAGCCGCTCATCATCAATATCGAAAGCGTCCCCGCGATGCGTGCGCTGGATGAAATTCTCGCCGTGCCCGACCTCGATGCCGTGCTCATCGGTCCGCACGATCTCTCATGCAGCCTCGGCATGCCGGAGGAGTATGAACGCCCCGAGTTCCTCGCCGCTTGCGAGACGATCTTTCGCAAGGCGCGCGCGGCCGGCATCGGCGCGGGAATGCATTTCTCAGGAAGTGTTGAACAAACCGCCCGCTTCCATCAACTCGGTGCAAACCTCCTCATCCACAGTTCGGACATCACCATTTTCGGAACGCACCTTTGCGCCGAGATCGCGGAGGTGAAACGGCTGCGCGGCATCCAGGGTTCCGCCGCAGTGAAGTCGGATCAAACAGTCATTTAACCATCACGCGAAGCGAAGCGCTGCGGCGGCCGTTTCAATGCGTGAAGTGAAGCCTTGGAAATGTTCCAGAGAATGCGCAGTCCAACCGTTGTAGAGGCGGCTCTGTCCGCAGGACGTGCCGCCTCTGATCTTGACACAGCCGGCACCTGCTACGCAGAGAGCCGCCTCTACATCAGCGGCTATAAAACTTCTGAACCGCTCTACCCGATCAATGCGACAACAGCTTGACGGTCAATGACTCGTAGCCGTTTGGGCGTTGGTAGCGCGCTTCGTTTTCGATGTGTTCCTTCGCCTCGAGGACTGCGATGCGCCCAACGCGTTCCGTGAGTGCTTGCAACAGGCTGCGGACGATCAAGCGCGCATGGGGCGCGCCGAGGCAAAGGTGCGTGCCGAAGCCGAAGGAAATGTGCGGGTTGGGCTTGCGATCGAGACGCACCTCATCCGGCGCGTCGAATACCGCTCCATCAAGATTCGCCGAAGCCCAACACAGGGACACGCGGCCCTCGGGCGCGACGGTGACTCCGTGGACATCAGTCTCCACCGGACAGACGCGTCCGATGTGCGTGAGCGGCATGAAGGCGCGGAAGAATTCCTCGCTCGCGTGGACGATGCGTTTCGGATCCTGCCGCAGATATTCGAGCGCGTCGGGATTCCTGCCGAGGTAGGCGATGATCGAGGAAATGCTGTGGATGATTGTGTCGCGTCCGCCGGCAAAAGTGAGGTTTCCAAAGCCCATCATTTCCTCGCGCGTCAACGGTAGTCCGCGAAACGTGGCCTTGGTCAGAGCGCTGAAAAAATCCTCGCCCGGGTTCGTCTCGGCGCGGTCAAACTGCGCGCTCAGATAGTCTTCCAGCGCCGTGCCCTTTTTGAACTCACCACCCGTGATCTTAAAGACGTGCATGCCCCAGCCGATCCATGTGTCCGCCTCCGCCTCGGGCATATTCAGCAAGTAAGTGAGCGCGCGCGATTGCACCGGCAGCGCAAACTCATTCACGATTTCGATGGCTTCCCGGTTGAGCGCTGCGGAAAGTTTTTCCGCGATCAACGCCTCCACTTTCGCGATGACCTCCGGCTGCTTCGCGCGTTGGAAAAACGGCTCAACGATGGCGCGATACTCCGTGTGCTCCGGCGGGTTGGTTTCGATGGGCAGTTGCCGCATCGTCCGGACCTCTTCCTCCGACGGAATCGGCACGCGAAACGGCGCATCCGAGCTGAACGTTTTCCAGTCTTTCGCCGCTTTGCGCACATCCTCATGGCGCAGAATCATGGGAACGCTCTCGCCTTGGAACGGGCATTCGAGGATCCCGTCTGCGTTTCGTTTGTCGCGAAAGGGATCAGGGATCTTGTTCATCAAGTGGCGGATCGTTTTTCAAGCGAGGGGTTTATTTCGGAGGTGTGGCTGGCGCCGGCTTGGGCAGCGGTGGTGGCGCTGCGGGCGCGGCTTTTGGTTGCCGCCGGAAGAAGCCGCCGAGGCTGAAGCTCTGCCACGCGCTGCGCAGCCAGTGGATGAGCGCCGCCGCGAGCCAGAGCGCCCACGCGAGCATGAAAAAGCGATACCACCAGATCGAGATGGAGACGCAGCCGGGACGGGGCAGCGTATTGGCGCTGCGCGCCTGGAACCAGCGGAGGGCGCCGCTCGTCGAGCCGTTGCCGACGATGAACATCTCCGGGCTGCCGAGCAGTCCTTCGCCGACGGCGGTGAAGAGAATGCCGAGCGCGGCTGCGGTGAGTCCGATGAGGAAGACCTGGCACAGATTGTAGGTGACATTGCCGACGCGCTGGAAGGACTCGCTCCTGCGCCAGACGAGGAAGAAGAACCAACCGACGACGGCCAGTGCGGCGGGCAGCGGGACTTGTGTCAGGCCGATGGCGAGCAGCATCCACTCGACC
>JBBSDS010000195.1:0-9707 GCA_038240495.1 Chthoniobacterales bacterium | reverse complement strand
CCTCTCCCACGAAGATGAGCAGCAGATCATCCGCGTCTTCAACGGCAAGGAAGCCATCGAAGACTTCTCCGTCGTCGTGAGCTACGACGACATCGCCGCGAAGAATTGTTCACTAAGTGCCGGGCAGTTTTTCGATGTTAAAGTAGATCACGTGGCGATCAGTCCGAAACAGTTCGAGAAGGAACTTACAGCCCGCACCGAACGGCTGAAAGAGTTGTTCGACAATTCAAAGGGGCTGGAGAAGCAGCTAGCCAAGAAACTGGAGGCACTGAGGTATGAGTAAGTTTATCGAGGTTGCGCTTGGCGATTTGGCGTCGCCTGAGAAGAGGTCAATTATTTCTGGCCCATTCGGGAGTAGCATTGGAACTGAGTTTTTCAGAACTTCGGGGGTGCCGGTGATCCGTGGTAATAATCTAACGACCGACTCCAGGAAGTTCATTGAACACGGATTCGTTTTCGTAACGCCAGAAAAAGCGGAATCACTCAACGCATACGCGCTGAGAAATGACATCGTAATCACTGCCGCTGGCACGATCGGGCAAATTGGAATCATTCCCGAAGATAGCAATTTCGAGAAATACGTTATTTCCAACAAGCAGCTTCGCATTCGCATTGATTCGCAGAAGGCTAACCCTCTTTACGTTTACTATTGGCTAGCCAGCCCTTGGATTCACAAAACAATCACCGACCGAAATACTGGCAGCACAGTGCCATTGATCAATTTGGGAACACTGCGAAACCTTCCCGTTAGGCTACCGCCTGAAAGAGACGCACAGGACAAGATTGCTGAACTCCTCGCTACGCTCGACGCGAAGATCGAACTGAACCAGCGGATGAACGAGGAGTTGGAGGGGATGGCGAGGTTGCTCTACGACTACTGGTTCGTGCAGTTTGACTTCCCCATCACCGCCGCCCAAGCCGCCGCGATGGGCAAACCCCACCTTCAAGGCCACCCCTACCGCGCCTCCGGCGGCAAGATGCTCTACAACGAAGCCCTCAAACGCGAGATTCCGGCGGGGTGGAGGGCGGGGGATTTGGATGGATTATGTTCGGCTATCCGCGGTGTGACTTACTCAAAAGGTGACATCCGAACCGCCGCCGACATGAATACGGTTCCTATTTTGAGAGCAACCAACGTCAACAATGGAATCGTTGATCTAAGCGATCTCGTTTATGTAACTGACAACATGCCCTCAGAAGACCAGTTCCTGAAGAAGTTCGATATATTGATTGTGATGTCGAGCGGCAGCAAAGCGCACGTTGGGAAAAATGCCCTCTACTGCTACGGCCAAAAAGTGGCGTACGGCGCATTCTGCTCCAAAATCTCATCCCACCGTTCGAATAAATTCTTCGTCGCGGTGCATCTGCAATCAGATGGATTTAAAAAGCACATCTCGAATGTGTGCCTGGGAACAAGCATCAACAACCTCACTAATGCCCACATTACCAAACACCAACTCGTGTTACCCCCGAAAGAGCATCTGCAGGAATATGAAAACATAGCCTCAGGCTTTTTTGAAAGCATTGCCTGCAATCATCAACAAAACCAGGAACTGACCGCCCTGCGCGACTGGCTCCTGCCGATGCTGATGAACGGCCAAGTGAGCGTGCGTTGAAGGAACGTCTGCCATCTTCCCCTGAGTCCATCCCAACCCGTGTCGGAGCCAAGATGGGAAGCACTTCTGAAACCGCGTCTGCCGCGGCAAGCCCGGCGGCTTGATCGTGGCCTACATCGGCCTCGCCGATCCGCTCAAGCGGGCGCTCGCCACCGACACTGAGAGTGGCGGCAGGGGCGATCCGACCTACGACACGAAACAGGCCATCGCCGTGATGCATGAGAAACACGGCATCGCGTGCGACGTGCTGCACGGCTTCAAGTGGGACAAGTGGACGATCGGCACCCCGACCGAGCGCCTGCAACTCATACGATTTTCACAGTCACAATGCGTGAATGGTTGGCGAGCGCCGAAGGTGCTCTGTCATTCAGCCCAGCGAGGAAGCGGAGGGGACTAGGGAGGCTGGTGGACGGGCGAGCCGTGCGAGGCACGAGCTACCCTGGGAAGGGAGAGGACATGACACAACCCTGAAGGGGTTGCGGCGCTGCGACCAGCGGAGGATGAAACCCTTGCAGGGTTGGCGCGCCCGGTGGTTCGGGAACCCAAGGTAGCGCGCGGCGCGCAACCTTGGGCTGGAGGATGAAACGCCGTTGGCGTTGGTGACCTTCGGGCAGTTCAACTGTGTAAATCGTATCATCCCCGCCGGACAGGAGCACATCCTGGAACTTGCAGACGGAAAGAAGCGCTGGGTGCAGGTCGTGTCCGAACTCTCGCAAGCGTTGATGCGCGCCCCCGCGCTCACCCTTCGGGCTGCCTGTCGGTAGTTTGCCCCGGTGTTTCTTTTGGAAAGTAAGCGGGGCTATCTCCACTGCGCTCCGGTTGGCTCGCTCCGCTCGGCTCGCCCTCTGCTCCGCCACCGATGAAGCAACCGCGATCCGCGCGACGTTTCCTTTTGTTCAAGCCCTGCAAGCCGCGCTCAACAAGAAGTCCGGCACTCACGGTAAATCCCCCGAGCAGATCGACGCCGCGATCCGGCAGCTCGTTTCGGGAGCGATCAGAGCATCTGCTCGACGAAGGCGCGGCTCTCAAAGAACGCGAGGTCGCCGATCTTTTCGCCCGTGCCGATGAAGCGCGTCGGGATGCCGAGGTCGTTTTGGATCGCGACGACGCAGCCGCCTTTGCCGCTGCCATCGAGCTTGGTCACGATGACGCCCGTCAGCCCGCTGGCGGCGTGAAATTCCTTCGCTTGTTGCAGGGCGTTGCCGCCGGTCGTGGCATCGACGACGAGCAGCGTCTCGTGCGGGGCTTCCGGATCGGCTTTGGTGAGCACGCGTTTCACCTTCGCCAGTTCGCCCATCAGGTTCGTCTTCGTGTGCAACCGGCCCGCGGTGTCGCAAATCAGAAACTCGATGTTCTTCCGCTCCGCCGCTTGATAAGCATCGTAACAAAGCGAGGCGGGATCGGAGTTGTAGGCACCCTTCACGATTTCGATGCTGAGGCGGTCGGCCCAGATGGTGAGTTGCTCGATGGCGGCGGCGCGAAAGGTATCGGCGGCCGCGAGCATGACGCTGTGACCTTTGCGCTGGAGAAAGTGCGCGAGCTTCGCCGTCGAGGTCGTTTTGCCCGTGCCGTTGACGCCGACCACGAGGATGACTTTCGTTTTCGAGGCCAGCGGACGGAGCACGACGCTGTCGCGCGGCAGCACCTTGAGGATCTCTTCGCGCGCGACGGCGACGACGCTTTCCGCGGTCATCTTTTCTTCGCGCGCCTGGAGCGTCTTCATGATCCGCGTCATCATCGGCACTCCGAGATCGGCGCGGATCAGCGCTTCTTCCAACTCATCCCAATCCACCGGCCGGCCGGCGAATTTCTGGATGATCGACTTGAAGAATCCGAAGGCCATGGATCGGGGGACGAGAGCAGGAATCGCAAATCAGCAGGAGTGTCAGGCCGGCTCTCGAGTGCTGACTTCCGACCCCTGCGGCGCCGCCTCCCGCGCGGGCCGGCTGAGCTCCTGCTTGATGCGATCGAGGATGCCGTTGACGAATCCGCCGGATTTTTCCGCGCCGAACTTTTTGGCGATCTCGATCGCTTCGTTGATGATGATCACCGGTGCCACGTCGGGCGAGTGCAGCAGCTCAAAGATGGCCACGCGGATGACGTTGCGGTCCACGGCGGCGAGGCGGTTCAGCTCGTAGTTCGCGGTGTATTTTTTGATCCGCTCGTCGATCTCTACGAGGTGGCTCGTCACGCCCTGCACGAGTTCCTCGGCAAAGGCGCGCGTCTTCGGCGGTACGGGCGCCTTGCCGGGGCCGGAGCGCAACGCCCAAAATGTGGCCGCGTCACCGGGTTGCTTTTCGCCGGTGAGGTCGAGCTGATAGAGAAACTGGACGGCCGCTTCCCGGCCTTCGCGTCGTTTGCCCATGGAAAAAAATCAGCGGCTGTTGCGGAGCTGGCCGAGCGCTTGCACGACGCGCGCCGCCGTCCGCGCAGCTTCGGTGCCGCGATTAATTTCCTCCTGGAGGCAGCGGGCATGCGCCTGTTCGGCATCCTTCACGAGCAGGACTTCGTGGATGACGGGGAGGCGTTGCGCCAGGCTGATTTGGAGGAGCGACTGGGTGATCGCGCCCGCGATGAGCGAGGCGTGCCGCGTTTCGCCCTCGATGATCACGCCGAGGGCGATGATCGCGTCAACCCCGCCGCGTGTCGCTATTTCCTGGACGACGAGTGGGATCTCAAAGGCTCCGGGGACTTCGTGCAGGATGACGTTGAAGTTTGGCGAAATCGCTTCGAGCTCGCGGCGGGCGTGGTCGATGAGTCCCTGCACGAATTCGGCATGGTACTCGCTCGCAACGATGGCAAAAGTGCGTCGCTGGCCGACCTGGCGCGGGCGGGATGGCATTGAAGTGGACATGCGGGTGGGGATGTTAATGGGGCAGGCGCGAGGCGCAACAAGTTATCGCCCGCGCGCCGCGCTGCGGGTGTGATTGAAGTGGGGTCCGGTATCGATGTCGTCCTCGTCCTTCCTCCTCGTCCTCGATCGCCATTTCGAGGACGAGGACGAACCGCACTGGCCCCACTTTTAATCAAACCCCCGCGCTGCAACGGAAGCGGAAGAAGCCTACAGCAGATGCCCCATCTTCAGCTTTTTCGTTTCGAGATACTTGGCGTTGTGCGGATTTGCGGGCGATTTGATCGGCACGACCTCGACGATCTTCAATCCATATCCTTCGAGCCCGATAACCTTCTTCGGATTGTTGGTGAGGAAGCGCATCTTGCGGATGCCGAGGTCGAAGAGAATCTGCGCCCCGAGCCCGTAGTCGCGCAGCTCTGCCGGGAAGCCAAGTTTTAGATTCGCTTCGACGGTATCGAGCCCTTCCTCCTGAAGTTTGTAGGCGTGGATTTTTGCCGGCAGCCCGATCCCGCGGCCTTCCTGGCGCATGTAAAGGAGCACGCCTTGACCGGCGGCTTCGATTTGCTGGAGGGCGGTGTGAAGCTGTTTGCCACAATCGCAGCGCATCGAGCCGAAGACATCGCCGGTGAGGCACTCGCTATGCACGCGGACGAGCGTGGCCTTTTTCGGCGAGATCGCACCTTTGACCAGCGCGAGATGATGCACGCCATCGACCACGGAGCGGTACATGTGCAGGTCGAAATCGCCGTACTCCGTCGGCAGCTTGATGATCTGCTCGCGCTCGACCAGCTTCTCCCGGCTGCGGCGGTAGATGATCAAATCCTGGATCGAGCACATTTTCAGCCGGTGCTTTTTGCGGAATTTTAGCAGTTCCGGAAGCCGGGCCATCGTGCCGTCGGCGTTCATGATTTCGCAGAGCACGCCGGCGGCGGGGAGTCCGGCGAGGCGGGCGAGATCGACGGTCGCCTCGGTGTGCCCCGCGCGCCGCAGGACGCCGCCCGGCTTGGCGCGGAGCGGAAAGACGTGCCCCGGCTGCACGAGGTCCTGCGGCGTGGATTTCGGATCGACGAGCAGGCGGATCGTCTCTGCGCGGTCGTGCGCACTGATCCCGGTGGTCACGCCCTTTGCGGCATCGACCGAGACGGTGAAATCCGTCCGGTAGCTTTCGCGATTTTCGAGCACCATACGCTGAAGACCGAGCTGCTCGGCGCGCTCTTCGGTGATCGGCGCGCAGATCAAGCCGCGTCCATGCGTCGCCATGAAGTTGACCGCGGCGGGCGTGATCTTTGCTGCGGCCATGACGAGGTCACCTTCGTTTTCGCGATCGGCGTCGTCGGTGACGACGACCATCCGGCCGGCACGGATGTCTTTGAGAACGACTTCGATCGGATCGAACAGCGGAGCGGTGGGCATGGCAGGAGCGTGAATCAATCACGGGCAATGTTCCAAGGGAAAGGAAAGATGCGGCGGACCGCGCCAACTGGGTGTGATCAATAGTGGGGCCAGCGCGGTCGATCGTCCTCGTCGTCGTCCTCGAAATGCCGATCGATGACGAGGACGAGGACGACTTCGATACCGGACCTAACTTGAATCACACCTTCCCCGTCCAGGCGTGATCAAAAGCGGTGCAGGTGTAGAGGCGGCTCTGTCTCGCGACAGCGGGACGTGCCGCCTGGCGGACGGGAAATGCACACCACAACCTAGGCGGCACGTCCGGCTTGATCGCCGGACAGAGCCGCCTCTACATCTTTGCACCACTTTCAATCACACCCACGCTAAGGCTGCCCTTTGCCGACCACGGCTTCGGGTCGATACATGTCCGCGTTGCTGCCTTCAAACTCCGCCTTCAGCTTCACGCGGAAATGGGAGAGGTCGATCAGTTCCCAGCCGCGAAATTGCACGAGGCCTTCGGTCGTGCGCTCATGTTCGATACCGATGATGAGATGGCGGGCGTCGTCGTTGACCTTGTTGGTCTCGCGCTTCGGCTCGAAATAAAATGTGCGGAAGCTGCTCGTTCTGCTGCCTTTCGCGAAAAGCTTCGGATCAAGGTAAAAAACGCGGTCCGTGGTCTTGTCCAAAAGCCGGATGTCGGGGTAGCCGGAGCGCAGATGTTTGCCGGCGGCGGTCTTCGGAAATTCGCACGCGAAGCCGGGCCGCGCGGCGAGCCGGGCCTGGATCGCGTCTTCGAATTTGCTGCTCATTTCGTTCACGCGTTTTGCACTGCGCGTCTTGCTGTCGGGCGCGTTCATCGCGGCGAGGACTTCGTTCATCACTGCGCCGATTTCCGCGAGGATGCGCTGGTCGTCCTTGTCGTTCGGGTCCACCGGCAGCACGCGCTTCCCGGAGGTCGCGGCGATGACTTCGGAAAATGGGATGCCTTTCAGCGAATTGGCCTCGTCGAGCAGCCAGGGGATGAGTTTTTGGACGGCATCCGCTTTGTCATCGCCGCGCGCGGAGAGAAGAAGAGCGAGGAAGAGCGCGCTGAAAATGGGCCGGGAGAACATGTGTCGAAAGTAGCGCCAGCTCCTATATCGTCATCCTGAGCTTACGAAGGACCACTGATTTCGGTTTGGCATCCGATGCGTGGACTGCACTTGAAACTTTGTGGATGAGGAAAGGCAGAGATCAGAGGTTCTTCGCAAGCTGAGAATGACGGGGACGTGTGGCGCGTTAGCCGATGATGACAGCTTGCCCGATGAGCGGGAGAACGGCTTGCAGACTGGATTCACTGCGCGCGTGGATGCGGAGCACGGGTTCTCCGCGTTCGACGGAAATGCCGATTTTTTTGAAGTCACTGCAACCAACTGCAAAATCGACGACGTCAGTTGCACGCGCCCGGCCCGCCCCGAGGGCGACGCAGGCGCGACCGACGAGTCCTGCGTCAATGCGGGTCAAACGGCCGGATTGCGGTGCGGGGAAGTCGTGGATGATGGGTGCGCGATGTACGTCGGTGATCCGTTCGAGCGCGCTGGCGTCGCCGCCTTGCGCTTCCACGAGAGCGACGAATTTTGTCCACGCGGTGCCGTCGCGCAGCCACGCGGTGAGTTTATCGCGGGAGGCGTTCGAGACTTTTTCCGCGAGATCGAGGGTGAGTTCGACCATGTCGGGCGGACCGCCGCCTTGGATGCATGCGACAGCTTCGGCCACTTCGAGGGCGTTGCCGGCCGACCAGCCGAGAGGCTCGTCCATGGGTGTGAGAAGGTGACTGACTTCGACGCCCATCTCCCGACCGACGGCGGCGAGGGCAGTGGCGAGAGTGGCCGCATCGTTGCGTGTTTTCATGAACGCGCCGGACCCGAACTTCACGTCGAGCACGAGCCGGTCGAGCGACTCCGCGAGCTTTTTGCTCATGATGCTGGCGACGATGAGCGGCTGCGAGGGGACTGTCGCCGTCACGTCGCGGAGGGCGTAAAGTTTTTTGTCGGCGGGACAGATATCGGCCGTTTGCCCGATCATGACGACGCCGATGCGCGCGAGCTGCGCGAGCGTGTCTTGCTCCGAAAGCGAGACGTTGAAACCGGGGATGCTCTCCAGTTTGTCGAGCGTGCCGCCGGTGATGCCGAGGCCGCGGCCCGAGATCATCGGCACCCACAAATCGTCGCACGCGAGGAGCGGCGCGAGGATGAGCGAGACGGTGTCGCCGATGCCACCAGTGCTGTGTTTATCGACCTTTGGCGGCGATCCCGGCGGGTAGCGCAGGACATGGCCGCTGTGCATCATGGCGCGGGTGAGGTGGCTCGTCTCGGCAGCATCGAGCCCGCGAAAGAAGACCGCCATGGCCCACGCGGCGGCTTGGTAATCCGGGATTTCGCCGCTGGTAAAGCCGCGGATGAACTCCTCGATTTCACCGGGTTCGTGTTCCGCGCCATCGCGCTTGCGTTCGATGAAACTAGGGACGTGCATGGCGTTGCTGGAGGGCGATGCAGGATTCGCCGACGGGCCATTTTTGCCGGAGGCGGAAGAAGGCGGCAAGGGTGGCGGCGACATCGGCGAAGGTCTTGCGCGTGCCGAGCGCGACGCTCATGCCGCCGTGCAGCACCATGAGCGGCACTTCCTCGCGGGTGTGATCGGTGCCGCGCCACGTCGGGTCGTTGCCGTGGTCGGCGGTGATGATCACGAGATCCTCCTCGTCGCAGCGCGGGAGGAAGCCGGCGAGCCATTGATCGAAGGCGACGAGCGCCGCGGTGTAGCCGGCGAGATCGCGGCGGTGGCCGTAGAGCATGTCGAAATCGACGAGGTTCGCGAAAATGAGTCCGTCAGTGCCGTCGCCCCACAGTTCGTCGATGGCGGCCATGCCTTCGGCGTTCGAGGCGGTCGGTGTGGAATGGGTGATCCCGCTGCCGGCGAAGATGTCGCTGATCTTGCCCACGCCCTCGACGCGCTTGCCGGTTTCCGCGATCAGGTTGAGCACGGTGGGTGGCGGGACGACCGAAAAATCGTGCCGTCCGCTCGTTCGCTGAAACGCGCCGGGTTCGCCGGTGAAAGGTCGGGCGATGACGCGGCCGATGCGCAAGGTATCGGCGTGGCGGCGGGCGATGCGGCAGATTTCGTAGAGCCGGCGGCGCGGGATGACTTTTTCGTGAGCGGCGATCTGGAGGACTGAATCCGCCGAGGTGTAGAGAATCGGTTTGCCGGTGCGCATGTGCTCGGCACCGAGTTCTTCGAGGATGGTCGTGCCGCTGCGGGCGACATTGCCAAGGAATTCGACGCGGGCATCGCGCTCGATGGCGCGGACGAGTTCGGCGGGAAATTCCGCGAAGGTGCGGAACGGTTGGTCGAGAATGATCCCGGCGATTTCCCAGTGCCCCGTGGTGGTGTCCTTGCCCGCGGAACGCTCGCGCATCCGGCCGAAGCTTCCGACGGTCTGACGGGAACGGCGATCGAAGACATCGGCGGTCAGAAGTTTCCACAAGCCGAGCGAGAAGAGTGCGGGCAGAGCGAGTTGCGGCTGCGCGGCGAAGATGTGGCCGAGAGTGTCCGCGCCTTCGTCGCCGTAAGCCGCGGCATCGGGTGCGTGACCGCAGCCGACGCTATCGAGAACGAGCAGGAGTGCGCGCATGGTGGCGGGGAGCATGGAGGCATCCGGGCGGATTTGAAAATGCGGAATCGCAGGCTTTCGTCCTCGTCCTCGTCCTCGATTTTTGCCGTTCGACTACGAGGACTACTGCGGCCACTGCGTCTGGCGTTTCGTGATTCCAGAAATAATCGTCCGTGTTACCGTGCGCGGCGTGAAAAAT
>JBBSDS010000194.1:0-9726 GCA_038240495.1 Chthoniobacterales bacterium | reverse complement strand
GTTGAGGTAAAAATGCGGGATCGTGCTTTTGCTTGCGAGCAGGCGTTCGGCGATCACGCGGCGCATGCCGCTGAGCGCGATCCGCTGGTCGCCTTCGCCGGCAGGCGTCGCGGCGATGGCGGCTGGAGCTGCTGATTTTCCCGAAGCCGCTCCGGGTTGCGCGCTCTCGACATCCTTCGCCACAATCCTTCCGCCAGGGCCGGTGCCGGAAAGGCCGGCGAGTTCGACGCCCTTTGATGCCGCAATCTTCTTGGCCAGCGGCGAGGCTTTCACGCGCGCGCCTTTCGCCGCGGGCGCGTGTGCGGCAGTCGGTCGGGATCGGGAGACACTCGCCTCCGTCGCGCCAGCCGGGGCGATGGTGTCGGCTTTGCCTTCGGCCGTCTTCGGACTGTCGGGAATCGTCGCGCCGTCGGCGGGTGCCGCTTCGCCCTTTTGCAAAAGCAAACCGATCTTGCCGCCGACCGCAGCTCTGCCGCCGGCTGGGACGAGGTGTTTGTGGAGGATGCCGTCATCAAAAGCCTCCATCTCCATCGTCGCTTTGTCGGTCTCGATTTCGGCGAGGATGTCGCCGGTTTGGACTTTGTCGCCCTCGTTCTTGCGCCACTTGAGGACCGTGCCCTCGGTCATGGTGTCGCTCAGTTTCGGCATTTCGATATAGATGGCCATGGGATGAAAATGGTGTCGGCGGGCAGACGCACGCCGAGGCGTGGGAATTAAACGAAAAGCTGCGCGAGGGAAACAAAAAGCTCCGCGACGCCTCGCGGAAAGTCCGACGAACGAGACACACCCGCGCCGTGGTGTTGAGCGGTGCAGTGGCAACGTGGGGATCGAACCCAACAGGCGGGCTATCATCCGCCAGAGCACCAACTCCTATTGCCGTTTAAAAGGGGCGGCGAAAATCCACCCACCCGATAGGAATGTCAAGCAAGCCGCACGCGAGATTACGGACTATTTTCCGCGAGGTTCCGCCCTGCCGTTTCGGAGCCTTGCAAAAAACTCCAAGCGCGGCTCATTCCGAGCGGAGCGCCTGGAGTTCTCTCAGAGTATGTACCGTAAGCCACGCGGTGCGCGCGGCATTGCGGCCACAGAGGGCGCGGACTTTGATTGCAATCCAGAGAAGTTTTGCGAGTCTTCCCGGCTTGCTCGACGAGCATTTGAAGGCCGCTGTAACTCAGTTGGTAGAGTAGCAGTTTTGTAAACTGCCTGTCGCCGGTTCGATTCCGGCCAGCGGCTCTCTTCTAAAAGCAACTGAAGCTGGGCGTTTCTGTTTCCATCATTCCTCCAGATGTGCGGGGGCGACGGACCCTCGGAAAACTTCGCCGAAATAAAGCGCGTCCACGTCGCAATCGGAATTTGTCTGGATGATCAGTTCGATCTCGACCGCCGTCTTGGGGATCACCTGCTCGATGCCGCCCGTGCCGCGAGAGCGCACCAGCCAGCGCTGAGACAGGGTCCAGCG
The DNA here is from genome assembly GCA_038240495.1 of Chthoniobacterales bacterium. Taxonomy (GTDB): domain Bacteria; phylum Verrucomicrobiota; class Verrucomicrobiia; order Chthoniobacterales; family Chthoniobacteraceae; genus Chthoniobacter. The sequence continues at coordinate 8,267 of JBBSDS010000194.1, read as the reverse complement.
GCCACCTTCGCTGGAGTTCGTGTTGAGCTGCTCGAGTGGCTTTCCGTCCTTGTCATAAAAGCGTCCCAGCAACTGCGCCGACCCTGAGTTTTCAGGATAGCGCAGCCAGCCCGTGAACAGGTAATCTTTGCCGGGCTCCAGCGGGATGCGCTGGGCGGCGATGGTCTCGCGGCCCGAGCGGTTGAGCGACTGCAAGCTGACGTATTCCCCGCCCGGACGAGGCCCGCCGCTGCGCACGACGAAGGAGTCGGCTCTGAGCCCGGACCAGCCGGGCACTGCCGGGCGGTTCGCGCCGGCCTGCTTCGGGCGCGCCTCCAGGTCGGGGTGAAGTTGCGCGTTGGCGAGCAGATTCGGCCCGGTGGCGAGATACGCCGCGCTGCTAAAAAGCACGCTCGATTTTTCGCGGGCCACCGCGAGCACGTAGCCCGCGGCGAGCGGCGCGGGGCTGGTCCACGAACCACGCGCTTTCGCCGCCGGCAGCGTGGCCAGCTTCTGCAGCGACGAAGGCGTCGGGCCGTGGAAAAGCTCCAGCTCGTAGCGCCCGTCGAGCGCGGGTAATGCGTCGCCACTCACCGAAAGCGCGCGCTCTCGCGAGTCATTGCGCCGCGCCTTGAGCGCCGGCCCGATCTCCCAGCAGATGGCTGTCGGCGTGTCTTGTGTGGAAGGCGGCACGGCCCAGACGACGACGCGCGCGCGCCCCGTGCCGCCAGTGAGCAACGCCAGCCGGTTGTCGAAATCCTCAAATTTTTGCTGGGCGGAACTGTCTTTTTTCAATTGCGAGCTGGCCCGCATCGTTTTCGCCAGTGCGTGTGCTTCGTCGGCGAGACCGACGCGGGCCATCAATTCCATGACCGGAAACTGCTGGCGATAGTCGGAGCCGAAGCGGTTGGCGGCCACCTGCTTCTGCAGATCGGCCTGCCACTCGCGGAGCACACTCCGGGCGGTTTCGTTGTCGCCGAGTTCTACCGCCAGTTCCGCAGCCTGCGGCGCGCATGTGACCCGATCACCATCGTACTGAAGTCGATGGAAGCCCTTGTGGTCGTCGAGCATCAGCTCCAGCGCGAGTCGCCGGCCTTCCGGCCACTCGCGCAGCTCCTGCGCGAGGCATTGCATCACCTGCAGCGACAGCGTATCGCGCCGCTCGATGGCGAGCTGCAGCGCCGCGCGCGCCCGGGTGGCCATGTCGTCCAGCGTCGCCGCGTCTCGGCGCTGCGCGTCGATGAGCAAAGCCAGCTGGCCATCGGCTTCGCTCCCGCCCGCCGCGGAAGTCACGGCCTTCTCGCGCAGCCGCTCGAGCGCTCCGGCCTGGCGGGCAAGCCGCAGCAAGCCCATGGCCGGGAAGTCCATCCGCCCGTTGTTGATCGAATTGGCCTGGAGCCAGCTCTGCGTCTGCCCGGCGAACTCGAACCCTAACAACGGCTTCGGCTTCGCTTCCGGAAAAAAGAAACGTTCGATCTCGGTGGCCGCGCCCGCTTGATCTCCGACTTCGATCAAGGCCGCGACCAGCGGCGGGAGCAGGTTCCATTGAGTTCCCGAACGGCGCTCGTCCGCATCCGCCATCGCCACGCGCCAGAGCTGGATCGCCTCGGCAACCCTGCCCTCGCGCTGCAACTCCACGGCGACCTCATTGAAGCTGTTGCTGTGATCCTGCCCACCGCCGGACGACACCATGCCTGCCAGCGAAGCCGGGCGTTTCGGCAGCTTCAGGAGCGCAGCGCCGAGGCGAGGCATCTGCTTGCTCGTCCGGTAGATTTCCATGACCTGGGAAAAGGAGTTTTGCAGCACCGGCTCGGGGTCGCGTGCGAGCAGCGCCTCCCAGATGCGCATCGCTTCGTCCGGCTGTTTGTTGCTCGCCAGCAAGGTCGCGAGCAGAAGTTGAAAAGTCGTATCGGTGGGTTTGAGTTCGACCAGTTTGCGGTAGTAGCCGAGGGCTTTTGCGGGATCCTCGCGACCGCTGGCCTCGGCCAGCAGATAGACCGCGCGCACCGACGACGGCGCTTCCGCCAGTTGCTTCTCCAGTTCCGCGCGGTAGGCGTCGAGCGTCTTGAAAGTTCGCAGGGCGTCGAGCGCCTGCTGGCGCGGATAGTCCCCACCCTGCCGCAACGTCGCGAGCGGATCGCGCGCCAGGATTGCCCGCGCCAGCGCCACCGCTTCCTTCCCATTCTTCGCGCTCACCTGCTGCTGCAGTTGTTCTTCGAGGCGAATCCGCGAACCCGGAGCGCGGACTCCCGCGCGCCGCTTGTTCAGCTCCTCCACCTTTTCCTTCAAACCGAGCTGCTGCAGCACGCTGATCACCTGCTGCTCGTCGTTCACATCGAGCCGCTGCCCGGCCAGCGAGAGCGCGATTTGTTTTGCACGGTCGAGATCATTGGCCGCGCGCGCGAGCACCAGCATCCGCACCTGTTTGTCGATCGCGAGATCGCCGCTCGTCGCCGTCACTTGCTCGAGTGCCGCTAGCGCTTCGGCCGGCTGCCCGACTTCGGTGAGCATCGCCGACAGCATCATCCGCAGATCGTCGTCCTTCAGCTCGCGCGCGAGCTGGCTGACCTCGCGGATGGCGTCGCCCTTCGCATCATCCCACCACCAAAAGCAGGCCCGCACGAGCTGCGTATAAACCGTCTGGTCGCCCGGCAACGATTGAATCTGCCGATTCAAATGTTCCTTCAATTCTCCGAGCGCGTCCGCCGCTTTCAGCCGGTCGAAAATCTGCCGCCACCTCTGGATGCGCGCGTCGTCGAAGTAGCGGTTGGGATAGGGAAATTGCTGCCCCTCACGCCAGGCCGAGCGGTAGTTGCGGCGCGCGTACGGCGAGAGCGCCGCGAGCGAGGTCGGCAGCCGCGGCTGATACGACTCCTGCAAGATGTCCGCGAACATTTGCACGCCGCGGCTCGCGGTTTCCTTTTTCTGGAGCAGTCCCGTGGCGAGCGAAAACTGATACCAACTGATCTGCTGTTTGAGCGCCGCCTGCGCCGGTTGCTGGCTGGCCGCCAGGAGCCGCGGCAGCGCTTTTTCCGCCACGTCGAACGCTTCGCGCTGGATGGCAAAACCGAAGACCAGCGGCAGCGCATCGATGCCCGCTGTCTCCGCCTGCGCCAATGCCGCGTCTGCAATTTTATTGGCCTCTTCGACGCGGCCCGCCTGCGTGAGCACATGGTAATAAGTCATCTTCCCGACGAGCATCTCCCGCGGCCGCCGCTCGCGCTGAGAGAAGGTCTCGATGAGCGCCAGTTCGCGCGCTTCCAGGCTCTTCCGCCGCCCATCTTGTTGAGCCATGCTGATTAATATGTGGAGGCAATAGGCATCGAGATCCGCGTCGCCCGATGGTTGCGCCGCCTCGCTCTCGATCGCGTGCTGCAACTGCTCGCGCGCCCACACCAGACTGTAGGTGACAAGCCGTTCCGTGCGCGACGCCCCGGCCATCCGCTTCTCCAATTCAGTGAGAAAAGTCGCGCCGCGTTCCTGCTGCTGCGCGAGCGTCGCGAGATAGATGATGGCGGCGTCGCGCGCTTCGTCGAGCGAGCCGAGCGCCGGCTGCGCTCCCGTCCCACCAGACACGTAACCACTTCGATAGCCCCGGCGACCCCTGCTCATTCCAGCGTTTTGCCCGGCGAAAATCTGCGAGAGATTCTGGCGCAGTTCGGAGCCTCGATTCAGGCGCTGCTGATACTTCGACCACGCGCCGTTGCGCACGCCGGGATAGTATGCTCCGCCCGGATTCGCGGACACAACCGCCGTCGTGCTCGGCGCCACGGGCGCCGGGGTTTCCGGCGGCATGGCGAAGATTTCCCAAAGCCACCGTTCCGCGCCGGCCGAATCGCCGAGGCCGAGCTGCAACTCGGCGAGCGTCAACCGGCCCCGCCAGTCGTCGGCACGCCGCTCGAGGCTGGCACGGAGCGTCTCGGCGAGCGCCGCGCCCGCGCCCGCGCCGTGAAATTTTAGCAGCACTTCGCGCCAGGCGATCGGGTTCTTCAGAAAGCCATCTTCATTCGCCCGCAGCACCGCGAGCGCTCCGTCGGAGTCGCCGTTGTCGAGCAGCGCCTCGGCGAGATCGATCTGGTGCGCTTCGCTCGGCTCAGCCTCGGCGAGCAGCCGGGCAAAGCGCGCACTCTCGATCGTATTCCCCTCCGCCGCGGACAGGCGCACGAGCTGGCGAAGAAAGTTTCCGTCGCGCGAACGTGCACCGAGCGCCTTGCTCAATTCCTCGCGCGCCGCGGTGAAATCCTGCATCTGCTGAAAAATCTCCGCGAGATAAAGCGCGTAACGCCAGCCGCCCTCCTCGGCCCGCTGCCGCTGGCGGAAGCGCGCGATCAATTCGTCGAGCTTGCCCTGCTGCAAATAGACTTCGGCGAGTTGCCGCGTCAGCGCGAGGCGCGTCTTCGGATCGTTCTCGGCCTCAAAGACTGCGTCGAAAGTCTGCCGCGCTTCTTCCCCGCGGCCGGCATCGAGAAAGGCGCGCGCGAGGCGCAGGCGCAAGTCGTTCGGTTTGTCGGAGAGCTTGATCGCGTCGCGCAGTTTCGCGACGCCCGCCTGGAAGCGCTGCGCCGCGAAATTCAAATCCGACGCGAGCACATGCGCATCGGGACTCGCCGGCGCCTCGTCGATCACGCGCTGCGCCGCGACGAGCGCCTTGTCCCAAAGCCCTTCATCCTGGTAGGCGCGGACGATCTCGCGCAGCCACTCGATTTTTTGCTTCGGCTGCAACTCGACGAGCCTCTGCAGTGCAGCCACGCGCCCGGTGAGATTGCCTTTGCGCTTTTCGTATTCGACCCGCCGCCGCACGAGCGGCGCGGATGCGGGGAAGCGCGTCTCCGCGTCCGCCACCGCTTCACCCGCCGTCTCGAGATCGCCGCCCTGCAGCGCGATGCGCAGCAGCAGGCGCAGCTCCGCTTCGGTCAAGGCCGGCTCCCGGCCGATGCGCGCCGCGAGCTGCTTGCTCACTTCCTCAATCCGCCCCAGCCCGCGCAACGCCTGCACCTGCTGGTCCTCGACCTGGTCCACCGAATACACGCTCGGCGCCGCCGCCAGCAGCCGCTCGAACAAACCGGCCGCCTGTTCCCATTTCTCCGACTCGGAAAAAATGCGCCACTGCAAGGTGAGCAACTCGAAATTCGCGGGCTCTTTCGCCAGTCCTTTTTCCACGGAATCCTGCGCGCCCGCGAGCTCGTGCCGGCGCTGGAGCAGCCGCGCGAGGCGCAGAAAATTCGGCGCCGTCGCGCGCTCGCCGGCGACCATTCCCCGCAGCACCGCGGCGCCCTCGTCGTCGCGCTTCAGCTCGAAAAGATACTCCGCCCAGCGCTGCCGCAACTCCGGCACTTCGGGCGCGAGTTGCACGGCGCGGGCATAGTGTTCGAGCGCCTCGGCGGCGAGTTCGCGCGCCCGGAAAAGATCGGCCACGCGGCTCACCTTGTTCGCATCCTTCGTCGCCGCCGGAGCGAGCTGCCGCCAGCTTTCGACCGCCGCCTGCTTCGCCGCTTCGTCCTTCGCCGTCTTGAAAACCTGCCAGTGCGCATCGCCTAGAAACTCGCGGAAACCTTCCTCCTCGGGATGCGCCTGCGTGAGCTTCGTGAGGATCGCCACCGCCTCGCGCGGCTGGTCGATTTCACCGAGCCGTTTCGCCAGCGCGACCTGCACTTCCTTGCGGTCCGGCGCCCATTCGCTCGCCTGGCGCAGCCACGTCACCGCGTCGGTTTTGTGATTCAGTTCGATCAGCGCATCGCTCAGGCGCAGCGCCACGTCCACGTCTTTTGCCTGCTTCTTCAGCCACGCTTCGTAATACGCGACCAGCCCCGGCAGATCGTCCTGCCGCCGGTAACTCTCCTCGATCCGCGCGCGCACTTCGCGGTGCATCCAGCTCGTCGGCGACGCCAGCGGCAGCGCACTTTCATAGAGCGCGCGCGCCGGCTCGCGCCGGCCCTGCTTTTCCTCGAGCTGCGCGAGCTTCATGATCGCCGTCACCCGCCGGTACGGATCGGTCCCGGCGAGGTCGCGGAGCTTTTCATACTGCGCCTGCGCGTCGCCGAATCGCTCTGCCTCGGCCATCGCGTCCGCCGCTTCCTCGATGGCAAAAGGATCGTCCGGCGATTCCGCCACGAACTGCTGCCAGGTCTTGAGCGCGCCCTCGCCGTCGAACGCCCGCTGCTGGCTGCGCGCGAGCTGGCGAAACAACGGCGGGCGCAGATCGCGCGTCGGGTTGCTGGCCAGTGCTTTTTGCAACGCCTTGATCGCTTCCGCAAAATTCCCCGCCGACGCCTGCGCATCGCCCAGCGCGCTCCAGATCCGCGCATCCGCTGGCTTCATCCCGGCCGCCTTTTGATAAAGCCGAATGGCCTCGGGCGCCTTGCCCTGCCGCTCCGCGAGGATGCCGAGCAGCAGCCAGTAAGTCGCCGCATCCGGGCCGCCCGCGTCGGCTTTCGCCGTCCAGCGTGTGGTCAGTATTTCCAATCCTTCACCTTCAAAAAAGTGCTGATAGACCTTGTCGAAAGCCGTGCCCTTGCCCGGCGAACGCGCGAGGAGCTGCTCGTAACGTTCGACGACGGGGGGCAACGTCTCCGCCTCGATCCGATCCGCCAGGCACAGGAGCGCCACATACAAAATGAGGAGAATGCGTTTCATCATGGGAGGGCACTATTGAGGTTGCGGCGCGGGCGGGATTTCGATGAGCGACAGGCCGGCGAGATCGAAGCCACCACGGCCGTCTTTGATGATCGGCTCCAGCCACACAGCATTCGGAGCCGACGGCGCGCCCTCTTCGTCTCCCTGCCGTCGGAGACGCTGACCTTGAAAGTGCCAGAACCGCTTTCCAATCGGATGCGTGCGGAGCGCCTGCTCGCCAAGCTGCTTCCCCGCGCGATCGTAGGTGCGCCAGCCGAGGTTCACGTCTGCAATGCGATCTTTCAATGACCGATGATTCGGCCCGAAATCCCAGGCGATCGTCGCCTGTTGCATCGCTGCTTTGAGTCGGGTGAGTTCCGCCGGGAGACGACCCAGCCGGTGCATCGTCCCCGCCCAATGCCGCGCCAGCCGACGCCACTCCTCCGCATCCCGCACTCCTGCCAGCGCGCGCTCCAGGACGGCAACTGCCTCCGCGGATTTCCCACGCGCGAGATGAAGTTGCGCCAACGCCACAGCGATTAAGCCGCCCTCACCCTGCGCCAGCGCAAGATCGAGCGCCTTTTCGACCGCCGTCTGCGCTTCCTCCTGCCGGTCCGGACGGGGCGGGAGAGAATGCCCGAGACCTTCCCAGGCTGCTGCATCCCTGGCCTCTGCCTTGATCGCCTTTCGGAAGTGCGACTCCGCCGCGGCGAAGTCCCGGCCTTCAATCGCCAGCCGCCCCAGCAGCACGGAATAGCGATCTCCTTCGCGATCCGCAGCCGCCGATTTCCACCATTCCTCGATCTCGTCTCGCCGCCCGCTCGCAACGCCGTAAAAAATCAACTGCTGAAGGGCGAAGTCGCTCCGTGATTCGTGCAAAGCAGCCTGCTCGAAAGCGATGAACTCCCGCGGCCAATCCGCGGCGGCGCACGGCAAAACGAAGGCGAAAAAGACGAGAGAGAAAATGAACTGTTTCACGGTTCGGGAGCTGACGGCTGCACGGGAATTTCGACGAGCGAAAGACCCGCCAGATCGATGGCGCCGGCGCCTTCGATGATGAGTTCGAGAAACACCGCACCGACCGGCAGGCGCTCGCCTTCGGCGCCGTTGCGCGGCCAGCTCAGGCGCTGCGTGCCACGAGTCCAGAAGCGCTGATTGGGCGAAGTAATCGACAGGTGCCCACTGCCAATCACTTTGCCGGCGCTGTCCAGGCACCGCCAGCCAAGTGTTGTCGTTCGTGTGCCCACCGTGCGCACCCATCCTGAAACCACGTAATCGCACTTCGGTTTCACCGGCGCGCGCGGGCCGACGGCAAGCGGTCCCGCGGGATTCGCGGTGGAATCAATCGGTCGGATCGACACGTATTCGCCGTCGATCGTCGGCCCGCCCTTGAGCGTGGCAACCGTTCCCTGCGAAGGTTTCGGAACGAATTTTTCCGGACTACCTTCGTGCAGCAGATTTGCCGAGGCGTGGATCGCGAACGCTTTGCCGATGAGGACGCTGTCCCCTTTCGAAATCACCGCGCGAATGAATCCTGTCGGACCCGGCAGGCGGCCCTCCCAGCGACCTCGCGAGCCCACCTCGGCGAGGCGCGCAAACGATTGCATCGACTCGTCATCCTCGCCGAAAAAGAGTTCGACCGAGAGGCGTCCCTCCAGCGCGGAAACAGACTCGCC
>JBBSDS010000193.1:0-9730 GCA_038240495.1 Chthoniobacterales bacterium | reverse complement strand
CTATGGCAAGCGCGACATTCTGCGTGCCGGCGTCATTCCGATCCATGCGGTGCTCGGCAGCCCGCATTTTCAGACCGCGTCCATCGGCCTCCCCAGACCGCGCGGTTCCTATCTCCATCTCAGCGGGCTGTGCCTGGCCCGCAATCGCCACGGCGTCCTGCACGTCAAGCACCACCACTTCGGACATGCCACCGGCATTTCCTACATGATGCAAAACCGCCGCGCGCTCGCCCGCGTGGTGCCGGAAATATTTCAGGACACGCCCGTGCAGTCGCTTGCCGAGACGCCGCTCGCGATCATGGAACGTCTTCGCGAAACGGCGGAAAGCCTCGGCCACGACCCGACCGTCGTGCTCCTCTCGCCCGGCGCCGGCAGCGCGGTGTCTTCGGAGCAGAGCTTCCTGGCGCGCCGCATGGGCATCCCCGTGGTGCAAGGCGGCGATCTGCTCGTGCTCGACGATTGCCTCTATCTGAAAACCGTGCGCGGGCTGAATCGCGTCGAGGTCATCTACAATCGCGTCGCCGATGCCTGGCTCGATCCCCTCGTCTTTCGCTCGGATTCCTATCTCGGCGTGCCGGGGCTTGTCCATTGCTTGCGCAAAGGCACGGTGGCGCTCGTCAATGCTGTCGGCTCGCAACTTGCCGACGACCGTTCGCTCCTCGCCTTTGCGCCGCAGATCATCCGCTACTATCTCGGCGAGTCGCCCATCCTCCCGACCGTGCCGACGCTGTGGCTGGGCGACATCGACCAGCGCGAACTCGTCCTCGAAGATCTCGACGCCTACCGCGTTCGTCCGATCTCGCGGGAAAATACCTCCGGCTCGTGGGAACGCGCCACACCCAAGGACGACGCCTCACTTCGCCAGGAAATCCGCAAGCGCCCGAGCCACTACGTCGCCCAGCCGCGTGATGAAGGCGCGCCGACCGTTTGCTTTGCCAATGGCCAGCGCGCCGAGCATCAGCAGGATCACATCGTCTTCGCCGCGCGCCACGGCGCGGACTTCGATGTCTTTCCCGGTGCGCTCACTCGCGTCTATTCGCGCACCGATCCGCGGGGCGAGTTTGGCTTTGGCTGGACGAGTAAGGATTCATGGGTGCCGAGCGACGATGTCACCACCGCACTCCTTCCGAAAATGGCGCGGCGCACGCCCCACGCAGAACTTGCTTCGCGTCAGGTCACGAGCCGTGTCGCGGAGGCGTTTTATTGGATGGGCCGGTATCTCGAGCGCGCTCATCACCAGGCTTATTTGATCCAGGTCGTGGAGACATTGGAGACCGAAGAACTCAACTCCGCCGAGCGCAAGTCCTACCGCCCGATGTGGAATCGGTTGCTGCCACCGCTGGAAAAAAGCGCGGGCACCAGCCGCCGCTCCATCGCCAACCGGCTGGATCGCTACCGGCTCGTCCTGCTCCCCGAACCCGGCACTGTGGTCAGCACTTTTCTTCGGGCAATGTACAACGCCGAGAGTGTGCAGGACTCACTCAGTCCCGAAGCCTGGGCCGCGCTCAGCGAACTGCGCTCCCGGTTCCAGCGCACGCGCTACCGCGACGATCTCTCGGAGCCGGAAGCCGCGCGCACGACCCGCCGGCTGTCCGACGCGGCGACGCAATTCATCCCACAATTTTTCGCCATCGCCGGGAACACGATGCTTGCAGATGACGGCTGGCGCTTTTGTGAAATCGGCCAATCGCTCGAACGCGCGATCATCACCGCCAATTCCGTGCTTTCGATCAGCAAGACACTGAATGCCCAACCGGGCACCGACACGATCCACGCCAGCGAGATTGAACTGAGCGCCTTCCTCCGCCTGCTGAGTTGCCGCGACACCTATCGTCGCATTTACCAAATGCGCGCCGAGCCCATCCCCGTCCTCGAACTGCTCTGGCAGCATCCGCAGGTTCCGCGCAGCGTTCTCCGATGTCTGACGAGATGCGGTGCGCTCCTCCGGGAAAGCATCGCACCGGAGTTGTTCGAGCGAGCCAGCGCACCGGCCGCGATCGAGCAACTTATCCAAACAATCAAGCGCATCGACTGGCGGGCGTTTGTCCATGCGGCCCAAAATGAAGATCAACCGAAGCCCGACCCGACGACCAAGCCCCACATCCGCGTTGACGAGTTGGAACCGCTGCTCAACCGACTGCTCGACTCGACACTCGAAGCCCACACCCTCATCGCGGACGGCTTCCTGAATCACCAAGCCCGCATCGCCCAAGTCGCCCAGCCGCTGCTCCGCGGATTTTAGAGGGCGTCGAAAAAATCCAATGGCGCGTCATCCTGAGCGGAGCGGAGGTGGAAATACGGGCGGAGCGCAGTCGAAGGGGTCCAGTGGATGACCCAGCAGCGTCGCCGGTCGTGCGACGGGATCCTTCGACTTCGTTCCTTCCCGCCTTCGCCTGCACGGAACTCCGCTCAGGATGACACCCGGGAGATAGTTTTTTGGCGCCGTCTTAGCGCGTTGGCCGCACAGCGACCGCGCACGCTTTGTAAGACGGCTGCCGCGAATACGGATCGAACGCCGGAAAAGTCAGTTGGTTGACCTGTGCGTAATGCATCGGCACGAAGACCTGTCCCGGTCTCACCGTCGTGGTCACGAAAGCCGTCGCGACAATGCTCGCACGGCGTGAGGCGACGGTGACGAGCGAATTGGCGACGATGCCAAGCCGTTCCGCATCACCGGGGTTGATCTCGATGTAAACCGTCGCGGGATAGAGTTTGCGCAGCACATCGGATTTTCCGGTGCGCGTCTGGGTGTGCCATTGGGAAGACGTGCCGCGACCGGTGAGCAGCACGAACGGATACTCCGCGTCGGCTGGCTCCGGCACGGCCCTCGGTTCTTCAAAAATGAATCGCGCTTTGCCGTCGTCGTGAAAGTAGCGCCCATCTTCAAACAGGCGCCGCTCGCGCGCCGGCGTTGCCGCATTCCGCATTTCGCCTTCCACATTGCCGCTCCACGGCCACTGCACGCCACCGCAGTCATCGATCATCCGGTAATCCTCGATTCCCGTGATGTCGCACGGCTGCCCTCGCGAAAACTGTTTCATCAATTGAAACACCATCTCCGGCGAAGACCACCGCGCGAACATCTCGCCGCAGCCCCAATACTGCGCGATGAGTTTGCAGATATTGAAATCCGAGAGCGCTTGTCCCGGCGCCCGCGCGACCCGTTTCACGAGCCCGATTCGGCGCTCGGAATTGATCAGCGTCCCTTCCTTTTCCCCCCACCCCGCCGCCGGCAAAACGAGGTCAGCGCGCTGCGCAGTCTCGGTCGTGTGATACATGTCCTGCACCACGAGAAAATCGAGCTTTTGCAGCACTTCGTTGAACTCGCGTTGATGAATCCACGAATGCGACGAGTTGGTCGCGATGACCCATAATCCCTTGATCTGCCCGTTTTTGATCCCGTCCACGATCTGATCGTAAGCCCACGAATTCTGCCGCGGGATGGCGCTCTCCTCGATGTGCAAAATGCTGGCGATCTTCGCGCGATCCTCATCGTCGTTGAAATCGTGGCCGCCGAGCAGGCTCGTGACATTGGCAAAAAGGCGCGAGCCCATCGCGTTGCATTGTCCGGTGATCGAGTTTGCGCCGGTGCCGGGCCGCCCGATGTTGCCCGTCATCAGCGCGAGATTGATGATCGCCTGCGCCGTGCGCGTCGCCTCGTGGCCTTGGTTCACGCCCATCGTCCACCAAAACGAAACGCGCTTTCCGTCGGCTATGCTCTGCGCGAAATGCCAGAGATCATCCGCCTCAATGCCCGTCGCTTCGGTGACAATGTCAGTCGTGAAGTGCGTGACGAACCGCGCGAATTCCTCGAAGCCGCTGGTGTGCGCGCCGATGTAATCCCGATTGATCCAGCCACTCGCGATGAGGATATTCGCCAGCCCATACAGCAGCACGAGGTCGCTCTTCGGCGTGATCGCGTAGTGCTGCGTCGCCGCCATCGCCGTTTCCGTTTTGCGCGGATCGACGACGATGATCTCCGGCCGGTTTTTGTTCCGCATCACCCGCTGCCACATGATCGGATGCGCGATGCACGGATTCGAGCCGACGAAAACGAGCACGTCGCTTTCTTCAAAATCGGCGTAGCTGTACGGCGGCGCGTCGAAGCCAAACGACTGCTTGTAGGCGACGGCCGAGGTCGACATGCACTGCCGCGTGTTGCTGTCGCAGTGGACGAAGCCCATGCCAAATTTGAACAGCGCACCGAGAAACGCCATCTCCTCGGTCACGATCTGTCCGGTGCCGAGAAACGCGACCGACTCCGGCCCATGCTTCGCCTTGATCTCCTTGAAGCGTTCGCAAAACAGCACGAGCGCAGTATCCCAATCGACCGGTTCCAACGCTCCATCACGCTCGCGCCGGAGCAGTGGCGTCGTCGCCCGATCATCCGCCTTGAGCGGGGTGAGTGCCTCCCAACCCTTTGGGCAAGCCATTCCCAGGTTCACGGGATAAAACGTATCCGCGCTCAGATTGATCGCCCGACCGTCCTTGAGGTGAATGTTTAGACCACAGCCCGTGGAGCAAAAACCACAGACCATCGTCGTCGTGTCATCGGGCTTGAGTCGCTCCGGCACTTTTCCGAGACCAAAGTCACCGGGGGTTTGAACAAGATCCTGGGTGAGCGGCCCATCCCAGGCGCGAATCAGGTCGGCGGCTTTGGCGGCGATGGCTTTCATGCAAGCAAGTGAGGTTCGTGGACCAGCGGGCCAGGCATCCGGAGAGCGACGACGGCAGTGAAGAAAAAGTATCGTTCGATAATCTGCGACGCGAAGGTCAGGAGAAACGAAAGCGTCGCGCAGACCGCGGCGAATCCGCCGGTGTGGCTGATCGCGAGCAATCCAAACGCGCTCGAAACCGCGAAGAGCACCGCGCGGGCGAAGACCAGCGGGCGCCGCAAATTCCACATCACGAGCGCGGACCGATGATTGGAAGCTTCGGGGCTTTTGAGCGCCAACCGGAAAGTTTGAAACTCCCAACCGAACAGCGCGGTCCGGATGACGGTGGCGACGATTCCAAACACGCCGGTCGCAAGAACCAGCGGTGTCCACGCGAGAATGGCGGCGGCACCGGCGCAACCGAGAAGCAGCGTGGTTCCGAAAAACTTGGTGAACGTCAGTTCGCGGTTCCAGAACGCCCGATGCGTATCGACGTAAATCATTGCCGAACAAAAAACGCCGACCAATCCCAGCGCTGCCGTGACGAGCGCCAGCGGTGCCGACAATTGCGCCGGGCTGCCAAAGACTTCCATGGCGCGGAGTTTTGGAAACCAGTCCGCGGCGCGATTCCAAAGACTCGCACCGGCGAACGCCGCCGCGGGCGCGGCGAAAATACTGAAGGCAAAAATCTCCCGACTCATCCAGGACGTGCGCAGTCCGAGGAACGCGCGCCACGCACCGAGTGGGCGGCCAAGATGGAGCACGCTGACAGCGAGGCCGACGTTGAGAATCGCGAATGCGGAGACTGCGAGCGGTGCCTGCGCCACGCCAAAAACGGCAGGCGCCACCACGGCGAGCGCGGCAGCGAAAAGGAGGATGCCAGCGGCGACTTGGGTCAGAACGAGCATCCACACCAGTGGCCAGTGGGCGTGTTCGAGTCGCAGTGCAGCGGCATCACCAGGGCGCGCGTTGGCGGGAATGGAGCGGCCCGAAAAATAGCCGGTCGTCGGCTTTGTATAGGCGGAGTCGAATGCCCCGGGGAGCAAGGCATCGCCGGGCTTGATGGCGGCGACGAGTTCCGCCTGATCGACGATGCGGATGGTGATCGCTCCGCTCGGACACGCCTGAACGCACGCCGGCGCTTCACCCACACTCAGCCGGCTGGAGCACATGTCGCACTTCCGCACGATGCCGCGCTTTTCGGAATACTTCGGCACATCGTACGGGCACTTCAGCACGCAGTACTGGCAGCCGATGCACTGGTCATCGAGATGCCGGACGATGCCGGTCTCCTCGTCCTTTTCGTAAGCCTTCACTGGACAGCCAAGCAGGCATCCCGGCTCGACGCAGTGGTGGCACGCGGTCGTGACCGTTTGCTGATAGGACTCGTCATTCGTGCCGCCGTGCAACAGACCGACGTTCCGCCAAATCTCGTCGTCATCGAGTCCGTTGAGCGAGTGGCACGCGCTGACACAGGCTTTACAGCCGGTGCAAATATCGAGATCGACCGCAAAGGCATACTGCTCGCCGCGCTGCGGTTTGCTCAACGGGATGAGATCGCGGTAGTAGCGCGACTGCGCGGGGAGCGCGTCCCGATCATGCTTCCGGGCGAACCGCTCGACCGCCGTGAGCATCTGCTGATCGGCGAGCAATTCGTCGATCAGCGTCGTCGGACTTTCAACCTCGTCGAGCATTGCGGTCATGCCAGCCTTCGGGGAGCGCACGCGTCCGGCGTGCTGGTCGCGGCTTCCCGCCGCGACGGACTTTCGCGACGCGTTGTCATGATTATTCCGCGCGGTCCGCTCGATCGTGAAGCCGGAGAAAGTTCGTTTCGGCGGGACGCCGAAACCAGCACGCGAGACGCGTGCGCTCCCCGGAACAACTCGCCACGCTCACTCCTCATTGGAAAAGATCGCCTGGAGTTGGTTGAGGTCGTGGCGAGTGGTGAACGCCTGAAAGGTTTCACCCTCGGTCCGGTGCCGGATGTAGCCTTTGAGAATCTTCTCCAAAGTCAGCTTCAAATCCTCGAACGCCACACCGGTAAACACCTGGCGGCCGACGGCTTGATTTTTTCCGAAGCCACCGCCGACAAACACATGGTAGCCATCGACGCTTTCGCCCATGACTTTCGCCTTGGTGCCCAGCAAGCCGATGTCGCCCATGTAATGTTGCGCGCAGGAATTTGGGCAGCCGGTGAAATGGATATTCACCGGCTGATCGAGCGTGATTTTCTTCTCGAGATAATCCGCCAGCGCGAGCGCGTGGCCCTTGGTATTTGATTGCGCGAATTTGCAGTACGCATTGCCCGTGCAGGCGATGAGTCCGCTGCGGAGATTCGACTGCTGCCAGTGCAGCCCCGCTTTCACGAGCGCCTTTTTGACCGTCTCCACAAATGAATCGGGGACATTCGGGATGATGAAATTTTGCCAGACGGTGAGCCTGATTTCGCCCGAGCCGTAGAGATCGGCGATTTCGGCGATGCGCAGCATTTGCTTCGGCGAAAGATGGCCGACAGGCACGGCGGCGCCGATGTAGTTCAATCCCTCCTGCTTTTGCGGATAGACGCCGACATGCGAGTGCGGCAAGTCCTGGCTGGGATATTGGATGAGTGCCGGATCGAGCGGCACACGCTGAAGCTTGTACCCGAGCAGCTTCTCGGTCTCCTCAAGATATCGTTCGAGGGTCCATTTCTCGAGCAGATGCTTGAGCCGCGCTTTCTTGCGGTCTGTGCGGTTGCCGTTGGCGATATAAACGCGCACCACCGCGGAGACGACTTTGTTGAGTTCCGCAGGCGTCACGAGCACGCCGAGATCGCGGGCGAAAGCCTTGTGGCCCGTCGCGCCGCCGAGCGCGACGCGGAAGAAAATTTCGTCGCTGATTTTCACCGCTTTGCAGCCGATGTCGTTTGTGTCTTCGACCGTGCCGATCAAGCCGCCGCCGTCGTAGGCGATGTTGAATTTCCGCGGCAAATCGTAGAACCAGCGGTCATTGATGATGATGTGCCCCATCTCATGGCAGAACGGCATGACATCGATCAGTTCGAGCGGGTCGATGCCAGCGGTGGGATTGGCGGTGAGGTTGCGGATGTTGTCGGCGCCTGCGCCGCGCGTGTGCAAGCCGACGTGCTGGATGCGCTGGACGAGCGCCGGCGTGTCCTTCGGCTGGATCAGCCGCATCTGCAGATTCGCCCGAGTGGTGATCTGCACGTAACCGGTGGTGAGTTCTTTCGCGATGTTCGCGAGCTCGCGGAGCTGGAACGTGCGGAGCTGTCCACCAGGAATGCGCAACCGCGCCATGAAGGCTTCCTTGTTTGGCGTGAGGTAAAAAAGTCCGTTCCATTTGAAGCGGAAAATCTCCTCCTTCTCCGGAGCCTTGTTCGCCGCGGCGTGATCGAGGAGCACCGGATAAGCGTCGAGCGGATGCAGCTCCTTCTTCACCCGCTCCTCAAAGATCAGGTCTTCGTGCGAGACCGTCCTTTCCACTACCGGCGCGGCTTCCGCGTCGGTGAACCGCTGGCCGCGCGCGGCGATGCCCGCGAAGAAACCGGTGAGATAGTTTGTCTGTTCCGGCGAGAACGATTCGCCGTTGATGGCGCTGATCGGAAGGGCAGTGCTCATGGATCAATACACGTCACGCTGGTAGCGTTTATCGGTCTTCAATTTCTGGATGTAGGCGGCGGCTGCTTCCTTGCTCATCCCACCAGCGGTCTCGGCGATCTGATGGAGGGCGGCGTCCACATCTTTCGCCATGCGGCTCGCATCGCCGCAGACGTAGAAGTGGGCGCCGCTTTCCAACCAGGAAAAGAGTTCCGCCGCATTTTCGAGCATGCGGTTTTGCACGTAAATTTTCTCCGCCTGATCGCGGGAAAACGCGAGATCGAGACGGGTGAGATGGCCGCCAGCAACCCAGCCTTCGAGCTCGTCCTGATACAGAAAATCGGCGGAGCGCTTTTGATCGCCGAAGAACAACCAGTTCTTCCCTTTCGCTCCGCTCGCCAGACGCTCTTCGAGAAACGCGCGGAACGGTGCGATGCCGGTGCCCGGACCGCACATGATGACCGGCACATTTCCATCCGTCGGCAGGCGGAAACCGTGGGACGTTTGGACGAACACCGGCACCGGCGTGCTCTCGGCGCAACGGTCGGCGAGGAAGGTCGAGCACACCCCTTTGCGCCCGCGACCGTGGCCGTCGTAGCGGACGGCAGCGATCGTGAGATGCACTTCGTCGGGATGCGCTTTGGGACTTGATGAAATCGAATACAGCCGCGGCTGGAGGTTCTTGAGCAGCGCGATGAGTTCCGGCGCGGTGAAGGGTTTGGTGAGTCTGGCGATGAGATCGACGACCTCGCGTCCCCAAAGAAATTTCTTCAAGTCATCCTTGCGCGCCGGATCAAGCAGCGAAGCCAATTCACCGCCCGCAGCACCGCGTTCCGCCGCGGCTTTGAGCAAGTCGGGCGATGGCCGGCAGATGTCGTAATGCTGCGCCAATGCATGACGCAGCGATGTCTCCGCACCATCGGGTATCTTCACGGCTTCCTCTCCATCGCACCCGAGCACCGCGAGAATCTCTGCGACGAGATCCGCACAATTGCTCGGCACCACGCCGAGCGCGTCGCCGACTTCGTAACTGAGGCCGGAGCCCGCGAGAGAAATTTCGTAGTGCCGGACTTCCTTACCAGACCCTTCGCCATTGAGATGACGATTCGCGACGAGGCGCGCCAGGAAAGGATTTTTCTTCGACCACCCTTGCGGATCCTCCGCCGCAGAAGCGGCAGCGGACGCTTCGCTGGAGGTCGAAGCCGCATCCGAAGTCGCGGCTTCGGTGGCTGAGGAAAGAGCGGAAAAAACGCCTTCGGCCCAGCTCTTCGCCGGTGCTTCATAATCGAGATCGCAGTCGATACGGGGATGCACGCGCTTCGCACCGAGTTTTTCAAAACGCTCGTCGCAGTTTTTCCCGAATTGGCAGAACGCCGCGTAGTTCGTGTCGCCGAGCGCGAGCACGGAGTAATGCAAATGCGGAAGCGGCGGAACCAAATCGCTCTTGAGGTAATTCCAAAAGGCCTGCGCATTGTCCGG
>JBBSDS010000192.1:0-9775 GCA_038240495.1 Chthoniobacterales bacterium | reverse complement strand
CGAATACCGTGGTCCGGAACCGCGCCGCTACTCGTACGAAGGATTGGAAGCCCGCACCCAAGGCCGGACGTTCAGACTCGGCCCAAAGGTGGTGTTTGCCGCCGCTGATGCCACTGTGGAAGAATGGCGGCGATTGTTCCGGGTGATGTATGCGGACGGCGGTTGGTTCGCCCGGCAGGAGTCTTATGGACTGTTTCTGGCGGAAGATCATCTATCGAACAGCGAGAACGCACGTGAAGCAAAACGCCTTGAATTGGTGGGTGACCTTCTTGGCCATTCCAAAGAGGAAATGCGCCGACTTCTGGACGAGCAACCCGCCGTTCGGCAAACCGGGCAACAACTTGATTTGAGCCTGTGAATTCCACCTCACCCAAAACTGGTGGCCATCACCAGGAAGCAGCCGCGATACTCGCAAAATGCACAATGTTCATCGGCATTCGCGCTGGATTCAGCGGCGTTGAATTGGCAGTTGCCGAGCGTACGATCAATCCCGGTTCGGGTAGCGGCACGTTTCTTCAGCGGGGTTCCCCACCCCCAACTCCTTGGCGTCCGCTGCCCGGACTGTTTCAGTCGGTCGTCAACCCGAACAATCGCGTTTTTTTGCCTGAGAAACCTGCTCATGTCGGCCCCTTAAAGTTTCTGAAACTTTTGCCCAAGCTCAAAGGATTTATGACTCGTGGGGTGCCGACTCGCTTGCGGAACCGGCTCTAAGGGTGCAAATTATTGGAGTGCTGAAAACGTCGTATGAAAGACGACACACATTTTGTCCAGTTCTTCCATTTCCTCAATTGGGTGGTTGACGAATACGGCGTTTATCTGTTCATGGGCTTTGTTATCCTCCTGCCTTTTCTCGTGGTTTGCATTCTCAGATGTGCGCGTAAGCATCCACGCGCCAACATCCCTTTGGGCAAGTTTCCGCTCGGAGCACCGCCGCCCCGTGACCCATACAAAAAACCGCTGGGTTTCGACGCTGAAGACTACGACACTTGGCTTTAATGAAGGCCGAGGGGAGGACGTTCATGGCGGCGTTGATGAGCAGACTGATGGCGACGGGCAGGCCTTCGAGGCAGTCAGCGAGGAAATGATTGAGCATGGCGTCAGACTGCGTATGGGAGAGGAGTGGTTCGGTTATGGGAGTGTCGGGTAAAGTGACGTTAAAAATCTATCCACCCTCCTCTCCCTTGCCGGACCCGCAACCCCGCATCGAAGGGCTACGGCATATCGCCTAACATCTTGCCGAGGGCGGCGATGCGGTTCGTCACGCTAGTCCGCGCCTCGCTGATGCGGCTCGCATAGTCTTTGCCGAGTCGCGGATTTTTCGCCACCAGCGCTTCCTGCACGCGACCGCCGACTTCGCTCACTCGCGCACCCCAGTCGATCGGTTTGATCACGTTAGCATAGATGCTATCCAGCTTGGCCTTGTAGAGCCTCTGGCCCTCCGGACAGCGCATGAACGCGCTGGTCACCAGGGCTTCGGACTTGGGCATGATTTGGAAGTTTGGGTCTTTAAAAGTCTGATCCATGCCGTGCAGTAAAAAGGAAAACTTACCCGTGTCTGGGTCGCGATAGAGGCGATAGTTATTCCGATGGAAGCTATAGCCATCCCAGTGGCTGAGGATCACCTCGATGGCGAGGTAGGAGGCAAAGAGATCGACATCTAAGATTTTGCCCAGCCGCTCCCAACGCTTGGCATCGTCACCTTCCTTGCTGGCGGCGATTAACTCTTTTAGTGCGGCCTTCTCCATCGGATCGCCCTGATCCTTCTCCATCTTTTCGTCGAGATCGAGGAGAGAGCCGCCGTCGTAGAGATCGCCGTCCACATTCTTATAAAACGCCCCGAGGGAATCCTTGTTGAAGGCTTCCTTCGTGACATACAGCCCCAGCTCGCGCCCCTGCCATTTCACGAAGCCGTGCGAACAGCGCGACGCTGGCACCCCGGCCTTGCGCGCAATCTCTCCGGCGATCTGCTCATGCAAGTAAGTGACGTCCTGGGCGCAGTTATTGAAATGAATCTTCTTCAGCCCGTGAAAGGGCTCGCTCTTTTTGTAGTGATTAAAGCTGAGCGTCAGGCCCGGCTTGCCATCCGGCCCTTGGAAGCTGCCCATGGACCCTTTCAGTTTCACGGCGACTTCTTTGAAAGTCTTCGCGCCTTCGACGAGCACGCCTTTGGCATAGCGGCGATTGTCTCTTTTCAAGTTCTCCCATTCCTCCGGATCGAAGGAGATCTCCACGCTCGGGAAGGAACCACTCCAGAAGCTCTCGACGAGCTTCTTGCGCTTTTCGCCTTTGCCCGACGGCCCCGGCGGCGCCACTGGCGCGGCAGGGATCGGCGCGGTGAGCGGCGGCTCCGCGACCGCCAGGAGGTCGCGCGGCGTTTCGATGTGAATGGGCTGCGCGCCCACGAACGGCGTGAAAAACAGCAGAGCCCCGCCCGCCACGCTCAGCACGAAAAAATAAGGCAGCCGCGCGGAGTGCTTTTTGAATCCCGGCATCGTGTCGTTCATAAAAGCTGTCCTCCCAAGCAGCCCAGGTTCAGTGGTAAATTCATTTCCCCGGCGCAGCCGTAGAAAGCTTTGCCGGCATGAGTTTCAGCACGCCCCAATTGATGGAACGCCAGCGGGCTTCGCTCGGGATGTCGCTGGTCATCCAGGTGTCGAGGCTGTTCCAGCAGGCGCGCTGCACGTTCTGGCTGCCGTTGCCCCGGATGATGCCGAGGTCGCCGAGGATGACGGTCTTGTCATCGTGCCACTCTTGCTTGCCGAGTTTCTGAAACTCGACACGCAGCACGGTGCTGAGCGGAACGGAAATCTCGTAGTTGCCCGCACCGTCTTCCGCGAATTCGAGTTCGCTCGTAATGTCTTTCACCGAGGCGAAGACTTCCTTGCCGATGGGCGATTCAAAGACGCACTCCTCGCTCTTCGGTGCCTGCGGATCGACGGGGCGGTAAAGCACGGCGGTGGGTTTGCCTTTGATCTTCGCAATGAGCAGTCGGCAGTCGCCGGGACGATAGGGATTGTTCTCCTGAAGATTTCCCGGATCCCACTTGGTTCCGAAATACAAGTCGAGCGCCCCGCCGAACTTGAACAGGAAGCGTGGGTCGGCCGCGGAGTTATCGAGCAGCTTCGGGTCCCCGCTGCGAAAGGCTGCGTGGATGCGCTCTGGGGTGATCCACAACGATGCCGTCGTGCGGGGATCGATCGGCGCCCAAGCGGTCTCGGCGATCGGCCAATCCTCCAGCTTGCCATCGACGGTCGGGCCTTTGCCACCGGCGGCGACTTCGAGGGTGCGGCGCACTTTTTTCTGCACCGGCTCGGCCAGCGTCGCAGGCAGCCCCGCCAGCATCGCGGGCGTGACGGTGATGGTGCCCCAGGTTTGCCGCCGCACTGTTTCCAAGCCCGTGAGGTGATTGATGCTGACGTGTTCCTTGCCGGTGACGACATAGATTTCGCGGTCGGCCGTCTGATTGATCGTGGGAAAGAAACACTCATCCTCCCAACTCACACCGTCCACGGACATGCCGCGTTCGGCTTTGGGGAAACGCCAGAGCGGCGTCGTGCGCACATCACCTCCGAGCGTCTTGAGAAACAACCCATCGGCGGTGAGGAGATAGGCGCCTCCCTTCTCGCTGGAGGTCGCCCAAATGTCGCCCGCCTCGCCCCGGGGCGGCGTGACCATGCGGCCCATGCTGCCCGCGCCCGCCACGAGTTGCCCCGGAAACTGCGGCAGGCGCCATTGGTCGTAGTAGCGATACATCCACGCGAGCGTGCCATCCTTGCGGTAGCCCTGCGGCGGGTTGAAATACTCCCAGCCCCCGGCACCGACGACCGTGAATTCCCGTCCCAGTAACGGCGGGCCATACTGACCATTCCACAGTGCCGGGTCCACCTTTCCGAGCGACGTGATCTTGCTTAGATCCCACGTCGGAACACCCTTCGCATCGAGCGTGGGCGCGGGGTAGCGACCGCCCGTGAGATGGCCGCCAGCGAAGGAAAGATCTGTGTCGAGATAGATACCGACGAGACCGCCCGGGCCGCCGGGGCTGGTGTAAAACTTCACTTCCTCCGGCTGCACCTTCTGATCGCTGTTGAGATCGCTCCAGATGAATCGATTGGCCTCATGTTTGGCTTTCTCCGCCCGGATCGCGTCCTTGAAATCCGCCCGATCAAATATCTGACCCTCGCCGCGTTCGCTGAACATGTTGCCCGTGCCGGCAATGATCGCCACGGGCACCGCCATGTCATCCTTCCCCTCATCCCAGCGCCAGATTACCGTATACGTCGGCTGGTCCGCCCGCCCTGCGCGATTGAACAAATAGCGATGCCCGCCCGTGGTCACGGATAGGCCGGGCGCAGGCAGCAGCCGATTGCTGAAGACCGCATCGAACTGGTAGAACTTGGGTTCCGGCGTGGCGGGCGCGGTGAGATCAATGCCTTCCCATTTCTGGCTCAACTGACGACCCATCAGCGGCGTGCGAGTCAGGATGTGGGTCAAGCGGCTCTGTCCGGTGGCCCAGTCCAGCTTGAAGGCCATGGAGGCCTTCTCCATCGGAGCCACGGCGTGTGGGTAGTAAAAGATCGTCTTGTCCACCGGATCGATCGTGCCGCCGCCGCCATACTGCGGTCCGCCGTAGCTGGCGCGGATGAATTTTCCCGTGCCCGCATTCCACAGGCTGATGCGCTTCGGCACATGGGAATTCTCCGCGACCCAGAGTTGACCCTGCGCATCCACGGCCATGCCGTCCGGCCGATCCATGCGCTCCTCGTCGTATTTGCCGATCTGCGGCCCGCCGGCTTTGCCGATCGTTCGCACTAGCTTCGCCGTCCTATCGAAGACCTTGATCTGATGCCGCGTGCCCCATTCTCCGACGTAGAAATTGCCCGCCGCATCGAAGCGCAGGCGACGCGGCTCCACCAACCCGGTGATGACTTCGGCCTCCTTCGTCAGCGCCCCGCCCGCATCAAGACCATAGCGCACGACCGCCTGACCGATGATCGCGTAGAGCTTGCCGTCTGGACCAAAGGCCACGCCCCGGCTGGGACCGGTTTCGAGGTTCGCCAGCATCGTTTTCTTTGCGATGTCCACGACGAGCAGGTTCCCCGTTGTGGTGTCGATGTTATCCCGATTGTCGGTGTTCGAGATCACGGCCACGCCCCCACGCACCGCGAGGTCGAGAAAGCCATATTCATCAATGATCGGATACGGCTTCTTCGGCGTGTATTTGAAAAGCACCTGATGCTTTCCCTTCTCCGTCAGGCCCGCGCACAGGCCGCGGTTATTCACGAAATAGACGACGCTCGACTCAGCACCCGGCGCCACGTCTCTGGCGATAGCCTTGGCACCATTGAAGTTATCGCTGTTGATGCCCTTGAACTTCTTCCCGCTCAAATCCGCGTAAGCCAACGCATGGCCGCTCTCCGCGCAGGAGGTGGCCAACACCATGGCGGGCGAGCCATCCGGGCCCTGCGCCAGATACAGCACATCGCTCGGCGCGGCATGGTCTCCCATCCATGTCCCCGAGGTGTCCTCCGTCTTCCACGGCGGCGTGCCGGGACTATAGACCGACATCTCATAGCGCAGGTCGATGCCATCATGCACCAGCCCGCGCACCGTGTAAGTGCCCGGCTCCACCAGCGTCCGCGTGTAAGGCTCCTTCTCGCCCTTCTGCACACCCACGTCATAGAAGTCCCAGTTGAACTTGAGCGGGCCCGCCTGAGCCTTCACCTCGCTGGCCAGATTGAAGACCCGCCGGCCATCCGCACGCTCGATGACGGCAGTGACGTAGCCGGGTTTATCCAGCGAGAGCGTGACGGGCAGGCCGGTGGATTGAGGCGCAGATGGCGTCTCGGCACTGAATGCCGACGGCGCGATCAGCGCGGCGGAGATGAAAAGCGAGAGGTGTGTTTTTAGAGTCATTTTGGCGGCAGTTGAAAGTAAATGTGGGTTCATGGATTTGGGAGGGAGATGATTACTCAAAAACAAACTCGACTTCGTTGGCCCAGTGCTCGGTCCAGCGGACGAGGAAGGCAAAATTGTTCTGCTTCGAGACGCTGCGTTCCTTCGCCAGTTCGAGGCAGCCGACCCCGGCGTTGTCGTTGACGCGGTAGGTGAACTTGACGGGCTGGCCCGCATCGCGGCGCGCTTTGACGTGCGGAATCTCGCTCCACGGAATCGCACATTCGACAATGCGGCTGTTGCCTTCACGACGCGTGACCAGCTTTCCATCCTTCACCGCGCCGTCCATTGGCGACTTCGGCTGGCGCGGGTAAAAATGTTTGTAAGGCAACTTCGGGTGGCGCAGCCGCCAGATTTCCGTGCCGCCGCCATAGCGGGGTGACACGGTGTTTAGCCCGTATTCGTAGTCGGTGCAGACATAGCCGGTGTAACCGCGAAAGGTGCCCGGCGGAAACGGATACCAAGGCTTCTCATCCTCGCTCACGGCGTTGAAGGCAATCTGGAGATTGTCGAAGTTAGGGTTATTGCCCGACGGCAGCACCGGGTTCTTCGCGTAGCTGTAGCGGCGCACTCCGGCGGGCCAGGTGACTTCGGTGAGACCGCCCTTGCCGTCGCGTTGCTGGACTTTCTCCGGATAAAAGAACTCGTCGTCGTTGCGCGTCTCAAAACGCAGGGTGCCCTCGTCCGGCGTGTCGTCGGCGACTTTGGCGGCGAAGTAGAAAAAGCGGTCGTCGTGCGCGAGATACGCGGTGGCCAGGCCTTTCTTCGCAGTGAGGCTGAACGGCTCGAACGGTTTCCAAGCCACTTCGGCGTCGGTGCGGTTGATGCGGCCATCAGTCGCGATGGTCTGCGGTAACACCCCGGTCCAATCGTCGAGCTTGCCATCCACGGTGATGCTGCGGCGCGCGATACGATTCACATGCAGCGTCTCGTGATGGAAGGCCAGACCATCCGCGCCGGCATCGAACTGAAGCGCGAGCGGGTAGTCATTCGACGGCTCGGCGGCGCCGTCCTCGATAGTCAGCTCCACGGTCTGACGTTCATGCGCCGCAAGCTTCACGTCGTGAATGGGTCGCAATTTCAAACCGCCCAATCGCGCGTGCAGGGCACCGGCCACGGGACGGTTGAGCATGTTCAGCAGTTCGACGCGCACGGTGGATTGGGCTGCGACGGGTTGCGTCAAGTCGTGGGCGACGAAGTCCACAGGTTGCAATCCCTCGATCCGCGCCTGCTCCACGGCCTGCAGCAACGCGGCGAACGAACCGGCCCGGCCGTTCGCGCGGAGATAGAAACCACGCTCGTTGATGGGAACCACAATCTTGCCCTCCGGAGAAGGGACCGCGTTGCCGTAGTCGTCGAACAGGCCGAACAACCCCGCCCTATTATCGAGCGTCATCGTGCCACCGCGATATACCTCCCGCCGCGAGAGCTTCTGCAAAATTTCGGCGCGTTCGGGCGAGTCCATGTTCAGCGTCGCGAGTTTCGCATAGAGCGGGGCGACGGCGGCCACCTCCTCACGACACCGCACGTTGCGGAACATCACGTTGCCCCGACCGAAAACCGGCGTCAGGTCGCCGACCACGACGAGCGTGCCCTCGTCGGGATTCGGTTTGCCGTCCGCGCCGACTGTCCCCTTGAAGGCGAACACCCACGGCAAGCCCTGGAAGACAATGCGGTCGAACTCGCGATTGCCAATGAAATGCTGGAGCGCGCCCACGGCCGGTGCGACCGGCCACGCCTGCGTGATGGTCCGCCGCTCGCTGCCCGTGGCGGTGCGGACTTCCACGCTGCGTTCCGAGGCCACGACGTGCTGGCTGTGGATGCCGACGAGTCTGTCATGACCCGCCGCATACATCGCCGCCAGCGTGCCCGCGATGCGGTCATCGGAGTTCGCGCACCAGCTTTCCGTGTCCCAAATCTTCACGGGCGCGGGCTGGCCGTCCGGGCCTTTGCGGTTCACCCACGCCTTCACGCCGGCTACAGGTGAGAGGCCCTGGTAGTGAATGCTGATGAAGTCGAGCGCCTTCAGGTAGCGGTTGTCACCATCGGGAAAATACTTGTCGAACGTGTTCGCGGACGAGTCGCAGCCGCCCAGCATCACTTGCACGCCACCTTCCTTGCGCGCTTCTTCCACGGCTTCAATCATCACGTCCGAGATTTCACGGAAGCGCAGCATGTCCGCCCCCCAGCAGGCGATGGAGATGCCTTCCCATGGTTCGTTCCAGAGCTTGATGGCGTTGACCGGGCCTTTCGGCCAGCCGAACTCCAGCGCCACCCGCTTCACCCACGCCTTGAAGTCCGCGTCATATTGCGGCAGCCAGGCGATGTCGCCGATGTAGGCGCCCTTGTTGAACAGCACGCCATTTGTCGTCTGCAACAGACTGCGCGGCCGGCCGAGCGGCTGCATCTTTCCTTCCATCGGCGTCTCGTGCCCGAACTCGACGATGACCGGCAGTCCTGCCGCCTTGAACTCGCGCAGTTTTTTCACCGACTGCTGGTAATACGATTCGTAGTCCGGGTCGGTGGGGGATCGAAACGCGAAGCCCAGCCGATTCGGGGCCGCGCCGAGTCGCTGGAGCGCCGGCACGTTGAGGATGTCCATGCAGAGGCGATAACTCGACCCGAGTGGGGGATTCTTCAGGGTGCGCGCCAGGCTTGCGACGAACAACCGCTCGTGCCCCGGCAATTCGAGAATCAACGCATAGGCCCCGAAGCGCTCCGGAATGGCCGGACGCAAGGTCACGTCCTGAAAACCCTTGGCCGGAATATCCACGCTTATCGGAACTGAGCCCGCTTGGCCGAGTTTCCGCATCGCCACGTTAAACATGTCCTCCGGCGACGTCGTGAGGCCGTATTGGATAATGTTCACTTTGCCCGTCGCCTTGATGGGTTTGTCAGTGAGATTCACCAACTGCACCGTCACGGTGACATCCTCACCCGGCCACAGCATGTTGGCCGGCGCGCTCCCGGCAATCTGCCGCACGCGCAACGAAGCCGTCTGCGACCGATCGGGCACGCCCGAAAGGTGATCTACGAAAAAGAACGGCTCCTTCAGGCCAGATTGTTTTGCGCTCACGCCCCAGACGGCAGAAACCCCGGCGGGTTTGGCTTCATCGCCCGGCGCCGCCATGGTGGGTTGGCCTGCGAACATGAGGACAGCGAGCCAGCACAGGCTGTTTCCGCCAGCCCACCGCGCGGTCTGCAGCAATGTGGTAACACGGTCCGATACGAGTTTAGTTCTCATGGTTTCCAGCGAAATCCGGTCGAGTTCCGGAAGGGCCTAAGCTTTGAGTCATGCCTAATCAGACGCGCCATCGCCGCCGACTTCACATACCCGTACGGGTAGTAGGTGGTCGCGACGCCGGATTGGCATTCAGCCCCAACGATGCCAGTCTGCGCGCGTGACGAAATGGTCCATGCCGCTGGCGGTCGCGCTGCTCTTGAGTAGCGCCGGCCAGGTCGCGGCCCAGACGTTCACCAACGTGGCCGACGTGCTGGCGTTGTCGCCGGAGCAGTTGGCCAAAATGCCGCCGGTGCGGCTGCGCGGCATGATGAGGTCATCCTGACTTGAATCTTTGAGCAGGTAGCCGCTGGCCCCGGCGTCCAGTGCACGGCGAATGTCTTCCTCCGCGTCGTAGGTGGGAAAGGGGTTAGCCCGGATATTTCATAGGCGTCCGCCGTGCCGAAGGCGTAGCGCAGACCACCCGTCTGCCGTATCGCAGGTTTTCAACCTGCGGACGCCCAGATGGGCCGGGAACACTCTGCCGATTGGAAATCGGCGATACGGCAGACCGGAGGTCTGCGCTACCGGCTTCGCCGCCCT
>JBBSDS010000191.1:0-9875 GCA_038240495.1 Chthoniobacterales bacterium | reverse complement strand
GCCCGCGGGTCCGTGCCGGCCGGCAACTGTTCCGCCTTGTCCGGCGAGCCGGATTTTCTGGCCTTCGCGGACGCCGGTGGGGATGCGCACTTCGTAGGTCTCGACTTTCGGACGCCCGTCCCGCCGAAAGGAAATCTTCTTCTTCGCGCCGCGGAGAGCTTCTTCGAGGGTGACGAGCAGGTCGGCTTCGACGTCGGCTCGGCCGCCTTCTCCTTCACCGAATCCCGCGAAGGAACCGGGGCTCGCGGCCCGGTGGGAGTTGCCGCTGAAAAATTGCTCGAAGAAATCCGAGAAGCCGGTGCCGCCGAAGCTTCCACCGAAGCCGCCTCCCGGTCCGCCCTGGTTGAAACCCGGCGGGGGTTGTCCACCCGGACCCTGGTCCCAATTGGCTCCGAGTTGATCGTAGCGCTGGCGCTTTTCGGCATCGCCGAGAACCTCGTAGGCTTCGTTGATTTCCTTAAATTTCGCCTCCGCCGTTTTCTTGTCCTTGGCCACATCGGGATGATGCTGGCGGGCGAGCCCGCGGAAGGCTTTGCGGATTTCATCCTGCGAGGCGCCCTTGGGAACGCCGAGCGTCGCGTAATAATCCTTGTACTGAACGGGCATATATTCGATGAAAGATAATCATCCGCCGCGCTGCGGCCAGTGTCGTGTGCGGGGATTTACATCCCTTTCGGGTGGCGAGCGACAAATTCCCGGAGCGAGCGAGTGGCGGGCCGCCAGCGCGGACCTTCTTCGGCGCGGCCGCCGGTCGTGTCCAGGCGCATCCCCGCGATCACGGCGAAGGTGTGTCCATTCCGGGCGTAGATCGTAATCCAGCGACCGGCCCCCAGGTCGCCGAATGACTGCATCGCTTTCGAGGGCGTTGGCTGGTCGAGCAGTCCGGCGTGGTGGAGGAAAAAGGAGATCGTCCCCGAGCAGTCGTAGCCGCGATCGTAAAAAGTCCCGTGCCCGCCACCCCAGACGTACGGCTTGTGAATGATCGTATTCGTGGCCCAGATGCCCCGCTTCACCGCCTCCGGAGCCTTGGCCGGCGCGCAGGCGATGTCGCCTTTCAAGATGATGTTATCTCCTGGGACCGTTGGACCTTTGGTCGGCGGAACCTCGCTCGCGACGCTTGTCCCGATCGTCCAGAGCAGCAGCCAACTCGCGAAGATCAAGCAAACGCGGAACCGAAAAATCGCCCTCGCCGACGCGCGCGAAATTCCTGGCGACGGAGGTGCAAGTCTTTGCTGGAGATGGAGTTGATGGTTCGGCTTTCGGGCCATGCGGTGAAAAAAGGCCAGCACCAGTAACCGGCGCGTGCATTTTCGCAATGCAAAATCCAAGGCGTTCTGGAAATGATGCGCGCCGCCCGGTTCCGTGCCGCGCGACTTTTCGATGAGCGACCTCTTTGCCCAACCCTCCACGACCGAGTTTGATCTCCGCCATGGCGATTGCCTGGCGGGCATGGCCACGCTCCCGGCGGATTCCGTCGATCTCGTCGTGACTTCGCCGCCCTACAATCTCGACATCGCCTACGCCACGTATCGCGACAACGCGCCGCGCGAGGAGTATCTCGATTGGTCGTATCGCTGGGCGGCTGAAGTGCAACGCGTGCTCAAGCCGGGCGGTTCGTTTTTCCTCAATGTCGGCGCCGCGCCTGCCAACCCGCTCCTCCCGCACGAAATCGTCCTCAAACTTCAGCCGCTCTTCCGGCTGCAAAACACCATCCACTGGATCAAGTCGATCACCGTCCAGTCGAAGCGCGGGCCGGAATTGAGCGTCGGCCACTTCAAGCCGATCAATAGCAAACGCTACGTCACGGACTGCCACGAATACGTTTTTCATCTCACAAAAACCGGGGACGTGCCGCTCGACCGCCTCGGTGTCGGCGTCGAGTACGCGGACAAAAGCAACATCGCCCGCTGGGCGCACACGCGCGGCGAGAGCCGCGATCGGCGCTGCCGCGGCAACAACTGGTTCATCCCCTACAAGACGATCGTGAGCCGCGACGCCGAGCGTCCGCATCCGGCAACCTTTCCAGCGCAGCTCGCCGAATGGTGCATCAAGCTTCACGGCCAGCGCCCCGGCCTCGTCATGCTCGACCCTTTTCTCGGCATCGGCCACAGCGCCAGCGCCGCCGCGACATGTGGCATTGAAATATTCGTTGGTTTTGAAATCGACGAGAGCTATCTCGCGGAAGCCCGCCAACGCCTCGCAGAGAAAGTCTCCTGATGCTCACCTTCGTCCTCCGCCGCTTTGCCGCGATGCTCGTGGTGTTGTTCTTCGTCATCGCGATCACCTTTGTCCTCGTGCGAATCGCGCCGGGCGGACCGTTCACCAAGGAGCGGAAAATCCCGCCGGCCATCGAGAAACAGATCATGGCCCGCTACAACCTCGACGGGACGTTGTGGGAGCAGTTCACGACCTACCTCGGCGTGCGGAAAAACACTGAGGGCAAATACAGCGGCCTGCTCCAGGGCGACCTCCAGCTTTCCACGAAATACCGCGACCGCTCGGTGAAGGAAATCCTCGCGCAGAGCATGCCCATTTCTGCGACGCTTGGGTTCGCGGCGTTTCTCATCGCTTCCACTGGCGGCATCTGGCTCGGGAGTCTCGCTGCGGTGCGACATCACACGCCGGCCGATACTGGCTCGATGCTCGGCGCGCTTTTTCTGATCAGCATTCCGACGTTTGTTACCGGCCCGGTGCTCGTCCTGATCTTCGCGCTTCATCTGGAATGGCTGCCCGTCGGTGGCTGGGGAAGCTGGTCCAGTCTTGTTCTCCCGGCGATCACCCTCGCCGGTCCGTACGTCGCCTACATCGCGCGGCTCATGCGCACGAGCATGCTGGAGGTGCTGCATCAGGATTTCGTGCGCACCGCCCGCGCCAAGGGACTCGCCGAGTCGCGCATCATCTACAAACACGCGCTCAAGGTCGCGGTGCTGCCGGTCGTCAGCTTCCTCGGCCCGCTCGCGGCGAATCTCCTCACCGGCTCGCTCGTCGTCGAAACGATCTTCAACATCCCCGGCTCCGGCCCGTTCTTCATTAACTCGATCCTCAACAGCGATGTCTTTCTGCTCGAAGGCGTGGTCATCGTTTACTGCGCACTCCTCGTCGCCCTCAACCTGCTCGTGGACATCGGTTACACCTTCCTCGACTCCCGCATCCGCCTCGAATGAGCCAGGCCACACCTCCTCCTCCCGGCGCCTGGCGTCGCTTGCGAAAAAGTCCCATCGCCGTCGTGGCGATGATCGTCCTCGGGTTCGTCCTTGTCTGCGCGGTCTTCGGTCCGCTCGTGATCCGCATCGATCCGCACGCGCCTTCCAGGGATCAGTTTCTCCCACCCGGCGGTGCGCACTTTTTTGGCACCGATGTCAATGGACGCGACGCTTTCGCCCGCGTCCTCGAAGGTGCGCGCATTTCGCTTCTCGTGGGCTTCAGCGGCGCATTGATCAGCCTCTTCGTCGGCACCACCTATGGCCTCATTTCCGGATACGTCGGCGGCCGCACCGATGCCCTCATGATGCGCTTCGTGGAAATCCTCTACTCCGTCCCGCGGCTCATCATCCTCATCCTTTTCACCTTCATCTTCGACCGGCACTTCAAGACCTGGCTGAGCACCGCGGGCTTCGTCTCGCTCGTCGGCTATTCAAAAATCATCATCCTCATCCTCGCGCTCGGCCTCATCGAATGGCTGACCATGGCACGTATCGTTCGCGGTCAGGTCTTGTCATTGAAGAGCCTGCAATTCGTCACCGCCGCGCGCTCCCTCGGGCAGAGCCACACGAAAATCATCATCCGCCATCTGCTACCGAACCTCGTCGGCATCGTCATCATTTACCTCACCCTCACCATCCCCGCCGTCATCCTCGACGAAAGCTTCCTCAGCTTCCTCGGCCTCGGCGTGGCCGCGCCGCAAGCGAGTTGGGGCACGTTGCTCAGCGACGGTGCGCAGGTCATCAATCCGGTGAAAAGCTATTGGTGGCTGCTGCTCTTTCCGGCTGTCGTCATGTCGGTCACTCTCCTCGCACTCAATTTCATCGGCGACGCCCTCCGTGACGCTCTTGATCCGCGGTCGCGGCGCTGAACGTCTATTTCCGCCGCCGCACAAAACCTGCGCCGAGCGTTCCCAGCCCGGTGAGTAGAAGCGACGACGGCTCGGGTGCAGCGATCGGTGTCTCACGGACCGTTAGCGACCCCGGCCCACTCGTCGTTAGATATCCCGTAAACGCGAAGCTGCTGCTCGTGGGGATGTTTTCACCCGAAAAAACGATGTGGTTCGATGAGAATGACGCCAGCGCCCCGCCGGGATAATCCTGCCAGGATGATACTGCCGGGGGATTATTGATAAAGGTGCCCACACCGCCGCCGAGCAGAATGAGATCAAAGCCCGTCCACGTCACTCCCGTGTTATTGAACGTATTGCCAAAAGAAGGCGCTTGATTGAAGTTGTAGGTGCCCGCGGAATCGACGGTCAGCGTGACGTCAATGTAATCGATACTTGAAAAAAACAGGTTCGGCTCCGTGAGCGTGCCGGAATTGATGGGCAGGTTTCCGGTGCCACCGGGACCGGAGACCGAGCCGCCGGTAAGATCGGCTGAAGCGGTGCCTGCGGTGAGTCCAAAGGTCGTCAAAACCGTGAGGAAGAGCTTGGTCGGTTTCATAGGCTTTTGAGCAATTGAAAAACTGCGATTTGCCAATCTGTGACGCCAGAATAATGAAATTAGAAATGGTGTCTTTTGTCAACCCAAATGTATCCCGCTGGTTGGACTTGGAATGGATCTTCCCGAAAAACCACAGGCAGCAACGCGGCTGCGATCCACAGGTCGAACGGACACCACGGAACAGCAAGTGCCGGGATGCTTACGACCCCGCTTCGTTTGACCGCTGCGTCTCCGCGGTTAAAAGCAAAGTTGGTGGCAGGCTCGGCAGGCGGGTCGTGAAGTGGGCCGTGGCCAGACTGGCCGCCGCCACACCAGCGATGAGGGTCAGAGCCCATGGCAGCGCCAGCGCGGCCGCTGGCACCCCGGCGGCGACGAGCGCGGAGATGAGGATGAGGTGCGCCACGTAGAGCGTGAGCGAGCGCCGTCCCGCGAAGAGCAGCCATCCCGGCACCCGGCGGCGTGCACTCCATTCACCGAGTGCCGCAAGGACCAGCACCCAAGCGGCGCGTTCGAGGAAAAAGGCCGGGCTGAGCGCAGAGAAAGTGGCGCCGCGACAGGCCCACGCCAACCAAGCGAGCCCGAGGATTCCGGCCGTGCGTTCATGCATAGGCCGCTGCGGCCAAGCTCCAGCGAGCACGCCAAGGAAGACGAATCCAGCCCACGGCAGCAGCGGAAACAGCGAGCCGGTGGATTGGTTGATGCAGGCGCGCAAAGGCACCGGCCCGCCCAGCCACGCCTGCCCGATCGGCGCACCGACGACGGCGATGGCTGCCAGTCCCGCCACCCCGCACCACCACACGGCTTCGCCGCGTTGTCCGGCGATTTTATTCGCCAGCCAGGTGAGGCCGAGGAGCAGACCGAGCGACGCGGCCAGGCACTGGAGCACATCGAATTGTGTCCCGATCCGCAGCGCATCGGCCCAGCGGTGCTTCACGAGCTCCGAGCCGGGCAAATGCAGCAGATAGCCGAGCGCGGCGATGCCAAGAAGGCGCGACGCACGCCGGGTGAAATTCACGGGCTTCGCCGGCGCGGTGCGGCGTTCCAAGCCCTGCACAAAGCCGGCGATGAAAAGGAACGAAGGCGCGACGAGGCCGTTGACGTAATTCAGCAGGGTGAACCAGCCGCTTTCCCGCAAGCCGGCGGCGAGAAAGGTGTTCACGACGTGCGTTTCCATCATCACGAGCACGGCCGCGCCGCGGAAAAGATCGAGCCATGGCAGGCGCGCTCGCCGGCTCGCGGGCAAGGCGTCCGTCTCTGCGTGGGGGGAACCGCAAGCTGGTGCTGGGCGGTTCATGGGGCGGAACGTGTAGCTGATGTCAGAGCCTCTGACCAGCGGGGATTTGCCGAATCGGGGCGGCGTTTTTCTTCTCGGCAATGCCAAATACCGCACGGATATTCGCCAGCCCTCATGGATTTCCTCGACGAACTGCAACATCGCGTCCTTCCCGGGGACGGGGCCATGGGCACCGAGCTCATGGCGGGAGATACCGCGTTGCTCGGAGTGTGTCTCGAGGAGTGGAACGTGAGCGCACAGGAAAAAGTGCGCGCGGTGCATGAGGGTTACGTCGCGGCGGGGGCGAGGATCCTCCGCACTAATTCCTTTGGGGCCAATGCCTCGCGACTCGCGCGTCACGGGCTCGATCATCGCGTGAGCGAACTCAACTGGACCGCCGCGCAACTCGCGCGGGAAGCGGCGAAGGGGAAAGACGTGCTTGTCGCCGGCAGCGTCGGACCGCTCGGGATGGACGACGAGGCGGCGCGCGCAGTGGGCCTGGATCGGGCACAGGTCTTTGCCGAACAAATCGGCGCGCTACTCGATGGCGGAGCGCAGTGTATCTTCCTCGAGACGTTCCTCGATCTCGAAGAACTGCTCGTCGCACTTCAGGCCAAGCATAGCCTGCATCACTGCCCCGTCGTGTGCTCGCTGGTGCCCGATGAAGAAGGCGCGTTGCGCGATGGCACGCCGCTGGCCGAGGCTGTGGCGCAGTTGCGCGCTGCCGAGGCGGATGTCGTCGGCGTCAATTGCATCACGCCCTCCGCGGCGCTTGCGGCGTTGGAAGCGTGCGCCGATTCCGGCCCGCTCTCCGCTTTTCCCAGCGCCGGATGGCCGGAGATCGAGGGCGGGCGTTTCATCTACGGCACGCCGCCGGAAGACTTTTCCGCGTCCGGCCGGGCGCTTGCGGCGCATGGCGTGCGCTTGATCGGCGGTTGTTGCGGCATCGGCCCGCGCCACATCGCCGCCTTGACCAAATACCTGCAAGATTACGAAGCGCCGCGCTGAGCCATGTCGAAAATAAAGCGCGCATTCTATTTCCAACTCGCCGGCCTCGCCCTGGCCGCCGGTTTCGTGGCCTGGCTGTTCCATCGCTACCCGGTGGTGGACTATATCGTGCGCCTGCAACGGGCCGTGGGCGCCATGGAGTTTTGGGGCGCCGTCCTTTATCCGCTGCTCTACGCCGCGTGCAATGTCCTCCTCCTTCCCGGTGGCGTGCTGGCCATCGGCAGCGGACTCTTCTTCGGCCTCTGGTGGGGCGTGGCCCTGAATCTCGTCGGAAATGTCGGTGGTGCCGCCGTGTCGTTCTTCCTCAGCCGCAAGCTCGGGCGTGGGTGGGTGGAGGCAAAATTCTTCAAGCACCGCAAATGGGTCGCGCTCGACGAGGCCATCGCTCGCGATGGCTGGAAGATCATCTTTCTGAGCCAGGTCCACCCGCTATTTCCATCCAGCCTCCTGAATTACCTTTACGGCGTCACCCGCATCCGCTTTGGCACCTGCATGCTCTGGGTCGCGATCGGTCAGGCTCCCGGTCTCTTTCTCTACGCCTACTTCGGCACGATGGCCCAGCATGGCTTGCGGATCTTGCGGGGAAAGAGCCACCCGCACGCTATCGAGTACGTCGTCTGGATCGGAGGATTGCTCCTGACGTTCGCCGTGACGGCGGTGCTGGCGAGGATCGCCTTGCGTGCTCTGGCGGAAGCGGAGCGCGCCGCGCAACACGCTGAAAATCAACCCCATATCCCGCCACCGCACCTCGAACCCGCGGTCGTCGAAGCGGACATAACGTAAGATTTCGACCACCATTTTGACAGTCGATACTCGCATGCTACGTTCCTTCACGCGCCGCGTGTGATGTGACCGAAAGACCCCGATGCTGACTGCTCCTCCAAGCCCCTCGCTCTATCTGGATTATGGCGCCGATGCCCAAGTCTGCGATGCCGGTGACCTCGATATCTCGGAGCGCGGCATGCGCTTCACCTCCAGGTGGCAATTCTCGATTGGCACCCAACTTTCCGTGCTCCTCGTCCACATGGACCCGCGGCGCGGGCTCTGTCGGATGGCGATCGATGGCCTCGTCGTCTGGTGCGAACCCAAGCCCGAAAAAGGCTACGAAAGCACCCTCCTCTTCCTCGAACTCCCGGATGAACTGAAGCCCAGTCTCCGGGAGTTTTCGCATACCCTTGCGGTGGGTTAAACTGCCGTCTGGCGGGTGCCTTTTTGGAGGGCGGAGAAAGGTCGGACGGAATTACAAAATTCGACCAGATTGCCAAATTCCTTTGACGTGTGCCGATGTGAACTGCCGAGCCAAGGCCTCGATCCAATTCCGTAATTCCGTCCCCCTCCGCCCGCCGCCCCAAAAACAAAACCCGGCGTCCGCGCAAACGGAGCCGGGTTTAAAAAATGGAACTGACCTCCTTACGCCAGTTTGGCGAGCGCCTTATTCAGATTGCTCTTATGGCGGCTGGAGGAATTGGAATGGATGCGCCCGGCCTTGACTGCCTTATCGATCGTCGAGATGAACTCCGCCGCAGCGGCCTTTGCCGTCTCCTTGTTTCCAGTCTTCAGCGCATCCCGCACGCTTTTGAGTTGATTCTTCACAGCCGTCAGACTGCGACGATTCACAAGGGTGCGGCGGGTCGTTTGACGGGCGCGTTTCGCGGCGGATTTGGTATTGGCCATGGGTCGTATTTCTTGAAAAAGGAGCGCAAGAGTAGCGGTGCTCTCGCTGGTGTCAAGCGGTGGAACGCTGCGGCAGTGGCTCAGTGTGAGAACGAGTGTTGCGAAGGCGGCGCGTTGCCAAGGCGCGACAGAGCCGCCTCCACACTTGCAAATTGCGCAGCTACCGAATCTGAGGTGTCTTTGTCAGCGCGGTTGCACCGATTTGGAATTCGCCCGCTCATCGTAGTCTCCACGCTGAATACTTGCGACCACTGAGGACATGGGTTGCCTGGCCATGTTGCAGCCTGCACAAGTTTGCACTTCCTGATTCGAGGACGCGAAAGTCTTGAGCTGTTCGTTAAAGGCCTGCCGGCTCGTCACGCGCAGACCGACCAGCGCATAACACTTTGCCTGAGGATTGCCGGACTTCAGAAGCCGAAGAAAATCGGCTTCTGCAGAAACTGACGCCAGGACTGCCTTGAATGCGACTTCACCTTCGGAGGTGGTGCCAGCGTAGCCGATTCCGCCGAATGCAAAAATGGGCGTTCCGCTCAGTTTCTTTACTGCATTCGAATCATCAGCTGCGCTGACACTGAGCGTGAGAAGCAGGACACCAACGGACCGGCTTACTAAGCGGACTAGATTTGTCGTGGAGTTACCCGTCATCGAAACACCAGATTTGGTGCGTGCTGGTTCCTAGCGCGCTTTATCGAAGAACGCTACCAGAGCGAAAGTAGCCAATGGGCCAAAAAGCAGGGAGAGAAGAAACCAATTAAGTCCACTGCGGTTCTTACCCTGAGCTAATCCCGCATTGATCAAAGCGAGGGAACCCCAGCCGATGCCGTATTCAGGAAGCTGGTGCATTGTCGCGGGTTCACTTCCCGATCAACAAGAAGATACCCGCGACCAGCGCCAGCAGCGGCGCGACAAAATGGAGTTGGCCGAGTGATACCCCAAAGAGCCCCATCGCACCGATCAGGATGAGGTAAATCGCGAGCGAGAGCATGCCGACGTTCTTTTTCATACGAGGTTATGCTTTCATGTGACCCGATACGAGTTTGGTCATCTCAAACATCGTCACGCTCTTCTTCCCGTTGAACACAACTTTCAAGGCATCGTCGGCGTTAATCTGGGTCCGCTTCTTTTCGTCCTGGAGTTTGTTTGCCTTGATGTAGTCCCAAAGCTTCTTGGTTAGTTCACCGCGCGGGATTGGCTTGGAACCGACGACCCTGGCCAGCGCTTCGTCGGGGTGAACAGGCTTCATCAATGCAGCGTTAGGTTTGCGAGTGATG
>JBBSDS010000190.1:0-9906 GCA_038240495.1 Chthoniobacterales bacterium | reverse complement strand
GGCGCGGAGTCGAAGAGCCTGTCCTGAGCTTGCCGAAGGAATCGGGTAAAGGCGCCAAAGGTGTCGGAAGCCAGCAGCCATCAGCTTTCGCGAAGAAGTCGATTGTCAATTTCAGGGCAAGCTCAGAACAGGCTTTTCGACTCCGCATCAATACATCGTCCTCGTCCTCGTTTTCCCCCGTTCGAGGACGAGGACGAGGACGAAAACGAGAAAGAGGACAAAGGCCTGCAATGTTGACAGTCCGTTCAGTCCGACGCCTTGAGAACTGGTGACAAAAGTTCCGGCGCGTTTATACTTTCCAGAGTCGCAAGACATGATGTCGCGACGTTATTTTCCGGAGAGGAGTCCGCCAATGCCCACCCAAGCAGAAATCATCGTTCGAGAGGGCACCCGCCTTTTGGGGCGTTACATCCTTGATCCTGGCGATTATGTGATCGGCAAAGACCTGTCGTGCGACATCCTGCTCGACACCGCCGGCATTTCCCCGCGCCACACGCAGGTGACGATCACCCCGGAAGGTCTTTTCGTGCGCGACCTCGATAGTGCCAACGGAACCTACCTCGGCGAGAACGCGGTCGAAGGTTCGACGGCAGTGCCGTGGGGAAAATCGATCCGGCTTGGCAACCATGGAAGCGCGGAGTTTCGGCTGATCGAATCAAAGAGGCATGCCACGACAAATGGCGCTGGGAAGGGGAAGGAGCGGAAAAGTGCTGGTGTAGAAATCGCGGATGCGAAACACGAAGAAATCGCGGGGCAACTCGCCAGAGCGACACAGCACTCCAAGGCGCTGGAAGAGGAATTGGATCGGAGCAAAAATGCCGCCGCGAAACGGGCGGCCGAGCGGGACGAGGCCGTCGCGCAGTGGACCGCATCCACGGCTGCTCGCGAGAAACGGGCGGCGGCGTTGAGCCGCGAACTCGATGACCTCCGTGCGGCAATGGCAAAAGCGGGAGCCGCGGCAAACGAGACTTCCGAAAAGCAGCGAAAGGAAATCCAAGCACTGATCGCGGAGCGCGATGCGGTGCGCCGGGAAAGTGACGAAGCGGCTCTGATTTTTGCGCAACAACTCTGGCAGGTCGAAGCCCAGGTCCACTCGCTCAAAGGCGAGCACGCCGTGCTCGCTGCGGAGAACGACAACGCCGCGGCCGGACTCCGCAACCTGCTCGAGTCCCAGCAATCCCAGATCGAGGCGCTGAGCCACGAGCGCGATCAGGCCGTGGCGGAAAAGAATGCGCGCCTGACCGATGCCGCGCGCCTCGCAGCGGCGCAACTGCGCGAAACCGTTTCGCTGACCGAGCAGCGCGAATCCCTCGCGCGTGAAATCAAGGACGCGGCCCAGCGCGCTACGACCGTCGCCGAGACCGCGCAGCGGCACGCTCAGGCGCTGGAGGCGGAGCGGGCTCGCGTCCTCGAGGAAAAAGCGGCGGTCACGAGCGAATTCGAGAAAGTGATCGCAGGTCTGAAGCGCCAGATCGAGGAGCTGACGCATCAGCGCACCTTCGTGGTCAATGAGCGCAACGAATCTTTTCAGCGCATCGATAAACTCGCGGAAGAACGCCAGCGCGACCTCGAGGGGCTCGCTTCGCACCGGGCGGACCTCTTGCGCGAACGCGATGACGCGGTCGCCAGGTTCGCCGCACTGGGCGAGGAAAACGCCCGGCAAATCGAAGAGATCGGCCGGCAGCGCGATGCGCTGGCCGCCGAGCGCAACCAGGCATTGGCCGACCTTTCTGCAAGCCATCAAACCTTGCAGCAGGCTGCCGAAGCGCTTCGCCTCAAGCATCAGACCGCGCTCAAGGAACGCGACGAGGCCGCTGCCGGACTTCAAAAAATCATCGACACGCAGAAGGGCCAGATCGAAGCGCTGAAAGCAGATCTACGGGCCGCCGGCCACGCCAAAAACGCGCACATCGAAGGCCTGCATGCGGAGCACTGCATGGCGCTCACGCAAAGCGGAGAAGCGCTGACCGAATTGCACTCGGCCCATGAAGCGCAGGCTCAACAAATCCAGCTTCTCAATCAACAACTGGCGCACATCGCCGCAGAAAAAGACAAGTCTGTCGCGGACCTGACCGCGCTCGTCGAAACGCAAAAATCGCAGATCGCCTCCTTTGGCAAGGAGCGCGACGATCTGGTGAAAGCGAGAGACGTGGCGGTCTCGCAATTGACCGCCCCAGCAGCAGCGCAGGCCGGGCAGCTCCAGGCACTGAGCAAGCAGCGCGACGATTTTTGCCGCGAGCGCGATGCGGCACTGGCGCGGTTCGCCGAGGCGACGAAGGCACGCGACGAACAAGTCGCCGCTCTCGTTGAGCAAAGAGACGCGCTCCTCACGGCCAAGGATCAACCGACGGCGCTCTTTGCCGAGGTCAGCGAATCGCTGCGGCACCAAATCGATGCGCTCAATGGCGCGGCGGAAGTCGCGCACCAGGAACACGAGGCCGCGCTCACCCAGCTTCAGCAAGTGATCGGCGATCAGAAGACGGAGATCGCCACGCTGCTCAGACAACGCGACGAAGTCGCCGCCAAGCTGGACCGCGAGCACGCAGAGCGCGCCCGCGAAGCAGCCGCGATGCAGCAGGACAGGACGGCGCTCATCGACCGGCGCGACGAAAAGCTGAAACACTGGGGTCTGATGGACCAGGCGCAGAAGCAGCGGATCGAGGCGCTGGAACGCGAGCGGGAAGAATTCGCCAAAGAACGCAATCAGGCGCGCGCGGATTTGGAGGCGGCCGCCGACGCGCACCAGACGCACATCGCGACGCTCGATCAGCACCGCACCACACTCGTCCAGGAGCGCGAAGCCGCCCTCGCGCGCTTTGTCGAAATCAATCAGGCGCAGGCGAAGCAATTGGAGTCGCTCCGGAAGCAACGCGAAACGGGGGTGAAGCAAAAGGAGAGCACGATTGCCCAGCTCACGCAGATGACCCGCGTGCAGAAAGACCAGCTCGCGTCCTTGATCAAGGAACGCGATTCCGCCGTGCGGGAGAAAGCGGCCATGGTCGGCGAACTCAGCCGTTTAAACGAAGCCCAGAAGCAGCAGATCGACGCGCTCGACTCCGACCGGCTCCGCCTCGGCAAGCAGCACGAGGAAACCTTCGCGCAATTGACCGCGATGAACCAAACCCAGCGCGAGCAGCTCGAGTCGCTCGAACAGCAGAGGCTCCTCGCGACCCGGGAAAAAGAAGAGGCTCTCACGCAGTTTGCGCACGTCAATGGAGTGCAGCAAAAGCGCATCGAAGAAGTGCTCCACGCGCATCAAGTCGTCGAGCGGGAACGTGAGCTTTCCAACGGCAAGCTCGGTCGCATTCACGACGAGCACCGCGCCGCCAGCGAAGCGCTGATTCAGGAACGCGACGGACTTTTTGCCAGGCTGGCCAGCCTGCGCACCGAATGCGATGCCGCGCAACGGGAGCGCGATGAAAACCTCTCGGTGGTGACGCGCATCAAAGAGCATCACCGCCTCGATCTCGATGCTCTGGCGCAGGAACGTGAAGCCCTCACCGAAGCGCGTGATCGCGCGGTGGTGCGGCTCGAGTCCTTCCTTGGCGATGGCAAAGGCGAGGACGAATTGGCGAAAGCGCGCGCGACCCACAAAACGGAGATCGAGGAGATGCTCGAACATCAGAAAAAAATCCGAGCCGAACGCGACGAAGCCATGGGTCGGCTGGAACATCAGAAAGAAAGCCAGATCCTTCAGGCCGAGAAGCTCACGCGCGAACGCCTCGACCTTGTCGAGCAGCGGGACCGTCTAGCCGTGCAACTGGAGACCGCGCACGAGGAGGCTAAACAATCTGCGCACGGCTTCGAGACGACGCGCGAGCGTCTCATCAAGGAAAGGGACAAAGCCTTCGCGCTGCTCAACGAAGCCCGGGAAGTCCAAAAGCATTTCGAGGAAACCTTTGCGGAAAACTCCGCGCTCACCCAGGAACTCGTTGCCGTCGAACAGGCACTCCGCGGCATCGCCGGCGTCCAGCCAGATGACCAGGATGGACCCACGCAAATCGAATCAATCCTCGCGGGACTGAAGTCGAAACTCAGCGAGGCGCGGCAGAAAGCCGAGGAGGTCGGCCGCCTCGAAACCTTTGCGCTCTCGACTTCCGAACGGCTGCTCAATCGGCACAAATACGAGTTCGGCAGCGAGATTTCGAGTGATCGTTCGCTGGTGCGAATCCGCGCGAAAGACCTCAATGTCGATCGCGTCGTCGAAATGAAAATCGTCGGAGCGGCGGCCGATTCACGGGAGGAAACCATCGCGCAGCTCATCGACGAAGCGCAGATGATCGGCCGTCTCGAACATCCGAACATTCAGCCAATGTATGACCTGAGCGTCGATGAGACAGGTCGCGCATTTTACACTACCAAGCTCATGCGAGGCTCGAGCCTCGCAAAAATTCTCGAAGACCTGCGGGCCAAGAAAGCCGGCGCCCTTCTTCACTTCGATCTTAAACGATTGCTGACGATCGTTGACAGCGTGTGCGATGCGATCGCCTTTGCCCACGAAGAGGGCGTCGCCCACGGACAACTCGGCGCGGACGCCATCCATATCGGCGACTTTGGCGAGGTGCTCGTCACCGGCTGGGAGAAAGCCAAGAAAATTCGGCGGCAGAATGTCGCCGCATACGAAGAAGACATCCGGGTGGATATCGCCGGCCTCGGGGACTTGCTCTATCACGTTCTCACGCTGATCGCTCCCGCCCCCGGCGAGACGAAATCCGTGCGACCCGACAAACAATGGAAAGTGCCAAAGGGGCTCTGGAAGCTGACCCGCCGCATCCGGACCGACCGGGCGGCCGCTGCCTATCCGCGAGTCAATCAGATGCAAATGGAGATCAGGGGCTTCCGCGACGACCTCGGTCCCCGCGGCGGACGCGCGAGCGCGTTCGACACGGTGAATAGCTACCTTCACAAGTGGCAGTAGCCGGTACTGCTCGCGGGTGCCGGTCTGCCTTGCGAGTCATTCTGAGCGCAGTCGAAGAATCCCGTGGCGTTCCCAGCGATACCGCGGGTGATGGTGCGGGACTCTTCGCCTCCGTGACCTGCACAAAGCTGGAGGGTCACTCCCCGCCCAATGAGCCAAACGCGAGTCATCCTGAGCGGAGCGGAGGCGGCAAGGCGGGCGCAGCGCAGTCGAAGGATCCCGCGCGAGTACGGGCGATATCGAACGGAAGCGCCGGGATCCTTCGACTCCGTTCCGTCCCGCCTTCGCCCCCGACGGAACTCCGCTCAGAATGACTCGCGTTTGGCGTGGGTTTATTGCCGCAGCCAGCAGAGCCCCCCGCTTGGTAACCGCCTCAGAATGATCCTGCGTTTTGAGATTGTTTTAGTCACTTACGGCGCGGCTGGCTTGCCGAGATGCTTTTTGAAAAAGGCATCCGCGATTTCCACCGTCTCATCGAGCCAGGGCTGGCTCATCCAGAAAGGGTGCGGAGCGTCCTTCAAAGTATGCACCGCGGTCTCGATCCCGAGGGCGCGCAATTTCTCCTGCATCTCCGCGCGACCGACTTTCAGCGTGTCCTTTTCGCCCTCGATGAAAATCGTGGGCGGCACGCCGGCGCGCACATGCGTGATCGGCGAAGCTTTTGCGTAGAGTTCAGGTTTTTCCGCACACATCGCACCGAAAAATGCAACCGCACTCTCCGAGGTCTTCGCGGTGTTTGCCGCCACGAGATCTTGCGTCGCGGCCATGACGACGCAGGCCTTGACTGCGCTGGAGAATTCCTTGTTCGGCCCCTCACCCTCAAACTCCGGCTTCCCGCTAGTCATCGCCAGCAAACCGGAAAGGTGCCCGCCCGCAGAGCCACCCATCACTCCGATGCGCTCGGGATCGATCTTCAACTCCTTCGCATGCGCACGGAGAAAGCGGACCGCGGCTTTGCCATCGCTCAGCGCGGCGGGATACTTCGCCTCGCCCGAAAGTCGATAACTCACAATCGCCGTGACAAAGCCACGCGCCGCCAGCCGCTCCATCATCGGTCGATCGCTCTCGACC
Organism: Chthoniobacterales bacterium; assembly: GCA_038240495.1. Lineage (GTDB taxonomy): Bacteria > Verrucomicrobiota > Verrucomicrobiia > Chthoniobacterales > Chthoniobacteraceae > Chthoniobacter. The sequence goes on along the minus strand of JBBSDS010000190.1, from coordinate 3,917 downwards.
TGCCGCGCCTGCCAGCCCCCGCCATGCATATCGAGGATCGCGGGATAGCTGCCGGGCTTGTCCGGCACATACACCACCACATCCACCGTGTGCTCCGGATACGCCGCAATGACGTGCGTCGTGCAGGTCACACCCGGCGGAGTCTCAGGCAACACTTTCTTCCACTTCGGCGCATCCGGCTTGGGCGTGGACGGAGCTTGGGCGACAACATTGAAAGCCAGCGTGCAGAGCAGCGCGCAAGTGGTGAGGAATTTCATGAGCTTGTTTGTAGCGGCGGTCTGTGACCGTCGCAAACCAGGAGAATGGCAGCCGTGCCTCCAATGGCCCAATCACTGTCAGAGCGCGTCACTCACCTGTAGAAGCGTGCGGGCGTGGATCACCTTGGCAGCCTGTTGAAACGCCTCCGCAAGGCTGGTCATCCTGAGCGGAGCGCCGCGATGAGCGAAGGTGGCGCGGCGCGGAGTCGAAGGATCGGGTAGAGTCGCCAACCGTGCCCGAAGCAAGCAGCCATCAGCCTTCACGACGACCTCGCCTGGAAATTCCACGGGATCCCTTCGGCAAGCTCAGGACAGGCTCTTCGAATCCGCCACGCCCGCCTTTCCCCCTCCACTCCGCTCAGGATGACTCCGAGTTTGAAAATTTTTCAACAGGCTGTTAGAGCTTGCGCGCGGGAGAACGCCAACGGCGTTCCGATCTTTCAGCCCAGGGTTGCGAGGCACGAGCCACCCTGGGATCGAAAAACAAAAGGCGCCAACCCCAACGGGATTGCATCGTTCAACCCCGTTGGGGTTGCTCTCACTCTTGGGTCATATTCTCAAGGTAGCTCGTGCCTCGCAACCTTGGGCTGGATGATGCCAACGCCTTCGGCGTAGCTCGCCGGTAATAATCCATCTACTGCAAACGTGCATGACACACTCCAGCCTGGGCGCTACGCCTGCCCCTCAATCGCCAGGCAAATCTGAACATTTCCTTTGCCTTGTATCGTTCGCCATTGTTCGACAGTTTGAGCGCCTATGAGTCCGGCGATTCCAGCCTTCCCACGCCACGCCGGACAGATTCATTATCGCTGCAAGATTGAAGCCCTAACACTTATGGCTTCACAATTGAAGCCTACTTCTAGTTAGGCCCTCCGATGCCATGCGTGGAACTCCTTTAATTCCTGTTCTGGAAACTCCTGAAGAAGCTGCACGCTTCTTTCGGCGCGGTTGGTTCCGCTTTTACTTTCCTCGTTTCCCAATCTTTGCCGTGTTTATTTGGGTCGTAGGTCCTGCTACAGAATCCCTCCGACATCTTACCTCCTCTTTCAATGTCCGCTGGATCGATCTTGGGTGGAGCATACTCACCGCGACCATTGTTTCAGTCCCAGTCTGGATTGGCTACAAACACACTTACCGAGACTTGCGCCGTGAACCACCGAATAACAATGAACCGGCGTAGGCTCAACTTTGAAGTGCGACATAGCTTGGCGGTAATGAAAGCGCCGGTGTCATCGTCATTACCAAGTTGGAACGAGGAAACTGCGTTTAACGGGCGGTTGGCGACTGGATCGAATCGCGGCCATCGGTCAGCCATTCGAGATTGAAGCGCGCGAAATAGACTTCGTCCCAATAGTGGGTGCTGCCTTTGTCGCCGCGTTCATAGACGTAACCGATGGTCATGTCATCGAGCACAACGATGTCTGAGTATGAGCTGGGATGCGGCCAGATCGTCTTGCCGGCGGTCCACGTCGCGCCTTCATCGTAGCTGAGTCGAATCGTCAGGTTGTAGCGACCGTAGGGGTGTTCCTTTTGGCAGAAAGGCGATGCGGGACTGGAGAAAAGCAGGCGATTGATATGCGGGGAATCCCAAGGCAATGCCTCAATCGTCACCCGCTCAACCGAGCCGTGGCAGCGGGGTGTGATCAACTCCTCCGCGCGCCGCAATGATCCCCACGTCTCACCGCCATCGTGACTGACGGCGGTGAGGTGCCGGAGATTGTCCGGCGCATCCTCGGCGCTTTCATTCCGCGAGACGACCATCACGTCGCCACCCGCCAGTTCGACGAACTGACACTCACTCGTATGCAAACCGATCGTCCCACCGAGCTTCCAGGTTGCGCCATGGTCATCGCTGTAAAAGCTGTGCGCGAAACTGCGCAGGCGGCCTTTGCCGATATCCTCACGATGGCGCGCGGGCACGATTAGTCGGCCCGCTTTCGGACCACCGCTCAGTTGCACCACCGCGTTGCCCGGACCCACGCCATAGCGCTGCACCCAGCCCTTTTCCCAAATCGCCATCCGGCCTTTTGGCTCGGCGTTGTCCTCTTCGCCCTTGCCGCGAAGCTTGTCCCAATCAGGCTTCGTAACCTGGTCGTGAATCGAAACCGGTCCCTGCCACGTGGCGCCGCTGTCGGCGCTCGTGAAATAATCGAACTGCTTTTTGTCGCGCAGGAAGAAGAGCCAGAGCTTTCCGTTACTCCGGTCGAGTCCCACGGTGATGTCGGTGCAAACCCGCTTTTCGTCGTCGAAGATCACCTGCTCGTCGCTCCAGGTGCGGCCCGCGTCGCGGCTGCGTTTGAGGACGATCTCGGTGTCACCAACGTCGCCCGGCCCATCGTTGCGCTTTTCGGCGAAGATCAGCAGGTCGCGATTGGGAGCTTGGATGATCGCGGGGATGCGGTAGTTAGGTTTGTTATTTGTAGTGACGGGAAAGACAACCGTGGTCTCAAACAGCGCGGGCGCAGCATCCGCGGCGAGCGGCAGGAGCGCCAGGCAACCGAGCAGCGAAGCCGTGACTCTCATGGCGCTTTCGCCGGTTCGACGGCCCAGATGCGCACGTCGTCGAAAAGCGCATCCTTCCCGGTCAACAATGTCGTAGTCGTGAGCGTTGTTGAAAAAAACGCTGGTCATCCCGAGCGAAGTCGAGGGATCAGGCTGGTGGTGGCCGGTCGTTGCCCCCGGCAGACCTTCCCCAGCCCACGACTTCGCTCGGGATGACACCACATCTTTTCGGCTACAGATTAACTTCATTCGCTCTAGAAGGAGGATGGTAAGTGACCTCATTGGTTCTCGTTCGTCTTCAGGCCAGCAATTCGTGAATCACATGCCCATGCACGTCGGTGAGCCGGCGCTGGATGCCATTGTGATAGAAGCTCAGTTTTTCGTGATTGAGTCCGAGTAAGTGCAACGCCGTCGCGTGAAGGTCGTAGCAATAACTCGGATTTTCTTCGGCTTGAAAACCCAGGTCGTCGCTCGACCCGTAACTCATGCCGCCTTTGATCCCGCCTCCAGCAAGCCACGCGGTGAAAGTTCCCGGATTGTGGTCGCGCCCCTTGCCGCCCTGCGCGCCGGGCTGTCGACCAAACTCCGTGGTGCAAATGACGAGCGTGTCATCGAGCAGCCCGCGTTGCTTGAGATCCCTGAGCAAGGCAGCCGCGCCGGTGTCGAGGATCGCACCCCAGTATCCGTGATCGCGCACGAGGTCTTCGTGGGAATCCCAATTCGGCCGCACTTTTTTCGCCGTCGTATTTTCCGCGCCGCAATAAATCTGCACGAAGCGCACGCCGCGCTCGACGAGCCGCCGCGCGAGCAGACACTGCCGGCCAAAGGGACCGATGTCTTCGTGATCGAGCCGGTAGCTCTGTTTCGTCGTGTCGCTTTCACCGCTCAGATCGCTCACCTCCGGCACGCTGAGCTGCAGCCGCGCGGCCAGCTCGTAGGCAGCGATGCGGGCTTCGAGTTCCGTGTCACCGGCGCGCGGCGCGGCGTGCTGCGTGTTGAGAAACTGGAGGAGATCGCGTCCGTGTTGATCGTTGGCGGAATTGAGCCCAGGAAAGTCCTTGGGCGGAAACAAATCGGCAACAGGCTCACGATCTTTCGCGGTTTCCATCGTCGTGCCCTGATGCACGGCCGGCAGAAAGCCTGCGCCCCAATTGATTG
>JBBSDS010000189.1:0-9944 GCA_038240495.1 Chthoniobacterales bacterium | reverse complement strand
GAGAAATTCTACTGGCCGCTGCTCGGCGCGCTGCTCTGCCTCGTGAGCGAATTGCTCATCGGCAACCGCCGCCGCATCCGCGCTCCGAAAGCCGCGCCGGCTCCGGTGAAGAAACCACTCGCGCCCGGGCTGCGGCCCGCGACGGCGGCGCTCGCGCTTTTTGCCAGCATCGCGAGCACCCAGGCAGCTACTCCGCAGAGTGCGGAGCAGGCTTACCAAAAAGGCGATTTTGCCAAGGCGGTGCAGGAGTATTCCGCGACCGCCGCGAAGCAGCCTGCGAAGGCCGAACTGCGCTTTAACGAAGGTGCCGCCGCTTACAAATCCGGCGACTACGCGATGGCCGCGACCGGCTTTGAACAAAGCCTTAAGACGGACCAGGTGCCGGTGCAGCACGACGCGTATTACAACCTCGGCAACACGCAATACCGGCTCGGGCAGAAGACCGAAAAGGCGAACGCGCAGGAGACGATCAAGACGTGGGAAAGTGCGGTGAAGTCGTATGACGCCGCGTTGCAAATCGCGGCCAATGACACCGAGGCGAAACACAATCGCGATCTCGTGCAGCGGAAGATCGACCAACTTAAAAAGCAGGAAGAGGAGAAGAAAGAAGACCAGCAAAAGCAGGATAAAAAAGATCAGCATAAGAAGCAGGACGACAAGGACCAGAAGGATCAACAGAAAGACTCGAAGGATTCCAAAGGTGACTCGAAAGATTCAAAGCCCGGCGAGCAAGGCCAGCAGAAGGATTCCAAGGATCAGCAGGCTGGTTCCAAAGATCAGGAGGACGACGCGAAAGAACAGAAGAGCGCGGCCAACGAACAAAAGAACGAGCCGAAAGATTCCAAGGCTGACGAGGAGAAGAAGCCCGGCGAATCGAAGGATCAAAAGGCCGACGCGAAGAAGGACGAGTCGAAGGAGCAGCAGGCGAATGCGCAGCCGCAGCCGGGCGACGACAAGAAGGATCAACAGGCCGATGCGAAGTCCGGTCAGGGCAAGCAAACCAAGCCCTTGAACGCGGAGCAGAAGCCTTCGCAGGGCAAGGTCGAGGCCGCGAATAGCGAGAAGCAGGATGAAGCCGCGCAGGCCGCTGCCGCAGCGGCGGAGGATCAGCGCGGCGAGCCCGGCCAGATGACCAAGGCTGAAGCGAAGCAACTCCTCGACGCGCTGAAAGGCGACGAACGGAAAGTCCCCGCGATCTCCGCGCAAGGCCGCGCAGGCACGAGCCGGAACGAACAGAAAACCCTCAAAGACTGGTAATCCATGAACACGACCAAACTCCACATCCTCACCGGCCTGGGCATCGCGGCATTAGTCGCGCCGGCTTGGGCGGCGCAAAATCAAATCACCGCGCGGCTCCAGCCGCAGAGCTTCGGGCTCGGCGAAGCCGCACAGCTCGCGGTCACCGTCAATGGCTCGCAATCCGCGGAGCCGCGCGTGCCGGACGTGGACGGCCTCGAGATCGCGCCCGTCGGGCAGCAAAGCTCGATGCAGATGATCAACGGCGCCGTCACGGCGAACGTCACGAACATCTATCAAGTCACGGCGAATCGCACGGGCAACTTCACCATTCCCGCCATCACCGCATCCGGCGCGGGCAGCACGCAACCGATCGCTTTCCGCGTGGATCAAGGCGCGGGCGGCCAGTCGCAGCGCGCGCCATCACGCAGTCGCGCGCAGCTTCCCGCACCAAAAATCAGCGGCGACGACTCGGCGGGCGTCGATGCGAAAAATCAGTCGGCCTTCCTCCGCGTAGTGCTGCCGAAGCAGGAGCTGACCGTCGGAGAACTCGTGCCCGTGGAAGTGAAAGCCTACTTCCGCGCCGGCGTCTCGGCATCGCTGAATGGCCTGCCGATGCTGAGCAGCGACGCCTTCGCGCTGAACAAACTCGGCGACCAGCCCGAGCAAACGCGCGAGTCGATCAACGGCGTGCCTTACACGGTCGTCACCTGGACCAGCTCGCTCTCCGCGGTGAAGGCCGGCGATTACCCGCTCAATCTCGACCTGCCGGTGATGTTGCGCGTGCAGGAACGCGCCAAGCGCCGCGGCGGCGGACGCAATCCCTTCAAGGATTTCTTCGGCGACGAATCTCCTTTCGGCGACGCGTTTGGCGATTCGTTCTTCGCCGACTTCTTCGGCGGCACGACCGAGAAACCGATGACGCTGCACACCGACGGGGCCGTCGTGAAAATCGCGGCGTTGCCCGCGGAAGGCCGTCCCGCGGGCTTCTCCGGCGCAGTGGGAAATTTTGATGTGGCCAGCGAAACCGCGGGCACGAGCGGCACGAGCGGCGATCCGATGAAGCTGAAAATCACCGTCACGGGGCGCGGCAACTTCAGCCGCGTCTCGACCGACGGCCTGCGCGCGAGCGCGGAATGGAAGAGCTACAAGCCGAGCGTGCAGTTTGAGCCGGCGGACAGCAGCGGCACGACCGGCACAAAGACTTTCGAGCAATCGATCATTCCGGTGAAAGCGGGCGCGCAGGAGATTCCGGCAGTGAGCTTCAGTTTCTTTGACCCGGACAAAGGGACTTATGTGACGAAAGGGACGAAAGGGATCGCGGTGGAGATCGCGCAAAATACGGCTGCGCCCGCCGCGGCGATGCCCGTGGCGACAGCGCCCGCGGCCGATGCACCAAAGATCGCGGCGGACGGCCTCGCCACCGATCAGGTGGTTCCGGCCCGCGCCACCGCGAGCCTGCAACCGCTCGTGCGGCGCCCGTGGTTCGTCGTCTTGAATGCCGCGATGCTCGCGGCGCTCGTGTTCGGCGCCGCCGTCCGCAAGATTCGCGCGCGCCGCGCGAATGATCCTGAACGACTGCAACGCGAAGCCGCGGAGCGCGCGGTCAACGAATCCGTCGCCGCGATGGATGCCGCGCTGGCCGCGAAGGATGTGCCGCGCTTTTTCGACGCCGCACGCCACGCCTTGCAGGAGCGCCTCGCGGCGCAATGGCACGTGCCCGCGAGCCAGGTGACCATTCCCGAAATCCGCACGCGCCTGAACGGACACGGCGTAGCGGTCAGCGCCGTTTTCAAAACCGCCGACGAGATCGCCTACTCGGGCAAACGCTTCACCGCGCCCGACCTGAAGCAGTGGCGCGACCTCGTCGAAAACCAACTCCATCAACTCGCGCGGATATGAAAACCCGCAAGCCACGCAAACCTGCTCCGATCATGAAACACCTCACGCCTCTCGAACAGAAAGTCCGCCTCATGGCCAAGCGTCACCGCGCCGAATTCTTGCGCTGCATGAAGCGCCTGCGCGCCATTCACAAAAAGGCATCACATACGCTGCTCGCCGCCGTCTGCGCCGGTGGATTCCTGGTCGCTGGTGCCATGCCGCTCCAGGCCGCATCCTCCGTCTCCGCACCTGCGCTCTTCAACGAAGGCAATGCCGCTCAGCGCGCCGGCCGGCTCGGTCCCGCCATCCTCGACTACGAACGCGCGCGCATCCTCGCGCCCGGCGACCAGGCCATCGTGCAGAATCTTCGCGCGGCGCGCGAGAAAGCGAGCGTCGCCGCGCCGTCAACCCCGGCATGGCAGCGCCCGGCGAATTGGCTGAGCTTCAATGCTCTCGCCGGGTTGGCGAGCATTTCACTGCTCCTGTTCGGCCTGCTTTTCTTCGGCACGCGCTTCATCCCGATCACGCTGCGCGGACTCGCGCGCGGCGCGGCTGCAACGCTCGGCGTCACCTCGCTGCTCGCCGCCAGCACCGAGGCCGTGCGCTGGCCGGAGATGGATCGCGGCGTGATCGTTGCCGCTTCCCCATCCAGCGCGCGCATCGCACCGGCTGCCAATGCCGCGGTGTCCTTCGAGTTGAAGCCGGGCGAAATCGTGCGCGCGGAGAATAACTACGGCTCCTTCGTCCGCATCCGCACGACCAGCGGCCAGAGCGGCTGGGTCAGCGCCGCGGAGGTCGAGAAGATCGTTCCCGCTGCGTCGTAACGGCGCCGATTTCAGCGGGCGGAGGCGCGGCGTGACATGAAGGCGGCGACGAAGGCAATCAACCCGCCGACGACTTCGATGCCGCCGATGATGTAAGGCAGAGCGAGCACGCCGATCACGGTGTTCCCCAGCACCACACCGCCGAGCAGCACGCTGATGATGCCGAGCAGGCCCAAGCTCCAGCCCGCACCGCGGTAGGCGGCGACGAGATCATTGAACCCGATGAGGAGGCCGGCGATCCCGATGATCGTGACCACCACGGCAGGAACGAAGACCGCGGAGATGAGCGGATGATCGAGCACGACGATGCCGGCCCCGATGCCGAGCACGCTGTTGAAGATCAGCCAGCCGCGATGGCTTTTCGCTTCGGGATGGAAAATGGTGGTGAGCGAAAAAATTCCCTTGATCAGCCAATACCAGGCGAGCAGTCGCACGAGCACGATCATGGCGCTGCGCGGTGAAGTCAGCAGCAATAGGCCGACAAGGATGCTGAGGATTCCCTGGAGCAGGCTCAGCCACCATGGGACGGAGGACAGCGCTTTCGCAGAGTCGGTGTTCATCGGCAGTGATCCTGCGAGGAGCGGGCGCCGCGCGCAACTCTCCACCTTTGCGCTCGGAGAAATCAAAGCCCACGGCTCATTGCACGGTGAAAGCAGGCGCGCGGCACGGACCGCAGCGCGGAAAAATGCGGAGCGCCCGCGCACTTCCCCGAGATCGACGCGGCGGCAGCGCGCGAAGTCGGCGGTGAGCATCGCTTCGCCCGGCTAAGGGCGAGGGCAACCCTTCACCGTTGTAACGCCCGCGAAAGGCAGCGGCCACGGGCGTCGTGCATGGTGTCAATCAAGCAGCCATGCGGTTTCGCGACCGTCGTGGCTTTCAACAAAACAAACAAACAAGACGAACAACCGACATCATGAAAACCAAACTCATCCTCCCGCTGGCCCTCGCCGCACTCGCGGTGCAAATCCATGCGGAAGACAAAACGGTCCTCAAAGACCAGAAAGAGAAAGCCGGTTACAGCATCGGCATGAACATCGGCGCCGGCCTCAAGAAGGACGGCGTGGACGTGAGTATCGACGCGCTCGTCGCCGGGCTGAAGGACGGCGCCACCGGAGCTGCCGCGCAGCTTCCAGCGGCGGAGCAGGAGGCAGCGCTCGCCACTTTGCAAAAAGACATGACCGGGAAAATCACCGCCGAGCGGACGGCTGCCGGTGAGAAGGCGAAGACGGAAGGCGAGAAGTTTCTCGCGGCAAACAAGGCGAAGGACGGCGTGAAGACCCTGCCGAGCGGCCTGCAATACAAGGTGCTCACCGAAGGCAAGGGCGAGCAGCCGAAGCCGACCGACAAAGTGACCGTGAACTATCGCGGCACGCTGATTGACGGCACGGAGTTCGACAACTCCTACAAGCGCGGAGAGCCCGCGACCTTCCCGGTCAATCAGGTCATCAAAGGCTGGACGGAAGCGCTCCCGCTGATGAAGGCCGGGTCGAAGTGGGAACTCTTCGTGCCCGCGGAAATGGCCTACGGCGAACACGGGGCCGGCCGCGACATCCCGCCAAATGCGACGCTCGTCTTTGAGGTCGAACTCCTCGGCGTGAAGGGCTGAACGCATGGCCTGATCCAGGCTCGGCGGTGTGCGCCGCACCGCCGAGCCTCGGGCCTTTTTGAACACAACCCAGACATCCCTCTCCAACGACCTGCATGAAACCGTTCAATCGCTCCATCGCCGTCTTCACCGCGCTCAGCCTCGCGCTCCTCACTTCCGCTTCCGTCTGGGCGCTGCAACCGGCGCTGCGCCTCGATGCGCCTACGGAGGATGGTAAGGTCACGCAACTGACCGCGCAGCTTCTCGAGCAGGCGCAGTTCGCGCATCGGCGGCTCGACGACACCTCAGCGGCGACGTTCCTCGATCGCTACCTCGACTCGCTCGATGGTTCGCACGAACTCTTCTTTCAAAGCGACGTCGCCGAGTTCCACCGCTTCGTCCCGCAACTCGCCGAGGCGACGCGGGTCGAGGGCAACACGCATCCGGCGCGCGTGATTTTCGACCGCTATCTCCAGCGGATCGACGAGCGCGCGAGCTTCGTGGCCAAGGCGCTGGCGGAGGACAAATTCGATTTCACCGGACAGGACACCTTTTCCTTCGACCGGGAAAATGCGCCGCGCCCGGCAGACGATGCCGAGGCGCATCAGTTATGGCGGCAGCGGCTGCGCGCTGATGTCTTGCAAGAAAAGCTGGCGGGGAAAAAGCCGGAGCAGTTCGCGCAGACGCTTTCGCGCCGCTACGAGCGGCAGGTGCAGATGATGAAAAAGTTCAGCGCCGCCGCGGTGCTGGAGATCTACCTGGAGGCGCTCGCGCACGTTTATGATCCGCACTCGGACTACATGGGCCGCGAGCAATTGCAGAGCTTCAACATCGCGATGAATCTTTCGCTCGCCGGCATCGGCGCGACACTGCAATCCGACGACGGCATCTGCAAAATCCGCGAACTGGTGCCGGGCGGCCCCGCCGCGCGCAGCGGAAAATTGAAAAACGGCGACCGCATCGTGGCGGTGAGCCAGGGCGCGGGGAAACCTTCGACCGATCTCATCGACCTGCCGCTCCCGCAAGCGGTGGACTTGATTCGCGGACCGAAGGGCACGGCGGTGACGCTCACGATCATTCCCGCCGGCGCCGGGGAGGATGTGCGGAAAACGGTGACGATCCAGCGCGACGAAATTCATCTCGAAGAGCAGAAGGCCAAAGCGCGCATCGTTGATCTCCCGACGAGCGGTGGCAAGACGATGCGGCTCGGCGTCGTCGATTTGCCTGCTTTTTACGCCAGTGAGCAGGGCCACGGCGAATCGGCCACGGCCGATGTTTCGCGGCTCATCGGCAAGCTCGAACGCGAGGACGTGCGCGGGATCATCCTCGATCTCAGGCACAACGGGGGCGGCTCACTCGAGGAGGCGATCCATCTCACCGGGCTCTTCATTCCGTCCGGCGCGGTCGTGCAGACGCGCGATCTCGCGGGCCGCATCGAAGTCGGCACGGATGACGACGGACGCACGCTCTATTCCGGGCCGCTGATTGTGCTCACCAGCCGTTTCAGCGCGTCAGCCTCGGAGATCGTGGCGGGCGCGCTCCAGGATTACGGCCGCGCGATCATCGTCGGTGATTCCTCCACCTTCGGCAAAGGGACCGTGCAAACGATGCTCCCGCTCAGTTCGATCATGCAGCGCAACGGCGTCACCCCCGAGTCCGATCCCGGCGCGCTGAAGGTCACGATCAGCAAATTCTACCGCCCCGGCGGAAGCTCCACGCAACTGCGCGGCGTGCGCGCCGACATCGTGCTGCCGTCATTCACCGACACGCCGGAAATCAGCGAAGCCGGGATGAAGAATCCGCTGGAATGGGATGCGGTGCCGCCGGCCCGGTATCCGCAATTCGACCTCGTGCAGCCCTACGTCGCGAAATTGAGCGATGAATCCCGGACGCGGATCGCTGCGGATCAGGACTTCGCCTGGCAGCGGGACGACCTCGCGCTGGTGGAAAAGAATCGCGCCACGAAATCGGTCTCGCTCAACGAAGCCGAACGCCGCCAGGAACGCGACGACGCGAAGGCTCGCACCAAAACCCACGATGCCGAACGGCTCGCCCGCAAAGAGCCTGCGCCGACCACCTATGAAATCACGGTGAAGAACGCCGCTGAGCCCCGCCTTCCCAAGCCGCTCGATCCCTCGAAATCCAAGGCTGGGACAGCCGCCGCGGACGACGAGGAGGCGGATGTCTCCGCGCCCGCGCAGGATATTCTCTTGCGTGAAACGGAGCACATTCTCACCGACTATGTGGAGCTGGTCGATCCCGCGAGCGCCTCGACTTTCACGAAGCGCTGAACCGGTCTAAACGGTTGGCTTGCCCGGCGCCCGGAAGACGGCAAAGCTTCCACTCTCATGCGCATCCTGATCGTCGAAGACGACCGCGTCATCGCCGGCCACCTGACCAAAGGTCTGCGCGAGGCGGGCTATGCCGTGGATCATGTGGCCGACGGCGACGAGGGTCTGCACTTTGGCCTAAACAACAACTACGATGCCGCGGTGCTCGACCTCATGCTGCCGGGGCGCGACGGTCTGAGCATCCTCGAACAATGGCGCGCCGAGCAGGTGAAAACGCCGGTGCTCATCCTCAGCGCCAAGCGCTCCGTGGACGACCGCGTGCGCGGCTTGCAGGCCGGTGGCGACGATTATCTCACGAAGCCGTTTTCCTTTTCCGAACTGCTCGCACGCGTGCAGGCGCTCATCCGTCGCTCGACGCAAACCAGCGAGCCTACGATGCTGTCTTGTGGCGGGTTGAAGCTCGATCTGCTCTCGCGCGAAGTCACGCGCGACGGCGACAAAATCGAGCTGCAGGCGCGTGAGTTTGCTCTGCTCGAATACCTGCTGCGCAACGCGGGGCGTGTCGTTTCAAAGACGATGATCCTCGAACACGTCTGGGATTACGCGTTCGACCCGCAGACGAATGTCGTGGACGTGCTCGTGTGCCGGCTACGCAACAAAGTGGACCGCGATTTCGACCAGAAACTCATTCACACCCTGCGCGGCGCCGGCTATGTCATCCGCCCCGAATAATCCCGGCGGGTCTTTTGCCTTCCGGCTGAACCTGTGGTTCGCCGCCACGGTCACCGGCGTGTCGCTCGCGCTTTTCTTCGCCGCGTATTTCTTGCTCTCCGCGTCCATCGCGCAAAAGGATCGCGAAGTCATCCGCGTCCAGCTCGACCTCTATCGCTCATGGTATGAGGACGGCGGACTGGGCGGATTGAGCGAGCATTTTGCCGGGCAAAAGGACAGTGGGCGCGAGACGTTTTTCGTCCGCGTCGCCGGGCCGGAAAGCTCGGGCCTCTTCGTCAGCCAGCCGCCGGGCGCTGCTGCGCTCGATTCCGCGGCGCTCGATGCGCTCGGTGCCACGCCACAGGAATGGATCCGGCTGCCCGCAGGCGCGCGCAGTGGCCCGTGGCTGATCGCCACCGCGCAACTCGGCGACGGACATTGGCTCCAGGTCGGCAAAACGACCGAGGCGCACGAGGCTTTGCTCGAACATTTCCGCGTCGTCGCCGCGCTCGTGCTAGCGCTCGGGCTTGCGCTCGGCCTGCTCGCCGGCTGGCTCATCACGGGCCGCGCGCTCCGCCCCATCCGGCAACTCATCGCCGCGGTGCATCGCGTCCTCTCCACCGGGCAGATGGATGAACGCGTCCCGGTCCGCGCCGGACCGGGCGACGAACTGCACGAACTCGCGGACCTTTTTAACCGCATGCTCGAAAAAAACGGCACGCTTCTCCGCGGCATGCGCGAGGCGCTCGACAACGTGGCGCACGACCTCCGCACTCCGCTCACGCGCCTGCGCGGCAGCGCCGACCGCGTCCTTGCCAATCCGCCCGGCCCTGCCGACCGCGAAGCCGTCTCCGACGCGCTGGAGGAAACCGACAAGGTGCTCATGCTGCTCGACACGCTCATGGACATCTCCGAAGCCGAGACCGGGTTGATGCGTCTGGAGAAAAGCGACATCTCGCTGGCAACCCTCGCCAGCGAAGCCACCGCACTTTACGAACTCGTGGCCGAAGATCGCGGCATCACCGTGCGAATCGAAGTGCCCGCCGGAGCGCACGCCGTCGCGGATCCGATCGTTGCGAAAGTAGATAAGCAAGGCAATGATGACCACGATGGCTAACCCAGCGGCGGCGCGCCAGCCGAGGAATGTAGTGGCTAGGCTTCCCACCACAACAGTGGCCAGGATCGAACCAACGCCAGCAATCGTGTTCGATTCAGCAAAGGCAATTGTGCGTTGCTCGCCATGATGATCAGAGAGCAGCGCCTGGGTGGCAACCAGCAAGAGCGTGCCAGCCAGCCCCATCACGCCGGCGCCCGTAATCGTGCCAGTAACCCACGGGCACCAAGCCAATAAGCCAACCCCAAGCGCCATGCCCAGCGCGCCGCCCCAAAATGAACGCTGACGTCCCAGCCGATCTG
>JBBSDS010000188.1:0-9996 GCA_038240495.1 Chthoniobacterales bacterium | reverse complement strand
TTGAGCTCCATCGGGCAGTTGCTCGTTCCGCGCAGCGCGAGCCCGACGAGTTCACCCATGCGGTGCGCGCTGTGTCCGATTTCCTCGAGGTTCTGCCCGGCGCCGACGGTCACGTTGCGGAGCGGGTTGAAAAACTCGACCGGGAGTTGAAATTTTTCCTGAAAGAATTCCCGCATGTAGGGCAGCGTGGAACTGCCGCCGCTGAGGTAAACCCGCTCCGGCTGACTGCCGGACTGCTGCGTCCGGTAGAAACTGATGGAACGCGCAATCTCCGCGTGGAGGCGCGTCATTGAATTGCGGATCATCTTCGATACGCGGGCCACGTCCGGATCCTCCGGCTCCGCGTACGAACCACCGAGGCTGACGAAGCCGTCGCGCTTTTTGCGATCCTCGGCGACTTGAAAAGGCTCGCTGAAATCCTTGGCGATGGCCTGGGTGATCGTGCTGCCGCCATTTGGAATACTGCGGCTGAAGACCTTGTGCGGCTCGATGAAGATGAGGTTCGTGGTCCGCGAGCCGATGTCGATGATCAACGAACAACCGTGAACGTCGCTGTAGTTGTAGCGAAACGCATTATAGACCGCCATCGGCGCGACATCGACGAGCGTGGTCTTCAGATTTGCCTGTTCGACCGTATCATTGATGTCATCGAGAAGATCAGCCTTGACCGCGACAATGACGACCTCGACCTGCGCGGCGTCCCCACTATCGACGAGCTGATAGTCCCAGACGACCTCATCGATCGGGTAGGGGACATTTTGCTGGGCTTCGAAGGTGACGATCTGATCGACCTGCTCCTCGCCGACCGAAGGGAGCTTGACGAAGCGAGTGAAAACGGATTGCGAAGAAACTGCGTAGTTGACCTTCGTGCCCTTCAGCTTGCGGGCCTGGACCATCTCGCTGAGGATGAGTTGGGCCTGGCCGAGGCGCATCGAGTCCACCGCGGGATCGGCGAGCAATTCGCGGCTTTGGTAAGACGCGAGGATCAATCCACCATTTTGCCCGGTTTTGAACTCGGCGAGCCCAATGGTCTGGGTGCCGAGACTCAGGCTGAGGATGCGCGTGGGTGCGGCCATGAATACTCTGGCTGGAGGCTAGCGGGCGGTCTTGATGGCCTCGTAGCGATCGAAAAAGAGAGGGGCGAACGGCGTCTCCATCTTGTTCAAAACAAGGCCCGGCAGATGCGGGAGATTCGGGACCGCAGCCGGCTTAAAGGACGCCTGATCGAGCACCTGCCCTTGCTTGGACACCACCACCCAGACGTTCTCGATGCTCGCCGGCGAGAGGGGCTTGCCGCCAGTCAGCCTTTCCAGCGACCGCGGCGCGACGTACATCACCGAGAAATGGTCGCGTCCTTTGGGAATGTTGACGTGGGTCACTTCGCCATCGAGGAGCTTCTTCTCCACCATGATGGTGTACTTAAACGTCAGGTCGTCGATGTCCTCGGGTTTCGTTTCAAATTCCACCTCGACCTCGAGCCACTGGCCCACCTTGGAACGCTTCTGCGGACCTCCCGTGATCGTATAATCGGGGGTCTTGATCACTGCCGGTTGCGGTTTGCCGAGTTTCACCGCGCCGGGGCCGACGGGCGCCTGAGCAGAAGCCTGCCCGAGAAGGGCCAGGATTACGACGGCTGAAAGGGAGAAAGTTTTCATGGGAGGATTTTCTTAGGGATTTCGCAACGGAAGAAGCGGGTGCTCTTGTTGATTATTTGCCGGGGGTTGGGAAGGAAAAAGTTGGCTGCTCCTGCAATCTTAATCAAGGCGCGTGCGGAAGAATTCAATCGTCTTCCGAATGCCTTCGTCGAAGTCCACCCGCGGCTCCCATTGAAGCACCTTTTTCGCCCGCGCAATGTCGGGTTGCCGGACTTTCGGATCATCGACGGGCAGCGGCCGGTACTCGATCGCGGAAGTGGCACCCGTGATGCGGATGATTTCCTCGGCAAATTGCTTGATCGTCATTTCGCGAGGATTGCCGATGTTCACGGGCTCGTGGAAATCCGACATCGCCAGGCGAAAAATGCCGTCGATCAAATCGCTGACGTAACAAAAGGAGCGGGTTTGCGAGCCGTCGCCAAAAATCGTCAACGGCTCGCCTCGCAAGGCCTGGCCGATAAAGGCGGGCACGACGCGCCCGTCGCGCAAGCGCATCCGCGGGCCGTAGGTATTGAAGATGCGGACGATCTTTGTATCGATGTGATGATAGCGATGGTAGGCCATCGTCATCGCTTCGGCGAAGCGCTTGGCTTCGTCATAAACGCCGCGCGGGCCGATGGGATTGACGTTGCCCCAATAATCTTCGCGCTGCGGATGGATAAGCGGATCGCCGTAGCACTCGCTCGTCGAAGCGAGCAGGAGCGTCGCCTTTTTTGCTTTGGCCAGGCCGAGTGCGTTGTGCGTTCCCAATGAGCCCACTTTTAAAGTCGGGATCGGAAACTCGAGGTAATCGATCGGGCTTGCCGGCGACGCGAAGTGGAAAATGAAATCCACGTCGTCCGGCAGAAAGATGTAATTCGAGATGTCGTGCTTGATGAACTTGTAGTGCTCATTGCCCGCGAGGTGCTCGATGTTTGCAGTGTTGCCGGTGATTAAATTGTCAACCCCGATGACGCGGTGGCCTTCGGAGAGCAGGCGATCGGTGAGGTGGGAACCGAGAAATCCGGCGCCGCCAGTGACGACGGTGGTGGGTCGGGATGTTGGCATGGGCGGCTCTTCTATCGGCTGGCGCGGAGATCGGCAATGGGAACCTGCGGATTCTTGCGGGCCAGTCCGTGAATGGACATTTCCTCGGCGAACTACCGCGCGCCAAAGCCGAGAATAACGATCGGGATGGTCTTGAGCAAAATCTGCAAATCGAGCCACAACGACCAGTTGTCGATGTATTGCAAGTCGAGCTTCACCCATTCGTCGAAGCTCTTGATGCGGTTGCGACCGGTGACCTGCCACACGCATGTCAGTCCCGGCTTCATGCTCAAGCGCCGCCGCTGGGCGGTGTCCGCAAATTGTTCGACTTCGTAGATCGGCAGGGGGCGCGGGCCGACGAGACTCATTTCACCCTTGAGGACGTTAAAAAGCTGCGGGAATTCGTCCAAGCTGCTCTTTCGCAGAAATTTCCCAAATTTTGTGACCCGCGGGTCTTTGTCGATTTTGAAAACCGGACCTTGCATCTGGTTGTACGCCGCCAGCTCCGCATGCCGCATTTCCGCGTCGGTGCTCATCGAGCGAAATTTGAACATCGTGAAAGGCTTCCCGTTTTGGCCGGCGCGCTTTTGTCGAAAAAGAATTGGACCCGGCGAGGTGAGCTTGATCCCGATGGCGATGAGCACAAACAGCCACGACAAGAGCATCAATCCGACGAGCGCGCCGACGCGATCGGTCGAGCTTTTGACCATCAGCGCCCACGTCAAATCCGGCGTCGTCCGGAAAACGAGCATCGGCCGCGCGCCAAAAATATCAAAGCTCGGTCGAGCGATCGATGTGTGGATGAAGTCGGCGCAAAGCCACGCTTCCACCCCTTCGATCTCGCACGCCGCGATCGCCTCCTGCAGGCGCAGCATGTGACTGTGCCCGCCCGCGAAAATCACCCGATTCACCGAGTGCTTGTGGAGCGCGTTGACCAAATCATTGATCGGTTGAGTCTCGAGGTCGATCTCATCGACGACCTGGATCTCCATAATCTGCTCCGCCGTGAAGCTGTGGCGCAACTGATGGATATCGTCCGGTGTGCCGGCGAGTATCACGCTCTCCCGCAAATCCTCACGCCTCGCCCGCTCTTTGTAACGAGCGAGGCTGATCCGTTCGCGGGCGAGCAAAGCGCCGGTCGCGATGACCAGAAAAAGCGGCATGACGGCGCGGCTCGGGACGTCGAGTCGTAGAAAATAGGCACAGGCCGCAATGAGCATCCCGAGCCAGAATGTGGCTCGCGCGATTTGCGCCAGCGATTTGCCGACCGTCTTGTGGAGCGGATGGGTATAGTATCCCTGCAATTCGAGGAGGATCGGACCGAAGGGCAGAATGACGAGGAGCAGCCAGGCAAACTCGGAGAACGGACCGATCGGCTTATTTCCGAAAGGCAGGAAGTCTCCACCGAAAAAGCGCAACGTGTGCGCCAGCCAAAACGAGGCGACCATGAGGAAGCCGTCGATGATCTGGAGGAATTGGAGATTGAGTTCTTGTTTTCGACCAAGCATCGGGTTTGCTGCGCGACGATGAGCCTCGCAGGAAAAGTCCAGCAGATATGAGCGGGATAAAAACTTCTAGCGTATTACGCGCCGAAGCGAAAGTAGTCGCTGCTGTCCATTCGCCCGCCGCGCTTCGTTGCGCGCTGAAGATTCGCCCACATGAGGTCGATCTCCTCGAAATCCGCGTGGACTCTTTCGCCGACGATCCGGAGAGCGTGATCCGCGTTTTGCCCCGCTTACGCGTGCCGCTCATCGTCACCGTCCGTCATCCCGCCGAGGGCGGCGCGCACCGGCTGAGCTACCGCCAGCGTCGCGACCTCTTTGCCCGTTTCCTCCCCTTCGCCGCATTCATCGACGTCGAGCTGCGTTCCTTGGAAAAGCTGGCGTCCACGGTGATCGAAGCCCGCCGAGCCGGGGTGAAACTCATCGCGTCCACCCACTTTTTCCACCGCACGCCTTCCGCCGCAGAATTGCAGCGCTCCATCCGCCAGGCGCACGGCGCCGGTGCCGATGTTGCGAAGCTCGCCGCCCTCGCTGCGGCACCCACGGCGCTCGCCCGTCTGCTCGCCCTTTTTTGCCGCCGGCAGCCGCTGCCACTCAGCCTCATGGGGATGGGAAGATTTGGAAAAATCTCCCGTCTCCTTTTTGCCCAGGCCGGTTCGGTCCTGAATTACGGCTACCTCGATAAACCAAATGCCAGCGGGCAATGGGAGGCCGTCACCTTGAAAAAGCGCATCCTGGAACTCGAATGCGACCGAGGCTAAAAATCGTCGAGGACGAAAATCCGGGGCGAAACTTAAATCGCAGTCGAGGCACTCCGCGCTAGCCCACCTCCTGACCCGCCGATTATTTCTTGACTGATTCTTCCCGGGTCTGCTGATGCGCCAGCACCCTCATCAGCGCGGAATAAATTTCGCTCGGTCCGAGACCTTTGCTCACGTAGCCGTTCGCGCCAGCTTTGCGAGCCGCCTGCATGGCATCTTCGTCGTAGCCCAATCCGGTGAACATCACGATCGGCAGTTCCGGCTGCTTGGCCCGCACATGGGAGATGAGCGTCAAGCCGTCGATCTTGGGCATTCCGATGTCGAGGATCAAGCCATCGCACGGGTTCAAATCGAGCCACGACTCCACTTTCGAGCTATCAGTCAGCGACGACGCCACATGTCCCTTGCCCCGGAGGTAAGTAGTCAGGAAGCGATTGAGGAGTCGGTTATCGTCAACAACGAGGAAATTCATAGTGTTCAGTGGGCAGCAGTTTAAAAGTGAGGAAGCAGCGGCTATGCCACAGGGTAAAGCATTCGCTGAACAGGGAGGTCAAAAGTATCGCCCTGCATCTCTCGCTTGTCACGCGCCACCTCCCGCAGGAAACTCCGCCCGCATGTCCAAACTCGACCCACTTCGTCAGGCCGTGGCCGTCTCGCCTGATAATCTCCCGCTCCTTCTCCTGCTCGCCCAAGCCTGCCTCGACGAATGGTCGCTCAACGAGGCGCGTTCCGCTTTCGAGCGCGTGCTGCGGCTCGATGCGGAGCGGCCCGAGGCAAAGGTCGGCATCGCCCGCATCCTGCATCTGAGCGGCAAGACGAGCGAAGCGGTCGTGCGCGTCGAAGCCCTGATCGCCCAGTATCCGGAGTTTGCGCCGGCCCACCTTCTTCTCGCGCGCTTGCACGCCGGCGAAGGCAATCTCGCCGCCGCCCGGACCAGCTACGCACGGGCGCTGTCGCTCGATCCCACCGGCCAGGATCATTCGCTCGAGAAAGAACTCCAGAGCCGCGCGCCCAAGTCTGAAGCGCCGCGCGACGAGCCGGAAAAAGTCGCTGTCGCCGGCCAGGGTTGGACGCCAGAGAGCGACGCCGAGGACAAGCCTTCCGTGGACAGCAGCGACATCGAGCGCCCAAAGCTCACCTTCGCCGACATCGGCGGCATGGAGACGATCAAGGAAGAGATTCGGATGAAGATCATCCACCCTTTGAAAAACCCGCAGCTTTTCAAAGCGTACGGAAAAAAGATCGGCGGCGGTGTGCTCCTTTACGGCCCGCCCGGTTGCGGCAAGACGCTCCTGAGCCGCGCGACCGCCGGCGAGATCAAGGCCAATTTTCTCTCGATCGGCATCCACCAGATTCTCGACCTTTATCTCGGCAATTCCGAAAAAAATCTCCACCAACTCTTCGAACTCGCGCGCACTCACGCGCCTGCCGTCCTCTTCTTCGACGAAGTGGACGCGCTCGCCGCGGACCGCAACGATCTCAAGCGCAGCGCGGGCCGCACGCTCATCAATCAGTTTCTCGCCGAGATGGACGGCAACGTCGGCGACAACGACGGCCTGCTCATTCTCGGCGCGACCAATGCCCCGTGGCATCTCGACCCCGCGTTCCGCCGCCCCGGCCGCTTCGACCGCATCCTCTTCGTTCCGCCACCCGACGAGACCGCGCGCCGCGCGATCATCGAAGTCATGGTGAAAGACAAACCGATGGATCGCGTTGACACCGCCGCTGTGGCGAAGCGCACCAAGGATTTCTCCGGCGCGGATTTGAAAGCTGTTTTCGACGTGGCTATCGAGCGCTCGCTCGCCCGCGCTATGCAGGAAGGGCGCGTCATCCCACTCGGCACCGATGACCTGCTCAAGTCCGCGAAAGACGTGAAACCCTCGACCAAGGCATGGTTCGAGAGCGCAAAAAACTACGCGATCTATTCCAACCAAAGCGGCTTCTACGACGACGTGCTCGAGTTTCTCGGGATCAAAAAATGAGCGCTGCCGACGGTCCCCACCCGCAGCTCCTGCGTGGTCTTCAGCTCAAGCAGCTCGGCCGTTACGCCGATGCCGAGAGCGCGTTCAAAGAAGCGCTGGCGCAGGATCCGAACGACGCCTTCGCCCTGCATCAGCTTGCCGGCTGCCAGTGGCAGATCCCCGGTCGCCACAAGGATGCCCTGCAAACGATCGATCAGGCGATCGCCGTCGAGCCAAACGAATCCAGCCACCACGTCCTGCGCGCTTTCATCCTCTGCGTCCTCGACCGAGCCCAGGAAGCGCTCGCTGCGGCGCGCACCGCGCTCGGCTTCGACCCGAATGACAGCGCTGCTTTCGCCGCCGAAGCGCAGGCGCATTTGCAGATGGAAAAGTGGCCGCTCGCCGAGCAGTCCGCGCGGCAGGCGCTCGCCCTCGACGCCGACAATTCCACCGCCGCCAACCAACTCGCCCAGGCGCTCCGTTTGCAAAACAAGCTGGCCGAAAATGCCGCGCACCTCGCGGGCATGCTGGCCCGCGATCCCGAGGACGCCTTCACGCATGCCAACGCCGGCTGGGCCGCGCTGCAGCGTGGCGCACATCGCGAAGCCGAAACGCATTTTCGCGAAGCACTCCGCCTCGATCCAGACTTCGAGTACGCCCGCGATGGCCTGCTGAACAGCTTCCGCGCCCGCTCGCCGATTTATCGCGCGTATTTGAAATACTGTTTCGCCATGCAGCGGCTGAGCCAATGCGCACGCTGGGCGGTCGTCCTCGGTTTGTATTTTGCCATGCAGGTCGCGAAGCACATTCCGGGCGGTTTCGTTTTCGTGGCGTTCTATTTTCTTCTGGTCCTCTGGGTCTGGGTCGCGCGTCCGGTGGGCAACTTCCTTTTGCTGTTCGACGGCTTTGCAAAATATGCGTTGCGCCCACGGGAAAAACTTGAAGCGGCGATCGTCGGTAGCGTGCTCGTGCTTGCGCCCGTCGCGATCCTCGCCAGTGCTTGCCTGAACCTGGCAGACCAGTTTCTCGTTGGCATCGGATTGATCGCCGCCGCCTTTCCGCTCTCGCTGACTTTTACCAACCAGTCACCGGTGGGCCGTTGGCTCTTTGGCGTCATCGGCCTCGCCACCTTGTTCGGGACACTGCTCGTCTCCCTCGCGGTTTGGTGGTCATTGTTTCCGGCGACTGGTGTCCAGACGTTTCAAGGAATCGCCTGTATCGGCTGTCTTACCAGCACCTGGCTGGGCAATATTCCCGCGCTCCATCGTCGGTAGCGGAGGGACGCGCTCCCGCGCGTCCCATCTTTCAAGAAAACGCGGCTTGGGAACGCGCAGGAGCGCGTCCCTCCGATCAGCTCCGCCGCAGCGCCGGTTCGCTACGCCCGAGCGCGGCGTAAATCTCCCGCCGAATCTGCGCGACGCTCTTGCGCAGCGCGATGCTTCCCTCAGCGACCACTCGGATCGCCCAACCTCCGCGCACCAGGGCGCTGACCCCGACCCACGCGACATCGCTGTGCAGGTCATGAATCCGCTGCCAGCATTCCGCATCGGATCGCAGCTTCGGTGAGACGATGAAGCAACTCGCGTAATAAGCTTCGGGAAACTGCGCTCGCATTGCCGCCAGCGTTGGGCTTTCCGGCGTGAGCCGGTAGCGTTCTCTCGCGATCTTCGTTGCACCGAGGAAAAGATCCGTCTCCCAATCCAATTCGGAAAAAGCAAACGCCTCGCCCGCTGCCGTGCGTCCCGGCGCGATCATCTCGATGAGCAGTAATTCCCCGTCTTCCTCGACCCGCGCCACCGTCCGCTGTCGATAACGCGCGCCGCTTTGCGGAATGAAAAGTTCCGGCCAGCACTCCAGCCAGCCGCCGCTCGCGACGTGAAACTCCTGCTCCACCCGCGCCTCACCCTCCACGGCCCGATGCGCCCGACTCGCGCTCGGCGCGGTGAGGAGCACACGCGCGCCACTTTCCACTGCCACGCGGTAACGAACGCGATCCCCCGCAAACAACCCTGCGGTCGGATTAACGACATTCACCACGAGTATGCCTTCGTCGAGGTGCGGCTTGCTGAGATGGATTGGGGCGCGAAACGACTGCTCGCGAATGAATGTCCGGCCTTGTTCGTCCGAGGCGCAGATGAGATCGAGGTGGCCGGAAAGGCCGCGAGGGGAAGGGGGAGAACATTCAACGTCCAACGTCCAACTTCCAACTTCCAACGGCTCCGCGTTCGCGTCGCCGCGCTCTGTCGTTACATGTTGAACGTTAGACGTTGAATGTTCGACGTTCCCCCTTTTCACACGAAAAGCACCTCTCGCCGCAGCCAAGCCAGCAACTCGTCCTTACCTTTCTCCGAGCGCAGATCGGCAAAAATAAATGGCCGCTCCCCGCGCATCAGCTTCGAGTCGCGTGCCATCACGCCGAGGTCCGCGCCGACGTATGGCGCCAGCTCCGTCTTATTGATCAGCAGCAAATCGCTGTGCCGGATCGCCGGCCCGCCCTTGCGCGGAATCTTGTCTCCCTCGGCCACGTCGATCACATAGATGAACGCCTCCACGAGTTCCGGTGAAAAGGTCGCCGACAAATTGTCGCCGCCGCTTTCGACGAGAATCACATCCACATCGGGATGCCGTTTTTCCAACTCCGCGATGGCCGCGAGATTCATCGAAGTATCGTCGCGGATCGCCGTGTGCGGACACCCGCCCGTCTCCACGCCGATCACCCGATCCGCCGGCAGCGCGTCATTGCGCACGAGAAACTCCGCATCCTCGCGCGTGTAGATGTCATTCGTCACCACCGCGAGAGAAAGCTCGCCGCGGAGCCACTGGCAAAGCCGCAGCACGAGCATCGTCTTTCCCGAGCCCACCGGCCCGCCGATGCCGATGCGCACAGCGCTACGCCGCGGAACCGTCGGCTCCGCAGTTTCGAGCACATCACGAGTCATGCCGCGAGTCTGCCTTAGCGAATTCGGCGGCGCAACCTCGGGTCGCGCTACTTGGTAGCTCAATCTGCGGGTGTAGAGGCGGCTCTGTCGCGCTTTGGCGACGTGCCGCCTTTGGCGAAGCAAAGGCGGCACGTCCTGCGAACAGAGCCGCC
>JBBSDS010000187.1:0-10116 GCA_038240495.1 Chthoniobacterales bacterium | reverse complement strand
TCGAGAGGCTTGCGGATCTGCACGCGCTTTTCGCCCCAGCCCATCGCCTTCGCCACGTTCTGCGGGTATTGCCACGGCGCGCCGTCCACGGTGTAGAGCGCGACGGTCGAATGCTCGGCGGCGAGGGCGACGGCTTGCGGCAGATCAAGATGGCGCAGGACGTTGAGATAAGTCGGGCCGTCCTTGTGCGAGACTGGCATTGCGTGCAGGTCGAGGCGCTTCACGTCAGGGATGAAGAGCGACGCGTAGAGCGCATTTGCGGCCATCGTTCTTTCCGCTTGGAGCCACAGCGGCATTTTTGCGAATCCCGGCAGGCTCCGCAGCGTTGCGGCGGCCTGCTGAATGTCCCACACTTGGCCGCTGTCGAGCGACTCACCAATCAGCAACAATCGCCGCCGCAACTGTGTTTGTTTGTTCGCGGAAAGCGCCGCCCAACTCGCAGGCCCCATGCCGCGCGGACACACATACGCCATCGCCCACTTCGTTCCGGTAAGCATTCGCTTCGTCTCATCGAAGGCTTTCGTATCCGCCTTGGCTTCGGGAAATGAACTTTGGAAAGCACCGGCGGCAATCGACTGAAATTCTTTCCAGCCGTCGTCATCGAGAACGTTGAGGACGACGAGGTCCAAATCTTCAGCCTTCATATCCGCGCGATGCAACAGCCAGAGTGTCAGCGGAATGTCGGTCTCGCTCGCAAAGTCCGCGACTGTAAGGTGCAGTCCGTCGGCAGTCTGCTCGCTTGTCTTCGTGGTGCTTGGTTTTTCCGCACCTGTCGGCCACGCGCGGAAGCAGTCGCTGCGCAACGCGGCCATCCAGTCGTCGCGCAGTCGCGGCCATTCTGCGGCGGTCGGCGGCTGGGTGGGCGAGCGTCCGCGCGCGCCCTTTTCGGCGGTGGTGCTGGGGCTCGCGGGAACGCTCGCCCTCCCGAGATCAGCGAATGCGGGGACGAATGTTTGGTCGATCGTCGTGACTTTTTCGTCCGTCGGAAGTTCGGCGAAGACTTTGAGATCGCGCGGCGGATGCGCGGGGCGCGCCGGTTCATCGATGAGCGCCATGCGGTCCGCGCCTTTGAGCCAGCGGTTGAGCCAGTTAAACGCACCCGTGTTGACGGGCTGCGAGTCCACATGCGGACCTTCGGCAATGTGGACGCCGATGTGGTTTTCCTGACCGAGCTGGCGATAAAGTGCGCGGGTGCGGTTGTAGATTTCCATCACGCCATCGAGCGGAAAAATGTTGTCGCTGTCGGTATTGGCGATGAGCAGCGGACGCGGCGCGATGAGCGCAGCCACGCGGTCGAAATCCCAGCGCTCCGTGTTCACCATAAACATGCAATCGCAGTGTCCCTCGAGCGCTCCGTCGAGGATGTGATTTTTTAAAGTGGTGATCCCGGCGGTCGGCACGACGGCATTGATTCGTTCGTCGAGTGCGGCGATCGACCAGGAGTAGGCACCGCCTCCTGAGCGGCCTGTGAGGCCGATCCGCGAGCGATCGACATCCGGTCGCGTCTCGAGATAATCGAGCGCCCGGATGCCGTTCCACGCTTCCACGCCGGCCGGTGTGTAGCCGCGCGCTGCCCACCACCAGCGTCCTTTTGAATACGTTCCGTGATGCTCGCCGCGAATCTCGCCGAGTTCGATCGTGTCGATGATCAGGCAGACGTAGCCATGCCGCGCAAACCACACGCCATGATGCTGGTAGTGCGTTTTGTTCCCCATGCTCACGCCGTTCTCGACGACATTGGCGTGACCGCAGACGTAGAGAATTGTCGGCAACGGCTGCGCGACTTCTGTGGGTCGGTAAAGATCGCCCGTGACGTAAAGACCCGGCAGCGATTCGAAGTGCAGCTTCTCGACGACATAGCCATCGCCCGGCACGGTGCCGGTGATCACGGGATTCAGGGTGCCGCGCGCCGGCCACGGATCGAGACCGAGCATGCGCTGAAATTGCCGGCGCATTTCCGCCTGCTTCGCGGGCCAGTTGGCTGGCGTAATTTCTTTCGACCAATCCGGCGAAGACAACTCTGCCACCCGTCGCTGGAGGTAGCTGTCGAAAGGCGCGGGTAAAAATTCACGAGGTTCCTTCTTTGTTGTCTGAGCCCAGACGGATGGCATGCAGGCCAGCGTCATAAAGAAGAGAAATCGGAGATTTGGGTGGGACATCGGGATGAGTGTTTGGAAGGGGGATGCTCAATCGGATGACGGCATTGTGGGGCGCGAATCGGTTCTGGCAAAGCCCGGCGAACAAGCGGCGGAAAGTCAGTCGGACTTTTCCTGTCCAAAATCGCCAAACTCGAACTTACTCGGGTGTCCCCTTTCACCGCCATGAAATCCCTCCACCTCCTCCTTGCGCTCTCCTTCTCTCTCTCCCTCTGCGCCGCTGAACCGCGGCAGATCAGCGGCATCTATCCGCATCTCGCCACGTTCAACAACGAAGGCGAATGCGGCACGGGCGCCGTGGTGCCTTGGGCGGATCGATTGTGGGTGATCAGTTATGGACCGCACCTGCCGTACGGTTCGAGCGACAAGCTCTACGAAATCACTCCCGACCTGAAACAAATCATTCGCCCCGAGAGCATCGGCGGCACGCCGGCGGATCGCATGATCCATCGCGAATCGAACCAACTCATCATCGGGCCTTACTTCATCGATGCGCAGCGCAATGTACGCGTCGTTCCGTGGCAGAAAATGCCGGGCAGGCTCACGGGTGTCGCGCGCCATCTCACGGATCCGGCGAACAAGGTTTACATCGCGACGATGGAGGCAGGGCTTTACGAGGTGGATGTCCATTCGCTCGCCGTCACCGGCGCGCTGAAGGATCGCATGAACAAGCCGAAGGCCGGCGCACTGAGCGAAGATCATGCTGCGACGATGGAGACGAAACTCCCCGGCTGGCATGGCAAAGGATTGTTCTCCGGCCAGGGCCGCGTGGTTTTTTCCAACAACGGCGAGCACGGAACGATTCCGGAAACGGACCCCGATGCGGATAGCGGCGCGCTCGGCGAGTGGAGTGGCAGCGGCGATTTCCAACTCGTGCGACGCAATCAGTTCACCGAGATCAGCGGCCCCGGCGGAATCTACGGCAACGAACACCCCGGCACCGATCCCGTGTGGGCCGTGGGGTGGGACAAACGCTCCGTTATTTTGCAATGTCTCGACGGCGGGAAGTGGTTCACTTTTCGCCTGCCGAAGGCCTCGCACACCTACGATGGCGGCCACGGCTGGCACACCGAGTGGCCGCGCATCCGCGACATCGGCGAGGACGATTTACTCATGACGATGCACGGCACGCTCTGGCGTTTTCCGAAAGCATTTTCCGCGAAAAACTCCGCCGGGATTGCGCCGCGCTCCACCCACCTTTGCGTCACCGGCGACTTCTGCCGTTGGAACGATCGCATCGTCTTCGGCTGCGATGTCACGGCAAAGAGCGAGTTCCTCAACGCCCGAAAGGCCAAAGGAAAAATTCTCTCGCCCGGCCAGTCGCAGTCGAATCTCTGGTTCGTCAAACCACAGACGCTCGATGAACTCGGCGCGCCCATCGGAGACGGCGCGGTGTGGCTCGCGGACAAGGTGACCGCGCACACACCGAGCGATCCGATTCTTTTCAGCGGCTATGCGCAGCGCTCCCTGTGGCTCACTCACGATGAGGCACAGCCTGTCACCTTCACCTTGGAGGTGGATGCAAAAGGGAATGGCCAGTGGACAAAGCTCCGCGATGTAGAAGTCGCGGCGCATTCATCCGCGCATCTCATTTTCAAAGCGGATGAATCCGGCGCGTGGCTGCGCTTGAACGCGAATCGTGATTGCGCGAATGCGACGGCGCTCTTGCACTATCAGAACGAAGACAAACGCAGTGCCGCAGCTTCGGACATCTTCGACGGCGTCGCGAAGCCAGCGGACAAAAGCGTTTCCGGCGGACTCCTGCGCGCACGCGGCGAAAATCTGCACACACTCGGCTTCGCGACGGCGGATGCTTACTACGAACTCGACGGCGATCTCAAACTCACGCGGCGCGACGATCCAAAGGCGGCGGACTACCTGCGGACGAACATGGCGATCCCGCAAGGCGTGCTGACCTACGACGCTGCGTCTGCCCTCTACTCCGACGAAAAAAGCCGGCGCTGGCGCCTGCCGAAAAGCGACCCGGCTTTCGATGCGCCCGGCGTGCTCGGCGACGAGCGCGTGGATCGCGAAGCCATCACCGAACGTGATTTGTTTAACTGCGGCGGCACTTTTTACGAGCTGCCGGCGGAAAGTTCCGGCGGCTTCGGAAAAATCCGCCCCATCACCACGCACAATCGCCGCATCAAGGACTACGCCACCTATCGCGGCCTTCTCGTGCTCAGCGGCGTCACTGACGACGCCAAGGGCGACCACTTCATTCGCTCCGACGACGGCAAGTGTGCGTTGTGGGTAGGCGCGGTCGATGACCTCTGGCAATTCGGCAAACCGCGCGGCGAAGGCGGTCCGTGGAAGAACGCCGACGTCAAGGCCGATGAGCCCAGCGATCCGTTTCTCATGGCCGGCTACGATCGCAAGCGCGTGACGCTGAGTCACGACGGAAAAAGCGCGATCGACTTCACCATCGAAGTGGATTTCCTCGGCACCGGGGCGTGGAGCGAATACGCGAAGCTCAACGTCGCTGCTGGCCAACCGACACAGCATGAATTTCCCGTTGGCTTCGACGCACGCTGGGTGCGGATGAAAGCCAGTCAACCGTGTAAAGCCACGGCGACATTCCGCTACGAATAGCTCGCGCGAATTTCGCCTCGGATTTAACCGCAGAGGCGCAAAGGACGCAGAGGTTTGAAATTGGAAATGCCATTCTTCTTCGTCTCTGCGATCTCTGCGCCTCTGCGGTTAAAAGAACTCAGTCACAACTCCCGCACTTCGATCCAAGTCTCTACGGTGCGACCAGTCACGGCGTCGCGCGCTGAGATGACGTGGCGCCCAGCGCTGCGCAGTTGCACGCGCTGGCGTCCGCCTGCTTGTTCACACGGCAGGGAGGCGCAACTCCACGTGATCTGGCCGGCCGCTTCGGCGCGGAGCGAAACCCATTGCGCATCCACTGGCAGATCGGGATCGAGAAAGTAGGTTGCGCCGGGCGGTGGCTGGAGAATGCGCAACTCGGGTCCGATGCCGGCGCAGGTGGCGAGGTCGCCGAGGCTGTTCTGCGCCGACGCCAGCCAGGGCGCATACTCGGATGAAAGAACGACTCGACCATTGACATCGAAGTCGGAAGACCGCGCGCCTTCCGGTGGCCACAGGCACTTTTCCGTGACCGCACCGGCCTGACCCGTTGCAGCGAGCCGGCCCGTCAACGGATGGATGGAATGACTCGCGATTCCATCCGGCGCCGCGAACCACGACGTGCCGCGCTGCTCGTGCAAATGCGTGAAGACATCGTGCAGAATCGGGGCCGCACCAGTCACGCCGGTGATCCCGCGCATCACCGAGCCGTCCACATTTCCGACCCACACGCCGACGGTGAACTCCGGCGTCACGCCCATCGCCCAGTTGTCGCGATAGTCGGAACTCGTGCCGGTCTTGCAGGCGACGGGAAAATCGAACGCGAGATATGAATCGAGGCCGAACGACGACGCGCGCGCAGAATTGTCGGCGAGCATGTCGGCGACGAGGAACGCGGCGCGGGCGTCGCAGACACGGCGGTCGGGCGCGATGCCGCGAGGCTCGCGCAGCAGCAAGCGCCAGGGGCGATGCACGCCGAGCCGACCGATGGTGGCAAAGGCGCTGGTGAGTTCGAGCAGACGCACCTCGCCATTTCCGAGCGTGAGACCGAGCCCGTAGTACTCGGTGTCGTGATGCAGCGTGGTGATGCCGAGATCGGCGAGGCGGCGGTGCAGTTCCTCCGGGCCTCCAGCGAGTTGCAGCGTGCGAATTGCGCCGACGTTGAGCGAATTGCCGAGCGCGAACCGCAAGCTCACCGGACCGTAGAAGCGGTGATTGTAATTGTTCGGCCGGTAGAGCCCTGTGTCGGTCGGAAAATCGGTCGGCACATCGGGCACGACGGTGCAGGGATTCGCGCCGCGTTCCAGCGCGAGCAAATACGTGAATGGCTTCACCGCCGAGCCCGGCGAACGAATCATCCACGCGGCATTAATCTGGCCCGCGCCAGGACGGAAATAATCGCCCGAACTCGCCAGGGCGAGCACGTCGCCGGTCGGATTATGAATGACGACGACGGCTCCGCTCGTCGCGTGCTTATCGACGATTTTGCGAAGCTGTTCTTCGAGACTGCGTTCGACGAAACGATTCAGTTCGAGATCGAGCGTCGTGCGCAGTGGACCGCCGTTTGGCGAGACGACGCCGCGCTGCGAGAGCAGCAGATCGACGAAATGCGGCGCGGCAAAGATGCGGCTTGCTGATGCGAGATGAAGCGGCTCGGCGACCGCCCGTGCGTAACTCGCGCTGTCGAGCTGCGCGTCGTTGCGCATTCTTCCGAGGACCCACCGCTGTCGTTGTTGGGCAGCGGCCAAGTGTTCGTGCGGATCGAGCCGCGTCGGAGCTCTCGGCAAGCCGGCGAGGAACGCCGCTTCCGCCGCGCTCAAGTCGGATGGCGGCTTGGCGAAGTAGTAACGGCTCGCCGCCACGATGCCGACCTCGAGATTTCCGTAATCAAGGCGATTCAAATATTCCTCGAGGATGCGGTCCTTGCTCCACGTCCGCTCCACGCGGAGTGCGAGCCACATTTCGATGAGCTTACGACCGGCGGTTCGCGGACCGGGACGCGCGAGTTTGACGAGTTGTTGCGTGATCGTCGAAGCGCCCGATTGCGCCTGCCCTCCGCGGACCGCGGAAAAGACGGCGCGAGCGATGGCTTGCGGATCAACGCCCGAGTGCTGGCGAAAGCGCTGGTCCTCGGCGCTCAGCGTCGCCGCGATCAATAGCGGCGAGACTTCGGCGAGCGAACAGTGCTGCGCGTAACGGCGCTCCTCCGCGAGCATGAGGCGGAGCGGCCGACCCTCGCGATCGAGAAACTCCACGCTGCCGACGTAGCCTGCTTCCAGCTCCGCGGGCATTGGAGTCAGACGCAGCGCGATCTCGAACACCGCAACAACCGTGAGCAAACCCACCGTCAACCAAGCGAGCCGTCGCATCGGATGGCGCTTCCCCTTTCCCCCGTCATTCTGAGCGCAGCGAAGAACCTCTGACTTTTGCCTTTCTTCTTCCGCTCCGTCGGTGAAGGCAGACTTTGTGTTCGGTCGAAACTGGTGAGGAAAGGCAGAGATCTGAGGTTCTTCGCTGCGCTCAGAATGACCGTTGGAGGAGGTGCGCCGCCTTTTCAGACAGTCGCGCAACCGGCTCGCGCAAAGATGGAAGACGCTCTGCTTCATCTCCGCACACGCATCATTTTCCTTCCGCGACGCGACTGACGAGCTGCGTCGCTTCGCTCAGACCGAAGCGCTCGGG
Organism: Chthoniobacterales bacterium; assembly: GCA_038240495.1. Lineage (GTDB taxonomy): Bacteria > Verrucomicrobiota > Verrucomicrobiia > Chthoniobacterales > Chthoniobacteraceae > Chthoniobacter. The sequence goes on along the minus strand of JBBSDS010000187.1, from coordinate 2,689 downwards.
ACGATACATTTCCTCGACCTTCGTCGGTCCCGCCATCGTCGTGCCCGCGGAACGAACGCGTGCGAGATAGCGGAAGGTGAAGGTGCCGGCAGGAAGATGGTCGCAGAAGTAGATCACGCGGTCGGCGCGCATCTCCCGGTAGTCGCTGACCCAGTCACGCCCCGCGACTTCGCCACCCGCGACGACGCGGCTTTGGAATGCCGGATTGACCGCTTCCAGAATGGCCGGCAGCGGATCGTCAATCGCCACGAAATGACCTGGTCGCGTCGTTTCGACATGCAGCGTGACAAGCACGCGATCACCGACTTTGAGATCGGCCGGTTCTTGCAGCGAGCCGTCGTCCGCCAGCTTGCGGTACACCCGCGAGACGGCGTATCCGCGATCCTGCCGCGGTTGTGCGGCGACGGGCGGACGCACGACGAATCGCGCTTCGCCGAAGAGCGTGCCCTTGGCCGGATTTCGAATTGAGATTGCGCCCAGCGGTTTGGCGGGAGCGAAGGCAAGTGCTTGGGTGATCGCCGGTTTTTCAAACGTCACTTCAAACGGCTGCTCGTGATCCGCGCTGACGAGCGTGCCTTTCACCGGCTTCCCGCCGTCTTCCGCAGCCTTGTAATACCGGGCCAGCGCGAGCAGCGCCCAGGCGTTTTGTTGCGTCGTGCCCCAGTGGCCGTTTCGGCGGTACCCAAGCAACTCCTTGGTCAGGCGCGCGACTTCGGTCGATTTCGGTTTCGACTGGCTCCAGGCGAGGAGCTGAATCGCCCGTTCGCGCGCCGGTCCGCCGAACCACGAGGATTCATCCGGCGCGGTGGCTTTCGGATCGAGCAATTCATCGACCATCGCCGCCGGACCTTTCGCTTCCTGAATCGCCAGCGCGAGCACCGCCCGCGACTCGCGCGACAGTTCCGCGCGTCTGCGAAACAATTCCTCGTGATAGGCCGGCTCCGCTTTTCCCGACGCCGCGAGCGCATAGACCGCCAGCACACGATCCGCGAGCAGCTGGTCGTTGCGCTTCAGTCCTGTCCCGCGCAGCTCTTTGCTCAAATAATCCAGCAATAAGTCGTGGCCGGGCGGGAGAGCGATGTCGTGCTTCTCAAGGATCGCGCACGCCAGCGCGCCGTATGCACTGGCGAAGAGCGACGGATAATTCGCGTTCGGCCAATAGCCGATCCCGCCGCCGCCGAACTGCATCGAGAAAAGACGATCGAGGCCTTTGCTAATCACCGCCGCGACTTGCGCATCGTCCTTCACGAGATCGGGAATGATCGGACGCAATTCGGGTAGCAGCGCCCACGGAATCAGCGACGACACGGTTTGCTCCGCACAGCCGTACGGATATTCGAGCAGGCGATTCACGCTTTCGCGCAAAGTAGCGAGACGCGTGTTCGAGACAGTGACCGCGACGGTGCCGGCGCCGTCGAGGAGTTGAGGATTTACGCCGGCGAGCAGATCGCTCGAAGCCGCGCTCAACTCTGGAAGATACGTCTCGCGCAGCACGGGCGCGGGCGAGCCGACGGTCAGCGACGCAGCGACGCGGTCTTCAAAAGTCTGCCCGCGCGCTTCGATGCGTGCATCCCACTTCCACTCGGCGCTCCCCATCGCGCGAAGGCGCACCGGAAAATCAACCGTCTGCGCGTCGTCGTTTTTCACTTCGATATTCGCCCGCAGAGCTTCAGCGCCCGGCTTTGCTGCCTCAGCCGTGCCGTCCAGTTGCAAGCTCACTTGTGCCGTGGCGTCGGCGCCGGTCTCGTTGCGCACGACGGCACGCGCGATCAGCTCGTCGCCGACATTGGCAAACTGCCCCAGTGCCGAAAGAATCATCAGCGGCTTGCGAATCGTGAACGCCGATTCGCCGGAACCAAAAAGATTCGTCCCCGCGTGCGCGATGGCGACGAGGCGGTAGCGCGTGAGCGCATCCGGCGCGGGAAAGCGCACGCGCACTTTGCCGGTCGCGTCGGTGCGCAGCGACGGGAACCAACATGCCGTGCCCGGAAAATCGCGCCGCAGTTTCAAGCCGGGTCCTTCCAATCCGCCACCGCCGATGAGGTAGCCTTTGTTGGAAAATTCTGCGACTTCCGCGGGATCCTGTTCTGGCAATAAATCGAAGAGCGTGAGTCCCGTGCGAACCGCCAGCGAAAAGGGCGCGTGGAAGATCGGCTGCAACGCAGGGCGCTCGTAACCCGTGAGCGCGAGGATGCCATCGTCCACCGCGAAAAATGTCACCTCGGCATCCGCCACCGGCGCGCCGACGCCATTGCGAAGCTGCACCTCGGCGTCCACTTCTTCGCCGGGTTGGACGACCGCACGCGCCGGCGTGATTTCGATCTGCAGACGCTCCGCCGGATCGCTGACTCGCAGCATCGCCAGCCCATAGCGATATTCGGGCGTCTTGATTTTTCGTGTGCTCTGCTCGCTTCCACGGAGCAGCACCATTGAGACAAAAACATTTGGCGCGTCATTCTTTTCCAGCGGAACTTCGATCGCAGGCGCGTTGCCTTCCAGCTTCACGCGCATCGTCCGCAGGATGCGTTCGCCGCGCTCGATAGTGACCAGCGCCTCGCCGGAAATTGGCGCCTTCACGAGCAGACGCGCCGTGTCGCCGGGTTTGTATTCCTGCTTGTCGGCAGTCACGGCGAGCGTGAGAATTTGCCGCTCTGCCACAACACCGACGGCGGCACGAGTCTCATATACC
>JBBSDS010000186.1:0-10122 GCA_038240495.1 Chthoniobacterales bacterium | reverse complement strand
TTTCATTCGTGGCGGAGGTGCCAAAGCCTGGCGTTTCTGGGTTTATACCACGCTATCGAAAGACGGTGGACTTACCTGGAGCACGCCGGCGCCGATTGCCATGCTTCCTGATGCGAGTCTCTGTGAGCCCGGAGCCTTGCGCTCGCCCGATGGCAAACAGATTGCCGTCTTGCTGCGCGAGAACTCCCGGAAATACAATTCGTTTGTGATCTTCTCCAATGATGAGGGTCTTTCCTGGACGGAACCTCGCGAACTGCCGGCGGCGCTCACTGGCGATCGGCATGTGGCCAGGTATGCGCCCGATGGGCGTCTCTTCATTACTTTTCGTGACACGACCCATGTAAGTCCGACAAAGGGTGACTGGGTTGGCTGGGTCGGAACTTATGAAGATATCGTGAAAGGTAACGAGGGTCAGTATCGCATTCGCATCATGCATAATACCAAAGGAGCTGACTGCACTTATCCGGGCGTGGAATTGCTTCCAGACGGGACGTTTGTGACGACGACCTACGGTCACTGGACGGAAGGTGAGCAGCCTTACATTGTCAGTGTAAGTTTCAAGCTTGGTGACTTGGATGCGAAATTTAAAAAGTAAGGGACTTATCGAAACGGTATCGCGTGTAGATATGAAGTCCGCCGTTACTCTTCCGCCGGTCGATATGGAGACCTATGTTCCGGCGGCAATCACGGTCGTTCGTCGCTCCGTGGGATGGCCGGGTATTCTCGTCCACGAGCGGCGGGGCAATGGTGGACAGGTGAGTTACCCCGGCGGTATTCGACAGCATGTGCTTTACCTTTTTCTGGGGCCGCTGCGGACCGAGGTGAAGCTTGGCCGGGAGACCAAGACGCTGCGGTACCGGGCTGGCGAGGCGCGGTTTACGCCGGCGGGGCAGCAGGTCGCGTTTCGGTGGAATGGGAACGTGCGCGTGCTGATGCTTGGATTTCAACCGTGGTTTTTCGAACGTGTGGCCGCGGAACTCGGAACGTCGGCGGCGCTGCCCGCGGAGACGAATAACAGCAAGCTGCCCGCGGGACATCCGGCTTGCGTGCTCATGCGGCAGCTCCAGCGGGAACTCGATGCGCCCGCGGGCGCGGCTCTCGCTGCCGAGTGTCTGGCGCGGACCATCGCGGTGTTGCTCCTGCGCGAATTCAATCACATCCCTTCCGCAAAACCGGCACAAGCCGCCCCGCCGCTGGCTGTGCTCAAGGTCGTCGAACTGATGCGCCAGCGGCTCGCCGATTCTCTCTCCCTGGAAGAGCTCGCGGAAGTCGCGGGTGTCAGCCCGTTTCATTTCGCGCGGCAATTCAAGACGGCCACTGGCCATCCGCCGCATGATTACTTGATCCGGCTCCGCGTGGATCGGGCGCAGGAGTTGATCCGCCAGCATCGGCACGAGTGGACGCTTGCGGCGATTGCGCATGAATGCGGGTTTGCGGACCAGAGTCACATGGCGCGTCATTTCAAGCGCGTGCTGGGGGTTAGTCCTGGGGAATTTGCCGCCGCACATTCGCCGCGACGTTAGCGCGGGGTGGGAGGTGGACGGGAATTTGCGAGGCGCGCGGGACACCGCAGCCGCAGGCTGCCCTTCCCATCCTGTCATCCTGAGCTTGCCGAAGGATCTCTAACTTTTGGTGGGCGGAAGGTGGCGCGGAGCTTGAGCAGGCAGGCGGCTTCGCACCGCCGCTGCCCGCAAATAGCTCGCCCAAGAACCAGCCGCCATTTGTCCCGTACGCCGCCGTCTCGGAGGTCCTTCGGCAAGCTCAGGATGACGGTTTGGAAGGGTGGCCTTCGGCCACGGGTTGCGCAGACTTTTGGGACACGCTCCTTCCACCGCTCTTGCTTGCGCAGGCGCAAGATCGTTCTCAGGCTGGCGCAAGCGCATCCAAGCGCTAGAGCCTGAACGAATCGATACATACCGCCTGACCTTATATGTGGATCGTCCGCCTGGCCTTGCGCCGGCCTTTAACTTTCATCGTCGCCGCGCTCGTGCTGCTCCTGCTCACGCCATATGTCGTGTTGCGGACTCCGACGGATATTTTTCCGGCGATTAACATCCCGGTCGTTTCTGTCATCTGGCAATACGCCGGGTTGAGTTCTTCGGAGATCGAGCAGCGCATCATCTACGCGCATGAGCGGTCGCTCTCCGCGACGGTCAATGACATCGAGCACACCGAGTCCACGAGTTACAATGGCGTCGGCATCATCAAAGTCTTTCTCCAGCCGGGTGCGAGCGTCGATGGCGCGGTGGCGCAACTCACGGCTGTGGCGCAGACGATTCTCCGCCTGCTGCCGCCCGGTCAGACGCCGCCGCTCATCATTCGCTACAACGCTTCGACTGTTCCGATCCTGCAATACAGCCTGACCAGTTCCAAGCTGAGCGAGCAGGAAGTCGCCGATCTTTCGCTCAATCAGGTGCGCATTGGCATCGCGAATATCCCGGGGGCGCAGATCCCGTGGCCTTACGGTGGGCGTCTGCGCGCCGTGGTGGTGGATCTCGATCTCACCGCGCTGAAGGCGAAAAATCTGCGGCCACAAGACGTCGTCGACGCCGTGAATGCGCAGAACTTTATCCTGCCGAGCGGCACGTCGAAAATCGGCGCAACGGAATACAACGTCGAGGTCAACAGCAGCCCGCGCGTCCTGGCCGATCTCAATGATCTGCCGATCAAGGTCGTGAATGGGACGACGATTTATGTGCGCGACGTGGCGCAGGTGCGCGATGGCTTCAATCCGCAGACAAATGTGGTGCGGCGCGATGGGCGTCGAGGAGCCTTGATCACGATCATGAAAAGCGGCGCGGCTTCGACGCTCGACGTGGTCAAGCGCGTGAAGGCGCAGTTGCCGCGGGTGCTTTCCACCGTGACGACGGATCTGGAAGTGCGGGAGTTTTCCGATCAGTCGCTGTTTGTGCGCGCGGCGATCAGCGGGGTGCTAAAAGAGGGGACGATCGCCGCGGCGCTCACCGCCGTCATGATCCTGCTCTTCATCGGTTCGTGGAGGAGCACGATCATCATCGCGTTGTCGATTCCGCTCAGCGTTCTGGCCTCGCTGGCCGCGCTCAGCGCACTCGGGGAGACGATCAATCTCATGACGCTCGGTGGACTGGCGCTGGCCGTCGGCATCCTGGTCGATGACGCCACGGTGGAGATCGAAAACGTCCATCGGCAAATGGCCATGGGCAAACCGCTCATCCAGTCGATCCTCGATGGCGCGCAGGAAATTGCGCTGCCGGCGTTCGTCAGCACGCTTTGCATCTGCATCGTTTTCGTGCCGATGTTTTTTCTTACGGGCGTGGCCAGATTCCTCTTCGTGCCGCTCGCCGAGGCGGTCGTGTTTGCGATGCTCGCGAGCTACTTCCTTTCGCGGACGCTCATCCCGACGCTCGTCATGTGGTTCTATCGGAACTCGCCGTACCATAGTCACGAGAGCGGCGAAGACGATGCCGACGAGCCGCCGCCGCGCGGCTGGATGGCGCCGTTCATTCACATCCAGCGGCTGTTCGAGCGCGGATTTGCCCGCTTCCGCACGACGTATCGCGAACTGCTGTGCGTCGCTCTCTCGCGCCGTGGCAAGTTCGCCATCGTCTTTCTCGCGTTTTGCCTCGCGTCGTTTCTGCTCGTTCCGCAACTCGGGCAGGACTTTTTTCCCGAGGTCGATGGTGGACAATTTCGGCTCCATCTCCGCGCGAGTAGTGGGACGCGCATCGAGCAGACGGTGTCGCTCGTGGAGCGGGTCGAGCAGACGATTCGCCAGGTCGTGCCGGAGCACGAAATTGGCGGCATCCTCGACAATATCGGCATCCCTTTTTCCGGCATCGCACTGAGCTACAGCAACAGCGGCGTGATCGGCACGGGCGACGCGGAAATCCTCGTGTCGCTCGCTCCCGGTCATCGCCCGACGCGGGAGTACGTGCGCGAACTCCGGCTGCGGCTGAACCGGGAATTTCCCGGCACCATGTTTTATTTTCAGCCCGCGGATATCGTCAGCCAGACGCTCAACCTCGGTCTGCCGGCGCCATTCGATTTGCAAGTCTATGGTCGCGATCAGGTGGCCTGCCGGGAAATCGCGACGCGGCTGGCCGAGAAAGTCCGGCGCGTGCCGGGCGCCGTGGACGTGCGGGTGCAGCAACCGTCCGACCAGCCGCGGCTCACGGTGAATGTGAATCGCGAAAAATCCATCGAACTCGGGTTGAGCGAGCGCGACGTAGCGAACTCGGTATTGCTCAGCCTCAGTGGCAGCGGGCAGGTGCAGCCGACCTACTGGCTGAATCCGAAACTCGGCATCCAATACACGATCAATATCCGGGCTCCGGAGCACGTCATGGATTCGATCAGCGCGCTGGAAAGCATTCCGGTGAGCGGCGGTCGCGCGGGCGAAGCGAACGGCCAGATTTTGACGAATGTGGCGAGCATCGAGCGCGGCCAGGCTCCCACCGTTGTCTCGCACTACGATGTCTTGCCGGTGATCGATGTTTTCGGCGGCGTGAGCGGCCGCGACCTCGGCGGGGTCTTGCGCGACATCAATCCGCTGATCGAAGAAGCGAAGAAAGAACTGCCGCGCGGCAGCTTCATTCTCGTGCGCGGTCAGGCGGAGACGATGCGCACCAGTTACGTCGGTCTCGGCATCGGTCTGATCGTGGCCATCGTCCTCGTGTATCTGCTGCTCGTGGTGAATTTCCAAAGCTGGCTCGATCCTCTGATCATCATCAGCGCGCTGCCGGGCGCGCTCGCCGGCGTGGTCTGGAGCTTGTGGGTGACGCAGACCACGCTCAGCGTGCCTGCGCTCATGGGCGCGATCATGAGCCTGGGCGTAGCGACGGCGAACTCGGTGCTCGTCGTCAGTTTCGCGCGCACAAATTTTCGCGAAGGTGCGGAAGCCACGGCGGCTGCCTTGCTCGCCGGGACGACGCGTCTGCGCGCCGTGGTCATGACGGCGCTGGCAATGGTCATCGGCATGCTTCCAATGAGCCTCGGCCTCGGCGAGGGCGGTGAGCAAAATGCACCCATCGGCCGCGCCGTCATCGGCGGCCTGATCTTTGCCACCGTGGCGACGCTGCTTTTCGTCCCGGTCGTCTTCAGCCTCTGCCACCACGGCCGCAAGCCCGAGCCGGAACCTGAAGTTCCGGACGAAATTCCGCGTGAGCCCGAACTCGTCACGGCCTGAAGTTTTCCGCACCATGAGCACACCAACCGATTACGCTGCCCCGCACCGCCACGACCGCGAAGGCGTCGAGCTTCTCGGTGAGAGCCATCCGCCTGAGCCGCACCGTTTCCAACCCGTGACCGAACCACCGACCAATCCGCCGCGCGCCCGGCGGCTGCTCGTGATCACCGCGATCATTCTGGTCGCCGGCCTCGTGCTCGGATTTGTGCCGCGTCTCCGCGAGCGCCATGCGGTCGCGGCCGACATGCGCGAACTCACAGAGCCCACGGTGGCCGTCGTCTCACCCTCACCCGCCAACGCAAGTGCGCCGCTGGTTCTCTCGGGCGAATTGAAGCCGGTGTCCGAAGCATCGATCAATGCGCGGGTGAACGGTTACGTGCGACGGTGGCTGGTCGATCTCGGCGCGACCGTCAAAGCGGGCCAGCTCCTCGCGGAACTCGACACGCCGGATACGGACCGCGAACTGACGCAGGCGCGTGCGCAACTGGTGCAGGTGGAAGCGGCCCGCGACCTCGCCATGACCACGGCGAAACGCTGGAAGGAAATGCTCGGCGCGAAGACGGTCAGCGCCCAGGAAGCGGATGAAAAAGCGGGTGATTTCGAGCTGAAGAAAGCCACCGTGGAAGGCGCTCGCGCCAATGTGCAGCGACTCGAGCAAGTCGCCGGTTTCGCGCACATCACCGCTCCTTTTGACGGGACGATTACTGCCCGGCAGCTTGATGTCGGCCAGCTCATCACCATGGGAGATGGCCGGGAGCTTTTCCGCCTCGCGCAAACCGACAAACTGCGCCTGTTCGTGCGCGTCCCGCAGGGCTATGCCCGCGGCACGGCGGTCGGCCAAACGGCGGAGCTGACGCTGCCCGAATTGCCGGGGCGTAAGTTTGAAGCCAAGATCCTGCGGACCGCGGGCGCGCTCGATGCGGCGACGCGGACGCTGCTCACGGAGCTGGAAGTGGACAATTCCAATAACGAAATCCTCGCTGGCAGTTACGCGCAGGTGCGCCTCGTTGAGGCCAAGCCGCAGGCCGTCCTGACGCTGCCATCGAACACCATCATTTTCCGGTCGGAAGGGCCGCAAGTCGCAGTGGTGACCGATGGCCGCATTGTCTTACGGGGGGTGACGCTTGGCCGCGATTTCGGCTCTTCGGTCGAGGTCCGAGACGGCGTTAAGGCTGAAGACAAAATCGTTGTGAATCCATCCGACGCACTGCGCGAAGGCGCAACGGTGCGGGTGGTCGAGGCGCAGCAGTGATCCGGCGGAAGGGTCGCTTCCGAACCGCGACTCACGCCACGGGTGTGATTAAAAGTGGGGCCAGCGCGGTCGATCGTCCTCGTCCTCGTGCCCGAAAACCGATCGAGGACGAGGAGGAAGGACGAGGACGATACCGGACCCAACTTCAATCACACCCTCACGCCACTTCCAGTCGAAGAATTGCTGGCCTTCATTCGGCGAACTCCCGTAACGTCCGAAACCAATTGACGAACGCCCAATGAAGATTGTGACTCGGAGCTATTTCCATGCTTTGTTCCGACTTGAAAAGACCGCTTCGTCCATGGTCCGAATCTCATCATGACTTCCTGCCGCGAATTTTTTGTTTTGTCGCTCCGCGAACAACAAACGGAACTTCACCGCTGACCTGATATGGCCCGCCGTCCGAGCGCCGAATGGCGCGTCATTTTCCTCGCCTTCGTGATGATCTGCGCGCTTGGCGTGCTCATCACAAAGCTCTGGTGGGAGCAGGTGGCGCGCGGAGACAAATGGACAAAAAAAATTGCCGGCCGCTCCGAGGTGACCGTGCGGATTCCGGCGATCCGCGGCGAGATCCGCGACCGCAATGGCGTGACGCTCGTGGCGAACCGCGCGAGCTACGAGGTCGATTTCTATCTGCCCGACATGGTGCGCGGATATCGGCAGCACATGGGCTCCGTCCCGGTGACCGAGTATCTCGCGACGATCAAGCAGATGAAGAAAAAGATGAAGGAAGCGGACGTCGTCCGCATCGTCAACGAGAGCGTGGTTCCGCGGCTGAAGGAACTCGATCTGGCGAAGGACTACAACTCCGAGCATCTGCAGAGGCATTTTCGCAACGACACGCTGGTGCCCTTTACCTATCAGGAAGAAGTCGATTTCAAGACGATCGCCAAATTCTCCGAACACGACGTCGGATTACCGGGTGTGGAGATCGCCGTCAAACCGGTGCGAGACTACGTCTATGGCGCGCTCGCGGCGCATCTGCTCGGCTACGTGGGCGCGCCGCTCGACATCAACCTGCTGCCGGACATCACGAAATACAGTTTTTACCAACCCGACGTGGACGGGAAATCGCAGGTCGAACAGAGCATGGTCAAATACTTGCGCGGCCATCCCGGCACACGCGTCCTGCGAAAAAGTGTCAAGGGTGTGATCGAGAGCGAAGATCGGGTCGAACCGCCGAAGGCGGGCGCGAACGTCTATCTCACACTCGATGCGCGCATCCAATTCATCGTCGAGCAAGCACTGCGGCATCCCACACTTGGGCGGGCGGCGGCCGCGGTTGTCGATTGCACGAATGGCGACATTCTCGCGCTGGCGTCGGTGCCGTCGTTTGATCCGAATGTTTTCATTCCGAGCATCTCGGCGGCCGATTGGAACAAGCTGAATACCGATCCCGCGGTGCCGCTGGTGAGCCGCGCGGTCAGCGCCTTTCCGCCGGGCTCCATATTCAAGGCTGTCACCGCGCTCGGCGGCCTCAGCAAGAAAGGCGCGAGAATGGAAAATTCCCACTATGATTGCCCCGGTGGCATCACCTACGGGAACCACTTCTTCCGGTGCTGGATCTCGGGGAAGGGCACCCACGGAATGCTGGGGCTGACCGATGCGCTCCGGGTTTCCTGCGACTGTTACTTTTACCAATATGCCAATGCAGCCGGGATCGAAAACGTGGATCGCATCGGCAAAATCCTGGGGATTGGCGAACACTACGATATCGGACTTCAAGATGAGAAGGACGGCGTGATGCCCGGGCCGCTCTGGATGAAGGCGAAGTATCCGGAGTTGAAGTGGACTTCGGCGCACACTGCGAATGCCTCCATCGGCCAAGGCTACGTTCTGACCAGCCCCTTGCAGATGGCGATGGTCTATGCTGCGGTGGCAAACGGGGGCGTCGCTTACGAGCCGCGGCTCGTCAAAAAGGTGCTCACGCCAGAAGGCGAACCGGTGCTCAATGACGAGAAACAGGTGGCCGTCCCCGACGAGCCCAAGATTCGCGGCGACCTGCGCACCGAAGTCACGAAAGAGCAGATCGAGATCGTCCGGCGTGGCCTGTGGCAGGTGGTCAACGAAGCCGGCGGCACTGGCGCAAAGGCGCGCGTCAAAGGCATTACCGTCGCCGGCAAGACGGGCAGCGCCGAAGCCACTGACCGCGGCAAACCTGCATTGATTGCCTGGTTCTGCTGTTTTGCGCCCTTTGACAAGCCGCGCTACGCGATGTGTGTCATGGTGGAAGCCGGAGAGCATGGTGGCCACGGCGGCACCATCGCCGCGCCCATCGCCGGGCATATCCTCGAACAAATCGTCGCCATGGAGCAGGGGAGCTACAAAGTCGAACTGACGAAACTCGAGCCAGCCCACAGCGCCAATCCATTCGCCACGATCACCGCGCTCTCCGAGTACAAGAATGCCGGCTCTTTCAATATCGCGTCTGATGATGAGGGCGCCGACCACCATGAAAGGTCGGGCATCCAGGCGCAGATGGGTGCCGGCACCGCCAGTCCAAACATCCGCGCGGAAGCCGATGCTCGCGGCAAGGTGCAGCAAGGCAAAGCCAGGCCCACGCCGCCGCCGGTCACGGACAAGCGGAATTTCTTCCAGAAGTTTTTCGGCCCGAAGCCAGCCGCGCCCGCTCCGGCTCCCGCACGGCCCGCGGGCCCGCCGCAGCGCGGCGGACGCTAACAGCCTGTTGAAAAGACTTTCGCAAGGCCAGTCATCCTGAGCGGCCCGCAGTCGAAGGATCCCGTGGAGTCGCCAAAGCTGCCCGCAGCAAGCAGCCATCAGATTTCGCGAATACCTCGCTTGTCAATTTCACGGGATCCTTCGACTGCGCTACGGCTCGCCCGAAGACCGGCCTTCCCTTGTCCCGTACGCTGCCGCCTCGGCCCGCCTTTCCGCCTCAGTTTCCGCTCAGGATGACTCCGAGTTTGGAGGGTTTTTCAAAAGGCTGTTAACGGCGTGCGGCTGTTTGGGTGTTGGATTCCCTCTGCCATTCCAGGACCAGCAAGAGCACGGTGGCGGCCAGGATGCAGGCGTCGCGCAGGAGCAGCGCGGGAAAATCCGAGGAGACTTCGTCTTTGCCGAAACATCCGCAAGAGATGTCGAGACCGCGCGACCACGCGCTGGCGAGGGCAACGACGAAGACTGTGGTCATGCCGAGGATGGCGGTGAGTGCGCCGAGGGCAAGCTGCCGGACGAAAAGTGCGAGCGCGGCGAGGATCTCCAGCCACGGCAGATAGACAGCGAGCAGCATACTGAGGTCCGGGGTGAGAAGCTCGAAGTGCTGGATGGCGACGGTGAAGTCGGGTGTCGCGGAACGCCCGTGAGCGAAGTCCCAGATTTTCAGAATGCCGGCATGGACGAAGACCCACGCAAGGGCGGCGCGCAGGGCGAAGAGAACTAATTTTTTGACCACGCGCCCCAACCTCCTTTCAGCACATACACGTTCCCTATTTTCAAATCTGCGCGGATGCGTTCGGCGACCTTGTGACTGGCTTCACAACTTCCGCCATCGCAATAGACGACGACGGTTTTGTCCGGATCCCAGGCGTCGAGAAACGGCGCGATGAGCGTGTCCCATTCGTCTTCATTGAGGAGCAGCGCGCCGGGAATGTGGGCGTGCTTGAACTTCGCTCGCGAACGCGCATCGACCCATTGCACCTGGTCGCCCCACGTCTGCGCGGTAGCGGCACGCACTTCGCCGGGCGCC
>JBBSDS010000185.1:0-10128 GCA_038240495.1 Chthoniobacterales bacterium | reverse complement strand
TTGCCCCTCCCGGTCTCGATGGACAGGCCATAAATCGAAATCGCGATCGAGCTTCCATTGACGGCCTCGTTCGAGCCGGGCGGACCCTTCGTGCTGCTCGCACGCCAGACCGGTCGCGGCTCGGCGGGATTGGTGAATCCCGCGCAGTTATCCCGCAGCTTGATCACCGTCTTGTCCGCGCCCGCGCCCTGGACGGTAAAAAAACGGCCGCTCTGCAACGTGTCGCTGACGAGATAAGTTCCGGGCGGAATGTAGAGCGTATTGAAGGCGAGGGGCATGCGATCGGGCAGGACGCGGAAGGCTTCGGCGAAGGCCGCCGTATCATCCGTCTTCCCGTCGCCAACCGCGCCGAACGCTTCCTTCACGTCGATATATCCACTGTCGCGCGGGAGCACTGTCTCGACACTTTCAAAGATGACGCCGGCAAGGTTGTCGCGGCGCGCGCGCAGAAATTGCGCCGGTCGCAGCGCCGCCCGCGTGAGCCGCACCTCGTCGATCTTTCCCGCAAAGGCCGCCTTCTCCGGTCCGCCGCCGACATACAGTGGACCGTCGTCCCATTTCATCTCGCCGGGGAGGGGAATTGTTTTCGTCTGATAGTAGTCGAGGTAGCAGGTGAGCGTTTTGCCCGTCGCGTCGAAGACCAGCGCCTGGTGGCGCCATTGCAGATTGTCGCGATTGATCTGCGCACTGGTGCCGTAGTGCCCCCCGAGAAAATGCCGGGTCTCCCCACCCGGCGGCATGAAAAAGGCCTGCGCGTAAGTCTGTCCCTGAGCGCTAAAAAAGCTCGCCTCGAGACCCCACTCCGTCGCGGCTTCAGTGCGGCGTGCCTTCATTGCCAATGGCGCATCCCACTCCGCGTCCGGTTTGAAGAAAAGTTCCAGCGTGAAACTTTGGTTCGGCAGTCCGGCCTTGGCGGCGTCGAAAGCGATTTCCAACGCATCATTGTGGCCTTCCTTTGACTGAAAGTTGAGGCTTGTAGCGTTGGTGTACGAAACCTTCCGCAGCGGGTCGTAAATGAACGGGCCGGGCACTTCATTGCTAAAAAAGAACTCCCCGCCATCGATACGTTTGACGCGTCCGATCGCCGGGCTGCGAACGTCGGACTTGATGTCCTTTTCCAATCGCCAAAAGCCGACCACCTCGACCGGCGGAGCCTTATGCTTGGGCGCAGGTGTGGCCTTGGGCGCAGGCGTGGTCTTTGGCGCAGGCGTGGTCTTGGGCGCAGGCGTGGTCTTGGGCGCAGGCGTGGTCTTGGGCGTAGGCGCGGTCTTGTGCGCAGGCGTCGCCTTGGGCGCAGGCGCGGCAGCCAAAGCCACCACGGGGAGCGCGAGGAGCCCGAGCAGGTGACGGAGAAACTTCGACATGGCCGCGAACATAGGCACGGGTCTGGGAAGGGTGAAGGCTTTTGCGGCGACCGGAAGCTGGGCCGGGGTTGCAATGTCCGCATCTTCTGGCAAATAACGCGCTCCAAATGGCCGCCCTTCTCCAGCACCTTCTCTCCTACCTGAACTCGTGGCACGATTCGCTGCAATCCTACGGCTGGTGGGGCGTGTGGGCCTATGCTCTTGGGCTCATCGTGTTGCAGATGGCCCTCGTTCCGCTGGCGGTTTTTGGACTCGCGGCGGGCGCGATCTTTGGTTTTTGGAAAGGCGTGATCGCGATCACTATCGCCACGAATATCGGCGCGATCGTTAATTTTCTCGTATCCCGATACGTCGCTCGCGGCACGGTGACGCGGTATCTTGCGCACCACGAAAAATTCCGGCTCATCGATGCCGCGATCGGCAGGGAGGGCGGAAAAATCGTCGCTTTGCTGCGCGTGTGTCCGCTGCCATTTGGACTCGCCAATTACTGTTACGGGCTCACATCCGTCCGCTTCGGTCCCTACGCGCTCGCCACTTTCCTGGCGATCATCCCGGCCAATTGCTTCTTCGTTTGGCTCGGCGCATCTGCGCATGAGGGTCTGGCAGCGCTCACGGGCGCGAGCCGGCCGCGGCATCCGGGCGAATATGTTTTTCTGGGCGCCGGTCTCGTCGCCGCGTTTTGCGCCTTGACCTACATCACCCGCGTGGCGAAGGCCGCACTCGCCAAATCCGATCGCCCCACCGCGGAAGGAGCGCCGGCGTCTTAGAGGGCTACCGAAAGTCCGCGCGCTCTGTGGCCGAAGGCCCCCCCTCCAAAACGGTCATCCTGAGCTTGCCGAAGGATCTCCATCTATTTGCGGGCAGCGGTGGTGCGGAGCCCGCCTGACTACAAGCTCCGCGCCACCTCCGCCCAAGAATAGTTAGAGATCCTTCGGCAAGCTCAGGATGAGATGGGGGAAGGATAGCCTGCGGCTGCGATTGCGTACGCCTCGTGACTTTCGGCATAACGTCTTTGAAGTGCGCAGCTCTTCCTGACGCCTTTCCTCTCCGCGGCCTTTGCGTCTCTGCGTCTCTGCGTTTTCAAGAATCCGTAAACTGCTTCGTGCCGGCTTGGCCTATTTCAAAAGCTCGGCGAATTCCCTCTGCGCCGCCTCGCGCGGCAACTGGATGAGCACGGGATCGCTCTTCGCCTCCAGCCAGCTCACGAGTTCAATCAGGTCGGCCCGGCGCAGTGCCGTGCAGCCTAGCGTCCCGCGACGTTCACCCAGCCAGAGATGGAGAAAAATGCACGACCCCGCGCCGGGACTATTCTCGGGATTGTGCGCGACCACGATGCCGAGCCCGTAGTCTGGGATCGCAGCCATGCGCTCCGAAGAATGCCAGTCCGGCTCGGACACTCGTGCTCGATCCACGATGCGATTGTAAAATCGAGACGCCGGATCATCGACCGCTTCGAGCGCAGGCGTGACGGCTTGAAAGCGAAGTTTGAGTGGCGGCAGTTCCTTGTGATCTATTGTTCCGAAGATCGCAGTCAGCCGAAAAATGCCCGCGGGAGCGCGCCGATCACCCTCCACTTTCCGCGGTCCATCGTCTTTCGGTAATTCGTGCAGCCCCAGCCCCCAGCCCAATCCACGCTCGCCGATCAAGACTGGCACAGACTTCCCGACCGGCTCCCACCGCGCCCGTCGATCGGCGCGCGCAAATTGTTGCAACGCTCCCGAGGACGAAGTCCACGTCGGAGCAATCATCACCACAAGCTGTCGGCACGAGTCCGGAATGGACTGCATCAAATCGGCACCATGCGCCGACATCACGCACATGCACGCGGAGAAAAAAATGGCCCATTGCATCGTTCCGCCAGCTTACTGAAAAAGACCGCGCCAATAGGGAAAAATCCGCTCGGCACCGTGGAAAGAAACGCTTGCGCTGTCGGGGTCGCCTGCTAGACATTTCGCCCTCTTCAGAAAGCTCGGGTGGTGAAATGGCAGACACGTACGTTTGAGGGGCGTATGCCGCAAGGCGTGAGGGTTCAAGTCCCTCCCCGAGCAACTTCTTCTTATCAGGGTTCGCGGGCGATCACGGGCGTTTCGTAGAAAAAAACGTCGCGAGCTTTACCCCGAGGCCGTCACGCAGCCACGGCGTCAAACCGCTTTATCGAGCTGCTCAAATTTGCGGGCGTGCGGCCAACGCGCTGGTGAGGATCGATTCCGTGGATTGTAATGATTCGCTACCAAGACATCGCTTTCATCGCCTATCCGGTCACCGATGTGGCCCGGGCGCGCAGCTTTTACGAGGGCGTGCTCGGTTTGAAACCGAACGCGCCGCTCAAATCGGAGACGCAGCAGTGGATCGAATACAACATTGGCCCCGCCACACTCGGCATCGGCTGTTCGGAACAATGGAAGCCGTCGCAGGATGGGGCTTCCGCGGCTCTCGAAGTGGAGGATTTCGACGCTGCGGTCGAGACGCTCCGCGCCCATGGCATCGCGGCCATCATCGGTCCGCTGGACCTGCCATCGTGTCAGATGGTGACGGTGCGCGACCCGGACGGAAACAAGCTGACCCTCCATCGCCGCAAGGCCTCGACATAACTCTCCGCGCTTTCAATGACGACGATCAGCAAAGACGAAAAGCTCGTGACGCTCATCAACATCTTCACCGTTGAACCCGAGAAGCAACAGCACCTTGACGATATCCTGATCCACGCCACGGATGCAGCGATGCGCCACATCAAGAGATTCAATTTCGCCAACATTCATCGCGGGCTCGCCGGCACGAAGGTCGTCAACTTCGCGCAGTGACGCAGCGTGGAAGATTTGCGAGCGATGATGAAGGATCAGGTCGCGAAGCCGCACATGGAGCAGGCCGCCGCGATCGGCAAGTTTGAGCCGGCATGTCACGACGCATACGCGACATCGCAGCCGCAGGCTGCCCTTCCCACTCTGTCATCCTGAGCTTGCCGAAGGATCTCTAATTTTTCGTGGGCATTCGGGACACGCTCCAAGGGGCGTCCCGGAGGGACGCAGGGTATTAGCCGATGGTGAAACCACCGGACCCGCATCCACAAATGGATGCGCCCCGGATGGGGCGTGGGAAATCTTTGCCCACGGTTCCGCCGCCCCGCTGGGGCGGGTGCTGTCGTGTGCCGTGACCGGTGGTTTTTGCTTCGCTTCACCACCGGCTAATTTCCATCAGCCCTCCGGACTGGGCGTGGCTATCGGCGTGCGCTTTCGTGTGCGGCTTGCGCCAACGGCGCGACGAAAGCGGCGAGCTTTGGAACGAGGTCTGCGTCTTTACCAAACTCTCCGATCTGCTTCACGATAGCGCTGCCGACGACGATGCCGTCGGCGTGCTGCGCGACCTGACGGACGTGTTCGGGAGTCGAGATGCCAAAGCCGACGGCGATGGGCAGCGGCGTGGTCGCACGGATGGCGGCGACCCGCTCGGGGAGCGATGACGCGACTTCCGTGCGCTCGCCGGTGACGCCTTCGCGTGAGACGTAGTAGATGAAGCCGCTCGCGTTGGCGGTGAGCTGGGCGATCCGTTTTTCGGGCGTGGTCGGAGCGATCAGGCGGATGCGCTTGAGGTCGGTGTGCTCGGAAAGTTCGGCGTTTTGTGCGTCTTCGTCGGGCGGCAGATCGAGGATGAGGAGGCCATCGACGCCCGCGGCCTCAGCGTCGCGGTGGAAGGCCTGAAACCCGTAGCGGTAAATCGGGTTCATGTAGGTGTAGAGAACGATGGGCACTTGGGACTGCGCGCGAATTTGCCGCACGCATTCGAGCACGCCGCGCGCCGTCGTGCCGGCAGCGAGGGCGCGCGTGGCGGCGAGTTGATTCACGACTCCATCGGCCAGCGGATCGGAGAAGGGGACGCCGAGTTCGAGCAGATCGACCCCCGCCTTTTCAAATGCCCAAGCCAGTTCGCGGGTGGCGTCGAGATTTGGATCGCCGGCGGCGATGTAGGCGATGAGCGCCTTTTTCCCCGCGGCGCGGAGTTCGGCGAATGTCTGGTCGATACGGTTCGGCATGGCGGGAAAAAGGGAGGACAGGATTAGCAGGATTCGGCGGATGAACAGGATTTTTCCGCAAACGACGCCGGAGCGTTCGCTCTGTTCATCCGGCAAATCCCATTTAAGTTCCCGGCCCCGATGTCGGAAAAAGCGCCAACGCTGACGATCAATGAAATCTACGAATCCATCCAGGGCGAGAGCTCGTGGGCGGGGCTGCGGTGCGTGTTTGTGCGACTGACTTTTTGCGACCTGCGCTGCACCTATTGCGATACCGAGTATGCATTTTACAAAGGCGACAAGCGGCCGGTGGCTGATGTGCTGGAAGAAGTGCTGAAGTATGAGACACCGCTCGTCGAGGTGACCGGCGGCGAGCCTCTGCTGCAAAAAAATGTGCTTCCGCTGATGACCGCGCTCTGCGATGCCGGCCGCACCGTGCTCATCGAGACGAGCGGCGCGCACGACATCTTCAAGATCGATTCGCGGGTTCATCGGATCGTGGATTTGAAAACGCCCGGCAGCGGCGAGTGCGCGCGCAATTTGTGGAGCAACATCGCGCACCTCAACACGGGCGACGAAGTGAAGTGCGTGATCGGCTCGCGCGAAGATTACGAATGGTCGCGCGACCGCGTGCGCGAGCACGATCTGGTGGGGCGCTGCGGCACGGTCCTTTTCTCGCCCATCTTCGGTCGCATCGAGCCGCGGCAAATCGTGGAGTGGATTTTGGAAGACAAGCTGCCCGTGCGCTTCCAACTCCAGATGCATAAGTTCATCTGGGACCCGAAGCAAAAAGGCGTCTGAATTTAACCGCAGAGGCGCGGAGAACGCGGAGGGGCGCAGACGCCGGAAAACTCCCGATCATTTTCCTCTGCGCCCTCTGCGCCTTTGCGGTAAAAGAACCCCTTTATGCGAGTCCGCCTGACCAAAGATTTCACCTTCGAAGCCGCGCAGACACTGCCTTGCGCGCCCGAAGGCCACAAGTGCCGGAAGATGCATGGGCACAGTTTCAAGGTGGAGATTTCCGTGGAGGGCGAGGTCGATCCGGCGATCGGTTGGTTTTACGATCACGCGGAGATCAGCAAAGCGATGCGGCCGCTGCTTCAGGATCTCGATCACGGCTATCTCAACGAAATTCCCGGCCTCGAAAATCCGACGATCGAAAATATGGCGGCGTGGTTCTGGCAGAAGCTCGCGCCGCAATGTCCGGGGCTCGCGGAAATCGTCATTCACGAGACGCCGACGGCGCGGTGCAGCTATCGCGGCGAGTAAGCCGCGCACTTTTCGTTGGCATCATTTCGCGCCGTCGCTACCCTCCGGCGCTCCTATGAAAAGGTTACTCGCCATCCTGTTCGCTCCACTCGCGCTCCTTATGAATGCTTGTGAAAAGCACCCCGCCTCGGAGTTGCCGACGGAACACGCGACCGAATTTGGCGAGCACGCGGTTTCACATGGCGGGGCGGGGAATCGAGAAAAGAAATCCGCGGAAGAACACGCGAAGTCCGAGGCGTCCGTGCAAGGTAGCGAGGCAAAGCCCGGCGAAGCGCCGAAGTTTTTCCCGGAGAAAAAATAACCGTCCGCGTGGATGCCCAGCGACGACCTGCCAGCGCCGGAGTTTTCTGGTTGGCGCCTGTGGAAGAGCCTGC
The DNA here is from genome assembly GCA_038240495.1 of Chthoniobacterales bacterium. Lineage (GTDB taxonomy): Bacteria > Verrucomicrobiota > Verrucomicrobiia > Chthoniobacterales > Chthoniobacteraceae > Chthoniobacter. The sequence continues at coordinate 3,115 of JBBSDS010000185.1, read as the reverse complement.
GTTGCGCTTTTCGTGGAGTCCTCGTTCTTCTTCGCACCGAGCACAACGCTCGCATTCACTTCGTCGCGACGGTCGGCGCGGTCGGCGCTGGATGGAGCTTGCGGATTTCGCGGATCGAATGGTGCGCCGTCATTGGTGCCATCGGGCTCGTCTGGATGGCGGAGGGACTCAACACTGCCGTCGAAGCCGTAGTCGATTTGGTGTCGCCCGAGCATCACCCACTCGCCGGACGCGCGAAAGATTTAGCCGCGGGCGCGGTGCTTTGCGCAGCCATCGCCGCGCTCGCGATCGGGTTGATTATTTTCGGACCTCGCCTGCTCGCGCTGATCGGAGCTTAGACGCCGCGGTGGCGCCGATCACTTTTGAAGTGAGGAAGCGCAGGGCTTGCGGAAACAATTGCGCGACTTCAAACACCGCGTTCGCAAACCACGGATGGAGCACCGCGGCTTTCGCGAGGTCATTGACCCAGAGCCGGTCGCGATAGAGACCCGCGTGCGCGGCAGCGTAGCAGCTTAGGTCGCCAGAGATGATGTGGTGGGCCGCGAGTTCGCCCGAGGCGAGCGCGTAGTAGATGCCTTCACCCGTGAAAGGCTCGACCACGCGCGCGGAGTCGCCGGCGAAAAGCAGATGTGGATGCGCCGGGGAAAGCGCCGTTCGGGCGAGGGGAGTGATCGTCCGCCACGGGTGATTCGGCGCGACGTCGAAATGCCCCGTCGTCCACGCCTTCAAATCATCGAGATGTTGCGGGCGTGAGACGAGACAGACGTTGACTTGTGCGTCGCCGACGCTGGCCACACCGCAATAACCCACCGGGAAAAAATACATCGCGACGCGCTCCCCAAAGTCCAAAGGCGCGGGCAGATGAGTTTGCAAACCGACGCGATCCCTGGTGGGTGCGGGGAGCAAACCGAGCAGACGTGCGACGGTCGAGTTGCGGCCATCGGCGCCGACGAGAATGCGCGCCTCGAAAGTGTCCGCGGACGTTCGCAAGCGCCAGCCGCACTCGACGCTCGTAAGAGTGACGCCCTCATGAATGACGGCTCCCGCTTCCCGTGCGCGGCGGAGCAACAACGCGTCAAGCAGACTGCGTTTGATGGCGACTTCGCCGCGTCGGGAAGGATCGAGCGGAATGCGCAGCGATCGGCCGCGAGGGCTGATGAATTCAACATCGGCGAGGACCGAGTGCGGCTCGGCGAGGACGCGCTCGGCGATGTCCAGGCGTTCGAGAATCGGCCAGCAGCCAGGATTGAGGCAGTCGCCACAGACCTTCTCGCGAGGGAAAATGGACTTCTCGATGAGCAGCGTCCGCAGCCCGGCTTGAGCGCAAAAAGCGGCGCACGTCGAACCCGCCGGACCAGCGCCGACGATGGCGACATCAAAGCTCATGGGCGGACGGAATGGATACCGCAGAGGCACAGAGGACGCAGAGAAATCATTTGCGATAGCACCGCTTTACGAATCTCTGCGTTCTCTGCGCCTCCGCGGTTTTCATACAAACGCCTCCGCCACGGAATCCGCCATGAGCTTCCCGCGTCGCGTGAGCACAGTGCGATTGCCGCGGTCCTCCAAAAACCCAAGCTCGCGAAACTCCTGCACGGCATCCGACCAGCGCGCGAGCGTGGGCGCCGCGATGCCTTCACGAGTCCGCACCGCGAATGCCGCGATCTCACCTTCGCGAGTCGCCGGAGTGAGGTGTTCCTCAAAATGGGCGACGCTTTCTCCAGCGAGCATCCGCCGGGTGTATTCCGCGGTGTCCGGAATCGCCTGCCATCGCCGCCGCCCGACGGTCGAAAATGCACTCGGGCCGAAGCCGAGATAATCTGCACCGCGCCAATAGGCAAAGTTGTGCGCGGACTCGAATCCGAGTCGCGCATAATTGGAAATCTCGTACTGGTCGAAGCCGGCGCTCGTGAGCGTGTCGATGGTCGTCTCGAAAAGGTCCGCATCGCGGTCGTCGTCCTGCACATAAGCGCCGAGCTTCAGTTTGCGAAAATAGTCGGTGTCTTCTTCGTAGGTCAGGCAATACGACGAGATGTGTTCTGATCCGAGCGCGATGCTGCGGTCGAGCGTCGTCTGCCACTGCGCGAGCGTCTGGCCAGGGACGGCAAACATGAGGTCGATGTTGATGTTGTCGAACCCGGCTGCGCGGAGGACGGCAAAAGTTTTTTCCGCCTGCGCGGCGTTGTGAATCCGCCCGAGCGTCCGAAGCAACGTGTCATCCCACGATTGCACGCCGAGGCTAATCCGCATGACGCCTGCACCGCGCAGCAACCGAGCCTTGTCGGCACGCACCGTCGCCGGATTCACCTCAAACGTCCATTCGCGCAGCTCCCGCAAATCGAGTCTGTCGCGCAACCCGCCGAGCAAGTATTCAAGCTGCTCGCAGGTTAGTGCGCTCGGCGTTCCGCCTCCAAAATAGATCGTCTCCGGGCGAAGATCGGAAGTGGCTTTTGCGATCTCCACTTCCCGCAGCAACGCATCGAGAAAGTGCGTCGTCTTATTCTGCGAACCCGTCTCGACATAGAAGCTGCAATACGGGCACAGCTTTGGGCAGAAGGGGATGTGGAAGTAGAGATGACGAATGGCTGGCACCGGCTAATGATCGAATGTTTGCGAGACCGTGCCAACGCAGAGTTTTCCGCGACGAAAGTAGAGGGTTGAGGCTGCCTGCAAATAGATGGAGATCCTTCGGCAAATCAGGATGACGGCCTTTGATTTTTTCAAACCCGCCCTGGCGTTCAAGACGAGCGGGATTGGCCGGCGGCTAATGCGCCTCAACTCAGCGGCAATCCGCTTGCGAGGAGGAGCGTTTCCTGGACGGCGAGATCGTGTTCCAGGGTGAAGGCGAGGGTTTTCTCGCCGCGGATTACTTTGGCGAAATCTACGAAGTCGCCGTCGTAGCGTCCGCCGGATTTTGGGAACTTCACATCCTGATAACCCTTCTTGAATTCGCCGTGCGGGGCGTCGAGCGCGAGGCGCGCGGCGGCGGGTTCGAGCGGGCGGATGTCGAAGGTGCCCTTCGTGCCGCAGACGACGAACTGCCGCCGCGCGCCGCCTTCGACATCGACCAACGCGCTGCGCACGGTTGCGGTTGCTTTGGGATAGTCGAGGACGG
>JBBSDS010000184.1:0-10129 GCA_038240495.1 Chthoniobacterales bacterium | reverse complement strand
GGCATTTGCCGGCTGCCCTGCTTTTTCAAAGTAACCGAAGAGCGTCCGACGCAACTCGACCTGACGTGCCGCGGTCAATTCGAAGTCCGCCGCTTCCTCTTCCAATCGGTCCAACCGCCCGGCGGCGACGAGCCAGTCGATGATCTCGTTGAAACTCCGGTTGGCCGGATTGCTGAAGGCGGTGCGCAGCGTCTTTTTTGCGCCGGTGAAATCGCGTTGCTGCGTCTGCAAGCGCGCGTATTGGATCAGCGTTGTCCAGTTGCGGGCGAAGCGGTCGGCGCTGGCGGCCTGCGCGTAGAGCGACCGGGCGCGTGCGGTGTCACCGAGATCGAGGAAGCCCGCCGCCACCCGGCCAAGATTGTCTTCGTTGAGCGTCGCCCGCAGAGCCAGGGTTTCGAGCCGGGCGCGTGCGTCCTCTTTTCGGCCAAGTTGCGCCAGCGTGCGGGCGAGGTTGAGTGCGTTTTGATCGTTGAGCGGATTGACTTCGGTCATGCGTTGCTGCACGCGTGCCAGCGCTTCGCGGAGCCCGGCTTTTTCGAGAGCTTCGGAGGTGGTTTGCAGCCAGGCTTCCGAGACGTCGTCGCGGCGGAGCAACTGGTCGAGCGTGAGGCCGGCCGCGCTCTTGTCGCCCGCCTCCAGTTGCGCGGTGAGCGCGGCCACGCCGGCGGGAATCGGACCGGCGCCGTCGGCCCAGCGCGTCCGCACTTCCGCCGCAAATTCCTTCGCCAGATGCAGCCGCGCGGATTGCTGCGCGGCAAAATCGAAATAGCTCCCAAGCAAGTCCTGGCCTTCATTCGCGAGCCGCCGGAGCCGGCGGAGTTCGCGCTCGGCGGCGAGCGCCCCGTCCTCCGGCGTGAGCAGTTCGATGAGTTTGCATTGCAGCGGAAATCTCTTCAGCGGATCGGTCGTGCGGCTCAGCGCGCTCTGGAGCGCGACTCGCGCCCGCGTGCGGTCACCCTTGGCGGCAAACGCACTCGCGAGGCTGAGCGCCGGCGCGATGTGCAGCGGTGGCGGAATGCGTTCGATGGTCGTAAGCGCAATCTCGGGCTGTTTGCTTTCAAACTGCAACTGCGCCAGCCGCGCGTCCACGTCGGGTCCGGAGGCGTTTTTGAAAAGCGCGAGGGCGTCGCTCAAGCGATTTTGCGCTGCGTAAAGCGACGAGAGAGCGACGCGGGCGGCGACGTTGCCCGGCTCGAACACGAGCAGCCGCTGATAGGTGTTGACCGCCTGTTCGGCGCGATTGGCGCGCTCCTGCACTTGCGCGAGGCGGAGCAGGAGCCGGCTGTCGTTGGGCGTGTTCTCCACCGCGCGGCTGAGGATGGTGGTGGCGCGGTCGAAGTCGTTTCGACGTTCCAACAGGTCCGTGAGTTGCAGCATGAATTCCCGGCGAGCCCCGTCGTTCATCCGCCCGGTGGTGTCGCTTAGGCTGGTGACAAGCGCGGACTCCGCGGATTCGTTGTCGCCCGCGGCGCGGCACTCGTTGAGGAGATTGCGCAGCGCCTCCGGGTCGCCGGGATCGCGCTCCCAGATCTGCCGGTAGAGGGCGATCGACCGCGCGTGCGCACCGAGGGTGCCAAGTGCCGCGGCGAGCGGAGCGAGACCTTCATTTGGCGAAAGCCGCGCGAATGTGTCGAGCCACGGTCGCATCTCGCTCGGCGGGAGGGTGGCCACGCGCAGGGCGCAAAGCCGCTGGCGTAGGTCGCGCGAAATCGCCGCCGCCTGGTCGCCCTGAAGTTGGAGGAGCGCCTCGTCGGCCACCGCCTTTTCCCAAAAGTAGGCGGCGTATTTTTCCAGCTTCAAGGCCTGGAGTTGCGTCCCAGTTTCGAGCAGGAAACGCAGGTGCCGCGTGCCGGAAGTGCCGGGTTCCGATACCTCCAGGCCAGCCATGGCGCGCATGTCGATCAAGCGGTCGAGCGCCGCGCGCGTCTCCGCGTCATGCCCGGCGAGACCGTGGAGCAGCGTCTCGGAGATCGCCGCGTGCAGTGGATTTTGCTGCCGGTCGATGCGCCCGAGATAGGTCTCGAGAAAAGCGGCGCGCTCACTCGCGGGCAGCAGCAGATAGTAGTCGCGCAACGCGCCACAAACCGGCGCGTCAAACGATTCGGCAGTCGAACCGATGGTCAAAAGGAGGGTAGCGCGCGCCTCTTCGATGTGGCCGAGATAGAGCTGCCAGTGCGCCAATTCCTGGCCGTAAGCGGCGCGCTGGGTTGTGGCATTTTCAAAGACCCGCCGGCCGAGGCGGATGGCTTCGGCAAATCGATTTCGTCCCGCGAAAAGGAGCGCCGCCTGCCAGAGCCGCAGATGCGTGCCGTCGGCAAACAAAGCGTCGATCAAACGGGGATCGGCCTTGATCCCACCGGCATCGAGCGCCTGGCCGAGAATGACGAAAAGGTAATCGCGCTCGCTCGGCGTGCGGTGTTTGTCCTTGAGCCACGCGCCGAGCCGGTCGTACTCACCCGACCGGAGCGCGAGCCAGATGAAGGCCTGCGCCGCTTTCGGATCGGTGGCGTTGTCCTTCATGAGCGCTTCCACGCGGTCGAGCGTGGCCGCGCCGGCGCCGGCGTGAAAGAGCGCCCACAGTGCTTCGCTCGGCGCCGTCGTATTTTTGCGCCAGCGTTCGATCCACGCTTCACGATCAGCCGCATCTCCCGTCTGGATGAGTTCGGCGAGCTGGCGAATGGCATTGAGCCTGATGTTGCGCTCGCCCTTGGTCTCCGGCGTTTCCTCGACCCAGAAGCTGCGCAGCGCCCGCATCGCCTCCGGCGTGGGCCGGCCGTTGCGCTGGCCGACGGTCGCGAGGTAAGCCGTTTGCAGCCGGCCCGCCTCGGTGGTTTTCACGGCTGGGAAGCGCAGCGGATCGCCCGGTTTTTCGGACGGAGTGATACGCAGGATTTGTTCGAGGCAGTCGCGGGCTTCGGCGATGGCGCCGGCTTCGAGATCGAGTGTGGAGAGTGTCGAAAGCGTCTGAAGATTGGACGGGTCCAGCACCCGCGCTTTGCGCAGCAGAGCGATGGCGCGCGCGGAAGTGCCCCACGCCATTTGAAAATCAACCGCGTGATTGAGCGCGGTGGTGTCGCGGGGAAACTTCGCGACGACGCGCTCCCAGGTGTGCGCCGCTTCGTCGATCTCGAAATTCTTTTCCTGCAACTGCGCGAGCTTCTCGAAGCCATCGGGCGATTCCTGCGGCACGATGCGCAGGAGCTGCGCCTGGAGCTTCACCGCGGCGTCGATCTTGTGCAGATCCTCGGCTTCACGGATCAGCTCAGGAAGCGCTTCCGCCTGGTTCGGTGCGGCGTAGGAAGCGTCGGCGAGAACTTCAAATGCGCCCGCTGCATCGCCCGCCGCTTTCAAGATTCGGCCGAGCGCGATTTCGGTGAAATAATCGTCTGCCCGGAGTTTGCGGCGTTTTTCAAATTGCGCGCGCAGCCAGTCGAGCAACCCGTGCTTGCCGCAATGCGTGAGGAGGTCGTTGAAGAGCGCCAGTTGCTCGCGGTCGTTGGCTTCGGTCTCGACGGCCTTGAGCTGCAACTCCGCGGATTGCTGGTGCAAGTCGAGCCGCTCGAGCACGCGCAGCAGCGGCGTGAACGCTTCTTTCCTCCGCGACACCGGGCTGAGCGCATAGACCTGACGCCAGGTCGCGAGCGCCTCCGGCCAGCGCTCCGCGCGCTGCTGCGTGAGCGCCAGATCGCTGAGCGCGTCGATACTCCCGGGGCTTTCCTGCGCGAGGCGCTCGAAGATTGCCAGCGCTTCGGAGATGCGTCCGGCTTGCAACTCGACCTGGCCGGCGCGCCGCTCGTAGCTCGCGCGATTTGGCGGATCGATCCGCGCGAGTTCCATGAGGTTGCGCACCACGGCTGGCGACGGTCCCGCGGATCCCTCAAGCTTGACCAGCAGCTCGTAGGCAGCGACGGATTTTGGATTGAGGATGATCGCTTTCTCTGCGGCGATCAGCGCTGCTTTGTTGTCCCGATTCCACAGCCGCCACCGCGCGACTCGCAGCCACGCTGCTTCGCTGATCTGCAAGACGGCGTCGCGTTCCATGGCGGCGAGAAATTTGTCGAGCGGGGGATTTGGTTCGGGCGCGCCCGGATCGGAGCCCGGCAGCGCGAACGGCAGCAGCGGACGCCCCGGGCGCGGGTTGGGCGCGGCCGTCTGGACTTGGCCGCGAAAGCTCTCGAAAAGTTTCTGATCGGCCTCCGTGCGCTCCGCTTCATTGCCGCCAATGAGCACCGCTTTTTCATATTCGCTCTGCGCGGCCGGATATTCGCCGCGTGCGGCTTTGAGATCGCCGAGTGCGAGGTGAAAATCGCGTGTCCCAGGCTTGAGCGCGACCGCCTTCTCCAACTCCGCAATGGCATTCGCCAGGTCATTCTGGCCGCGCAAAATCTGGGCGATACGCGCCCTCGCGCCGGCTTGCTTTGCGGGCAGATCGGTCGGGTTGACGAGCCGTTGAAGAGTCCGCCGCGCCTCGGCGTCGCGATGCTGCGTGAAATAGAAAGTGGCCAGCGCGACGAGCGGCTCCTCGCCGCTGCTGGCGGCGTCGGCCTTCAGGTGTTCCTCGACGAGATCGAAGAGCCGGTTTTGCCCGTAAAATTCGAGCGCCTTGGCGCGAATCGTCTCGTCGTTCTTGCGCGCCACGAGGAGTGCCGCGATGCGCTCCTTCGCCGCCGGAGTGCTGTCGCGCTGCACATCGATCCGGGCACGCTCGAAGACGAAATCGGCATTCGCCGGCTGTTCCTTGAGCAGCGCATCGTAGATCGCGGAAGCCGGCCCCGGTTGGTCCATCTGCGCAAGCAGCCGGGCCAGCTTTACGCGGTAGTCGGCGTTTTTCGGCGCGCGAACGATCGCGGCTTCGAGCCACACGCGCTGCTCCTCCAGATTGCCAGTGCGCTCATACAGTTCGATCAATTGTAGGCACGCGCCGAGGTCGCGTGGGTTCTGTCTCGCATACTCGATCCAGCGTGCTTCGAGTTCCGCCGTGCGGTGATAGCGCTGATGGAGCCGGATGATTTGCGACTCCAGTTCGTTGCGCAGCCAGTTGCCCGGACCGGTCAAGGCCAACGCTTTTTCGAGCGCCGCGATGGCGGCATCCTGCCGACCCGCGCCTTGGTGAATGCGCGCCATCTGCTGCAACGCGAGCGGGCGATCAGCCGCCGGACTGTGCGCTTCCAAATAAGACAGGTGCTCGATCGCGCGGTCGGGCAGAAAATTTCGCTCGTAAGCTTCCGCGAGCCGGCGGTGAAGTTCGAGGTCCGTGGGATTAAGTGCGACCGTTCTTTCCCAAGCCTCGGCCGCCTTGGTCACGTCACCGGCTTCGAGCCACGCCGCACCGAGTTGCATCAGCGTCTCAGGCAGCCGCGGATCGTTCGGTGCGAGGAGCGCGGCGGCTCGGTTGTAATGCTCGGCGGCTTCGCGCGGATGGCTGCGCTCGGACTCCACCCGCGCCAGCGCGAGCAGCGGCAGCGGGCTCTTTTCATCGAGCTTTGCCGCGGCCTGAAATGCCGTCACCGCTTCTTCCAAACGCCCGGCGCGGCGCAGCAGATGACCGAAGATCATCTGCGAGGCAAACGACCCGCCAGCCTTGTATTCATCGAGCAATTGGCCGGTCTGCCCCTGGTCCACGTAAATCTTCCAGAGCCGTTCGAGCGCCGTTCCCTCCGTCGGATTCTCGGCGAGCATTTGCTTGTAGCGCTCGATGACTTTCGGTGACGGAGGAGCCTCACCGCGCGCGCTCAACGCGAGCAACAAGAGCGAGAAAATGAGGGGCTGCCGTCGCATGGCGCACAAGCTACGTCCGCGAGCGTGCGCGGCAAGCCCGCGTCGAAACCCCGTCATCCTGAGCTTGTCGAAGGACCTCTATCTTTCCGTGGGCGGAGGCGGTGCGTAGTGAGCCGCGCCGGTCACCGGCTCCGCGCCGCCGCTGCCCGCAAATAGCTCGCCCACGGACCAGCCGCCATTTGTCCCGTACGCCGCCGCCTCGGAGGTCCTTCGACAAGCTCAGGATGACGGATGGTGGGCGTTTACCCGCCCAACAACGTTTTCGCGTGAGCGACCGCGGAATCCGTTTTGCCACCGAGCATGCGCGCGATCTCTTCGACGCGCGCCTTGCCCTCCACTTTTTCGAGACGGGAAATAGTGCGGTCCTTCGTGAATTCCTTGGTCACGACAAACTGCGTATCGGCGAGCGCGGCGACTTGCGGGAGATGGCTGATGCAGAGTACCTGATGCTCCGCGGCGAGCGATTTCATTTTCGCACCGACGGCGTGCGCGATCTCCCCGCCGACGTTCGCGTCGATCTCATCGAAGACGAGCAGCGGGATGGTGTCCTGCGCGGCGAGTGACGATTTGACAGCGAGCATCACACGCGAAATCTCGCCGCTCGACGCGATGGCTTTGAGCGGCTTCGCGGGTTCACCCGGATTGGGCGCGAAAAGAAAGGCGACGCTCTCGAGACCGTGCGCGCCGGGCTTCTCGAACGTGGTGAGCGCAGCGGAGAACTCGGACTTTTTGAAACCCAGATCGCGAAGCTGCGCGGTGATGCTGCTCGCGAGTTTTGGCGCAGCGGCTTTGCGTTTTGCACTGAGCTTCGCGCCAGCGTCGAGCATCGCCTTCCGCGCGGCGTCGATTTCCTTTTCGAGTCGCGCGAGTTCCGCGCCACGGGATTCGATCTTGCGCAGACGTCCGGCAGCCTGCTCGCCGAACGCGATCACCTCCGCGATCGGGCCGCCGTATTTGCGTTTCAGCGTCTCGAAAAGCGAGACGCGCTCCTCCAATTGCGCGAGCCGTTCGGGGTCGAGTTCGAGATCCTCGATGTAGTGCTGAAGCGACTGCGCGAGGTCTTCGAGTTCCGTCGCGGCGCGCAGGTGCGACTCGCCGAAACGCGACGCCGCCGGATCGACGCGGTCGAGATCGCGGAGCAGTTTGCCGATCTCGCCGAGCCGCAGCAGCACCGCGTCGTCCGCTTCGGAAAGCCGGCCAAGGATTTGCGTGGAAAGCTCAAGCAGACGCCGGCTGTTCGCGGCCACGCTGTAGCGCGCGAGCAACTCCTCCTCCTCGCTCGGCTGCAACTGCGCGGCTTCGATCTCCTGCACCTGGTGCCGCAGCAGATCGGTCTCGCGTTCGAGCGCGGCTTCGCTCGTCGAGAGTTCGGCGTGTTCGGCGACGAGTTGGTTCAGTCGCCGGAAGTGCTCCCCGTATTTCTCACGAAGCGCGCCGGCTCCCGCGAAAGCATCGAGCAGGTCGAGCTGCTTCGCGTCGGAGAGGAGCGACTGGTGATCGTGCGGTCCGTGCAAGTCCACGAGCCCGTCGCCGAGTTGCTTGAGCACCGCGAGCGTCGTCGCGCTGCCGTTGATGAATTGGCGATTCGTCCCCGCCGTGGAAAAGACGCGCTTCAAGATCAGTTCCGAACCTTCGCACGGCTCCACGCCTTGCTCTTCGAGCTGCGCGTTCAACATGCGCGCTTCGCTCACGGAAAAGACCGCCTCGACCGTGCAGTTCTCCGCGCCGGTGCGGATGAGCGTCTTGTCGGCGCGTTCGCCGAGGATGAGCTGGAGCGCGCCGACGATGATCGACTTGCCCGAGCCCGTCTCGCCTGTCACCGCGGTAAAGCCCGGCGCAAGCTGCCACGCGAGTTCCTCGACGAGCGCCAGATTGCGGATGCGAAGAGAAGTGAGGGTGGCGGGCACGGCGGCGAGTATGGAAAGCCAGGAGCGGATTTCGGAAGTTCATTTTTACCGCAGAGGCGCAAAGGTTTTGGAGAGGAGCGCAGAGGGTGCTCTTGATAACAAATCCCTCTGCGTTTCTCTCACGACGCTCTGCGCCTTTGCGGTCAAGTCTGAGATCTCCATCGCGCGATGATACCGTCCAGTATTGGATTTCATGTCCTCCTCGATGCGTCAATTTTTCGACGCGGCTGGTTTCGTCATTCGACATTCGTCATCCCCCGTTTCAAAATCTCACCACGCATGGCAGACCTAACGATCACTTTTCTCGGTACCGGGACTTCGCAGGGCGTGCCGATGATTGGGTGCGATTGCCGCGTCTGCCAATCGCTCGATCCCCGCGACCAGCGCACCCGGGCGTCGATCTATGTCGAGACGCCGGAGTGCGCGTGGGTCGTCGATACGGGGCCGGACTTTCGCACGCAGGCGCTGCGCGAGAAGTTGCGGCGCGTGGATGCGGTTGTTTATACGCACTCGCACACCGACCACATCATGGGCTTCGACGATCTCCGGCCCTTCTGCTATCGGGGAAATGATCTGCCGATCTATGCGTCGGAGGAAACGATGTCCGACCTGCAGCGTGTTTTCCACTTCGCCTTCAATGGTCAGAACCGCTGGCCGAGTTACATCCGGCCCGAGCCGCGGATTATCAATGGCCCTTTTCAGCTTGGCGCGACCGAGGTGACGCCGCTGCCGGTGCGACACGGTCGGGCGCAGGTAAATGGCTACCTTTTTCGTCGTGGCGGCGAGGCGCTGGCGGCGTATCTCAGCGACTGCAAGGAAGTTTCTTCGGCGGTGATTGAGCAGATTCGCGGGGTGCGGCATCTTATCGTGGATGCTCTCCGCTACCTCCCGCACGCGACGCACATGAGTGTCGATGAAGCGCTTGCCCTCGCGGGTAAAATCCAGCCCGGCCAGACATGGTTCACGCACCTTTGCCACGACCTGATGCACGCTGAAGTCGAGCCGACGTTGCCGCGGGATGTTCGCATCGCGTTCGATGGTTTAAAGATCGGGATATGAAGCGGTTTCTGATCTGGAGTTTTGGATTCTGGATGAGCGCGATTGTCCTGCTGGCCGCGCCGCCGCGGGGCTCGGCGCAGAGTGGGCAGAGCGCGAAATCCAAAACTCAAAATCCGGACGCGGCGGCCACGCTCGTGGTTTTCAATGAGAACGATCGCGACTCGGGTGAGCTCGCGCGCTTTTACGCTGAGAAGCGCGGCGTGCCCAAAGACCAGGTCATCGGGCTGAAGTGCGCGAAGTCCGAAGAGATCAGCCGCGAGGATTATGACCGGACGATCGCCGAGCCGCTGCGGCGGGCGTTCATGGTCAATTTTTGGTGGAAGCTTCGCGATCCGGACAGTCCGACCGGGGCCGTCGAATCGAATAAAATCCGCTTCGTCGCGCTGATGCGCGGGGTGCCATTGAAGATCGCGGCGACGACCAACTATCCCGGCGACAAGGTGACCGGACCGGCTCCCGTGGGCGGGACCAACTCGGCGGCAGTGGATTCGGAACTGTCGATTCTCGGGCTGCGCACGCGCGTCATTTCCGGGGTGCTCGGCAATCCGTACTTCCGGAGCTTTTCGTCGATTGCCGATGCGCGCCGCCCGGAATTGCTGCTCGTCTGCCGGCTCGATGCGCCGACGCCGGAAATCGTGCGGCGGATGATCACCGATTCGCTGGCCGCCGAGGAGGAAGGACTCGCCGGTTTTGCTTATGTCGATGCGCGCAGCATTAACGATCCGGGCTACATCGAAGGCGACAACTGGCTCTTTTCGCTGGCCAATGCGGCCCGCCGCCGGGGCACGCCGGTTGTGCTCGACAATGGCCCCGGCCTCTTTCCCAACGACTATCCGATGACGCAGGCGGCGCTGTATTTCGGCTGGTACACGGAACACGCGAGCGGTCCGTTTGTGCGACCGGATTTCCGTTTCTTGCGCGGAGCCGTGGCCGTACACATCCACTCGTTTAGCGCCTCGACGCTCCGCGATCCTTTGCGCAACTGGGTGGCGCCGCTGCTCTCCGCGGGCGCGGCGGCGACGATGGGCAATGTCTATGAGCCGTATCTCGCGCTGACGCCGCAACTCGATGTCTTCCACGATCGTCTCCGGGCCGGCTTCACTTTTGCGGAAAGTGCTTATATGTCGCAGCGGGCGCTTTCGTGGATGACGACGTTTGTCGGCGATCCATTGTATCGTCCTTTCAAGGGCGCGGCGGAACTCGAAGAGCGGCCGGTGAGTGGGGAATGGGCGGACTATCGGCAGGCGGCGAGGCTGTGGTTTTCCACGGATCGGGAGACCGGTGATGCAGCGCTGCGGGCGGCGGCGAAAAAGGATCGCAGCGGGATGATCATGGAGGGGCTCGGCCTGCTTCAGCTCTCGGTGAATGATCGCGACGCCGCGCTC
>JBBSDS010000183.1:0-10138 GCA_038240495.1 Chthoniobacterales bacterium | reverse complement strand
GTCACCTGCCACATCGTCGGATGCACGAAGTGTCCCCACGACGCCTCATCGTCGAGCGCGTAAGCCGCGCGCTGCGGCGACGCCTTCACCGCGCCGATGCTCTGGCGCATCGTCTCTTCGAGCTTCGCGCGCATCGCCGCATTCAGCGGCACAGGTCGCACTCCCGTGCCGTGCAACTCCTCGAGATCCGGCTTCACTTTGTCGCCATCCCACAAATGCAGCAGCCCTTTGCCTGCCGCGTGATCGACGTAAAAGCGTAGATTGAACTTCTCGATCCAATCGAGACGTCCCGTCTTTGTTTCTCCCGCGGCGATGCCGTCGCGATCTATGAATGCGCCGCTATAGCCGTGCGCAAGACTCCAGCGGCCCGCTTCGTCGTCGTAGCCGATGGTCCACTGATGCGTCCACGGCATGAAAGTCCAGCTCGGCCATGCGCGCAGAGCCCAGTCCTTCTCCTGCTTCACCGCGCGAAAATCTTCCGATGTGCTGATGTAATGCTCGTAAGCGTCCGCCGCCGAGGCTGCTGGCAAGGGAGTCGCTAGTGTGGCCCATGCCAGCGCGATCGTGAAGATGCTGAGTCGGATAGCTTTCATGAACTCAAGTGGAGAAGGTTTATCGTGGCGCACTGCGCGTTTCAGTTTGATACTTAGCTGCGAGTGCCGTGAGCCGTGCGACTATATCCGGCTTCTCCGCAAAGAGGTTCTTCGTTTCGCTCGGATCATCCGCGAGATTGTAGAGTTGGCCCGAGGGACCGCCCGGCTCTGGCTTGATGCGCGCGGGTTTGCTGAAGCCCGCGCTGCCGAGGATGGGAATGAGCTTCCAGTCACCGGCGCGGACGGACAGCACACCGCCGTCCGCGGAGTCGTGGATGGTCGCTTCGCGCAACGGGCTCGCGTGCTTTTCGCCGAGCATCACGGGCAGAAGATTGTAGCTGTCTTCGGCTGCATCGGCAGGCAGCTTGCGGCCCGTAATTGCGGCGAAGGTCGCGAGCATGTCGGTGAAACAAATCGTCTCGCCGCTCGAGCTGCCAGCTTTGATCTTGCCGGGCCAGCGCGCGATGAACGGCATCCGATGCCCGCCTTCCCAAGCGTCGCCTTTCATCCCGCGCAAAAGCCCGACCGCCGAGTGCTGAAATTTTAGCACATCTTCGGGCAGCCACACCGGACCGTTGTCGCTGCTGAAAATCACGAGCGTATTTTCCACGAGGCCCGCGCGATTCAGCGCCCGCAGCACCTGGCCGACGGAGTCATCAAGCTGCGAAACGAAGTCGCCGTAGAGTCCGCCCATGCTCTGGCCGCGGAATTCCTCCATCGGCAGCCACGGCGTGTGCGGCGCGGTGAACGCCACGTAGAGGAAGAATGGCTTGCGATCGGTGCTGCGACCGCGCGCCTCGATATACTCGATCGCTTTGCGCGTGTAAGTCGGCAGCACCTCGGGATGCTTGTAGTCCGGTGCGATTTTTCCCGCCCGCCAGAACGCGCCCTGAATCGGCGACCAGTCCGGCGAACTGCTCGCCCCGATGTCCTCTGACGCCGCCGCGACCGCGCGATCATTCGCGATATAAAAATACGGCGGGATGTCGAGCGACGCGTGCTGGCCGAAGAACGAATCGAACCCATGATCGCATGGCCCGCCGCGCAAGGGCTTGCTGTAATCAAACGCGTCGCCGCCGTCGAAGCCGAGATGCCACTTGCCGACCATCGCCGTCGCATAGCCCGCATCGCGCAGCAGCGTCGCGACGGTCATGCCCGTCGGCTCAATCATCGCCCCCTGCGTTGGCTGCCGGATGCCTTTGTTCCGAAACGGATAGCGTCCCGTAATCAAGCCGTAGCGCGAGGGAAAGCAAACCGACCCCGGCGCGTGAGCATCGGTGAAGCGCATCCCTTCGCTCGCAAGCCGGTCCATGTTTGGCGTGGAA
Source organism: Chthoniobacterales bacterium (assembly GCA_038240495.1). Classification (GTDB taxonomy): domain Bacteria; phylum Verrucomicrobiota; class Verrucomicrobiia; order Chthoniobacterales; family Chthoniobacteraceae; genus Chthoniobacter. The sequence goes on along the minus strand of JBBSDS010000183.1, from coordinate 8,220 downwards.
ATCTTCGACTGCGGATTGAAGCAATGCGGATCGCCGTAGCCAAGATCGTCCGCGAGGATGAAGACAATGTTCGGAGGCAGCGCGGGCGCTGATGCCCCCACAGGCACGCCGCTGAGCAAAACGAGCAGATTTACCGCGACGAGAAAACTCTTCATGGCTTGGTTCCGGTGTTGACAGGCGTAAAGAAATTCATTTGCTGAAACGCGCCGCGGCGGGATCGCCAACGGCCTGCATATGGTCGCGCAGGTCGTGCTCCAAGCGCCCGATCAATCTGGCGCGAGCAGGATCGTCCGCGAGATTGCGCGTTTCATCGGCGTCGCTTGTCAGATCAAATAACTCACGCACCCCGCGTGGATGCAAGCACAGTTTCCACTCTTTCGTGCGAATCATGCGGGCGGCGTCGGGCGACTGCGGCGCGGCGCGTTCGCCGAAGACGGCGGTGTAACCTGGGTCGTTGCCAGCGATCGCTTTTCGCAGGCTGCGACCGTGCGTTTTCGCGAGCGGCGTCATGCCGAGGTAGTCGAGAATCGTCGGCGCGATGTCCATCGTGGTGACTAGCGCGTCGGAGGTCTTGCCTGCGGGCAGCGCGCCCGGGAGGCGCATAATGAGCGGCACCCGCATAAGGTCGTCGTAGAATCCGCCGAACGACTTGTCCATCATTCCGTGCTGCCCGAGCATGTTGCCGTGATCGCTGGTGAAGACGATCATCGTGTGATCGCTGAGTTTCAGTTCGTCGAGCGCATCGAGAATGCGACCGACGAAGGTGTCCATCATCGTGATCTGAGCATAGTAGCAGCGCAGATATTCGCGAAAACCAGCCTCGCCGTAGATGCGGCCCATTTTCGCCGAGGTCTGATCTTTCCAAAGCACCGGTTCATCGCGCCAGCTTGCAGGTAGCGGCAAAGTCTTAGGGTCATACATGTCGTAATACGGAGCGGGCGCAATCCACGGCGCGTGCGGCGGACTCACGGAGTAGGTGATGGCAAATGGCTCTTCGCGATGACGCTTGAGCAACTCGATGCAGTAATCCGCGAGCAGCGATTCGGAATGAAACTCCGGTTTGACGCGCGAACGTCCGATGATGCCGATGTCCTGCTTCGGAAGATTTTTTTGTTGTCGCAAAACCTTGTGCGCCGCCGCGATCTCGCTGCGCATGTAAACGTCGCCGATCAACTCCGTCTCACCATCGCGCAGCCCGTCGTCGTAGATGCCATTGCCTGCGGTCCGATGTCGCGCGGCGGTAAGTTTGCGGATATTTTCCTGATCGGCGGCGGTGTCGGGGAAGCAGCTCAGTTCGTCGAGCGCGCCGAGATGCCATTTACCAAGATAATGGCAATGATAGCCGCCCGCCGCGAGCACGCTCTGGTAGATCTGCCGGGGATCACGCAAGCGCGTCGGGTCATCCGCTGCGTCAATGTTGCGCCCGATACCGAGACTGCTGGGACACAACCCCGTGACCATCGCCGCGCGCGTCGGCGAACAATACGGCACCGGCACGAACGCCTGAGCGAAGCGCACGCCCTGCTTTGCCAGGCGGTCAAAGTTCGGCGTCTTCACAATCGGATTGCCCGCGCAACCCAATGCCTGCGCGTGAAGCTGATCGAGGATGATCACCAGCACGTTGGTCCTGGGCGCGGACTCGGCGGCGTGGAGCAGCCCCGCGAACGCCGCGAACGCCGCGAAGGCGAGAAAGAAGAGCAGAGTCGGGTTGAGTTTCATATCGTCGGTTGGCTTCGTTTCGGTGCAATCATTTGAAATGCGCGGCGATAAACTGGAGGGCTTCGTCACCTTTCAACCGCCAGTTCGGTGACTGGCCGTGACCTATATTTAGTTCGTAGAACGTGAAAGGAATCCCCAGTTCGCTCAATTGGGCGACCAGCGCATCGGTTCCTTTGAGAATTGAAATCAACTCCTTCCCTTTGGCGCCGTGGGTAAGAAAGATGCCCATGGCCGCCATCTCTTTGCGGTTCCGCTTTACGAGGTCACTGATCTCGAGATTGTGATTGGTGATTCCAGCGTCAATCTGGGCCTGCGAAAGGCCATTGCCCTGTCCATCCAGCCCCGGCGAAAATGCCACGACCGATGAGAACATGTTCGGGTAAGTCATGGCATACTTCAGGGCGCCGAAGCCGCCCATGGAAAAACCCTGGATCGCCCGACCTCCACGATCTCGCCGGACGCGGTAACGAGATTCGACAACGGAGATAAGCTCCTTGCAGATGCATGTTTCCATCATCACCCGCGGGCTGCTGCGGCAATGGTCATGATAAAACCAACCGCCGCTCCCTCCCTGCGCCATCACATAGACCATCGGCGGAATGAGTTTGCGCTCGATGGCGTGATGCACATTCGCGATCTCCGAAACAAGCGAGTTTTCGGTGCCCCGCCCGCCGTGCAAGTAATAAACGACCGGGTAGAGTTTCGCCTTGCTCGCATCCGCATAGTAATCGGCGGGCAGGTAAACATTGAATCCCATTGTGCATGGTTGATCCGGTTCCCCGGACGCAGGCCCCATGACAGCGCTGTCGAACTGGTCATGGATGATATTCTTTCCAGGAACAATGCCCTGCGCACGCAGTTCCTCCGATTTCAACTTTGGCGAATAATTATTAAAATGGTAATCGCGGAATCCATTCTGAGCGGACGTTGAGTGGGCGCTGATCGAGAGAATTATCAGGACAAAAGTTGCCGATAAACAGGTGTTAGTTCGTTTCATGCTGGCTCAGGGTTGATTCAATCCGCTTTTGAGATAGGCGATCAGGTCGAGAATCTCATCGGCCTGCAGCAGGTTGAGCAGCCCGGCGGGCATGAGCGAAATTTTTGACGGCTCGATCGAACGCACGTCGCTTTCCTTCACCTTGGTGACGACGGACGGTTCGAAGAGATTCTCCACCACTTGGACAACGCCCTCGCTGTGGTTTCCGATGCGACCGTTCAACTGCGTGCCATCACTTTTGGTTAGCACGATGGTGCCGTATTGATCGCTGATTTCCTTGTTCGGATCGACGATGGACTCCAGCAGATCGTGCGTGCTGAAACGTCCGGCGACGGCGGTGAGATCGGGACCGAGTGCGCCGCCTTCACGGGCAAACGTGTGGCACGCCGCACAGCCGATGGCGGCAAACCAGCGCCGGCCATCCTCGATGCGGCCCGGAGTCTTCGCATTCTCGGCGAGCGCGGTGAGTGCTGTGAGCGTCCACTCTTTCACGAAACCACGGCCTGTGGGCAGCGCAAAAGCGGATGCTTTTGCCGGAGACGGTGTTGCGGCAGCGAGACGTTTTGCCAGGCCCGCGCGTTCGGGCTCGGGTGCTGACGCGAGCGCATCGCTACGCAGACGATTCACGAAGAGCTTGAAACTGCCGCCGCCGCGCCACGCCGATGCCTGGCCAAGCCAGTCGAAGAACTCACCGCGCAGTTCCGGGGTCCAGTTCGTGGTCAACGAGCGCAGAATGCGGGCGTAATCGAGCTGTTCCTCGTGCGTGGCGGCAGTGTGCAGTTGCACCATCGTTTTCGCCGCGATGCCGGGCGCATCAAGGAAGACGAGCAACTCGCCAAGCGCGACATCGAGCGTGCGATCATTCGTTGGGAAATGCTGACCAAGCTGCTCAGCCCAGCGCGTGCGGATTTCGGGCTTTGCACCGCCGCCGCGCGTTAATGTGAGTGCGACGACGCGCAACCATTCGTAACGCAACGCACCGAGTTCATGCCAGTCCATCGCCAGCAGTGCAGCGAGCAACTTGGGCTGCAATGCAGCATCACCCACGCGAGCAAGCGCGAGCAGTGCAGTCAATGCGCTGCGCGGCTGCTTTTCAGCGAGCGCCTGGTCCTGCCAGCCACTCACCGGCTGCGACTCTACCGCGATGCGCGCGGCGTGGCGGAGCAGTGCGTCGTCGCTGCCGAGATGCGGCCATGCGCTTTCAATTGCCCGCGGGTCTTCACGACCATGAAACTTTTCCAACGCGCGTCGTCGCCGCACCGCATCGCGGATGACCACTGGCGATGAGTCCTTGGGCGCGGCCCCGATTCTGTCCCCGATCCATGTGAGGCGATACAGCGCCGACTGCGTCTTGCGTCCGCCCGTGACGAAGTAAAACGCGCCATCACGGGGGTTCACGCACGCCGCCGTGATCGGCAGCGGCGTGCCCGTGACGATCTCTTCCGTTTCCGCTGCAAAGCCTGCGCCGCTTGGGCGTAAATGCACCGCCTGCAACCGGCCAAAGCTCCAATCGGCGACGAACAGCGCGTCGCGATACCGCTGCGGAAACGCCGCGCCCGTGACAAACAACACCGCCGTGGGCGATCCGAGTCCCATCGGCAACAATGCAGGCACCGTGTCGGGCGCACGTTCCGGCGCTTTCAGAGCGCCTTTACGCCAGCCAAAATCGGCGCCGCTCACGACATGCAGCAAGCGCGTGGGCCGATACCACGGCAGACCGATTTCCATCTCGGTGTCGGAGTCGAAGGTAAACAGCTCGCCGGTCGCATCGCAGGCCAGCGAATAGGCGTTGCGCAGGCCCATCGCAGTGAGTTCCCACTCGTGTCCGTCGAGATCGGTGTGGCAAATCCAGCCGCCATGCGGCAGGCCCTTCAATTCGCTGCCCATAAGCGCGGGCAGCGGCGGCAGCAGTGAATCATCGCGCCAGTGTTGCGGCACACGCGACCGCGCAAGTTCGGGGAGTTGCGTGGCATTGCCCGCGATGATGTAAAGTGAGCGGCCATCCGGCGCGGCCACCACAGCGTGCGGCGCGTGTTCGCCATCGCCCGCCAGCGCGCGGAGCAGTTTGACTTCATCGAGTTCGCCATCACCATCCGTGTCGCGCAGGCGATACAACCCAGGCGGACAAACCTCGCGTTGGCCGACCACCGCATACAGATCATTACCAACCCACGTCAAGCCATGTGCGCCACCGATGGGCAATTTCACGTCCCGCACTTTCACCGCGCCATCGTGCGCCGCGGGTAGTTCGACGCGAAACAGCGGCCCGTATTGATCTGAAGCGTAGAGCACGCCGCGAGCATCCGAGCATAGCGACACCCACGACCCCTGCGCCTCGCGCGACACCACCGTCACGCGTTCAACATCAAAACCCGGCGCGACCTTCAGCACTGGCATTCGCTGGGAACTGTTACCGTCCTGGATCACGATTTTCGTGGTGGCACGTTTATCATTCTCAGTCGGACTGGTCGCCGGGGCGGCCTTGATCTTGTCCGCGTCCGCCGCAGCAGCCGGGTGATAGCCGCCGCCCAGCGTCACCGCGGCAGCCAGCAGGATGGTGAGACGCCGTTTCACGAGAGGGAGATGCGATGTTGGTGAGGGTTCACTTTGCGTTCTTGTTTTTTGTGAGTTTCTCCTGAAAGTCTTCGCCGTCTTTCAATCTCGCGAATGGGCAATTTGTGCTTTTTCAGCGGCCGAATTCGTGACTGTGCCCGGCATCGCGATAGCGATTGAGCAGCGCTTCCAGTTCCTTGACTAATTCGGGATGCGCGGCGCTAACGTCTTTTGTCTCAGCGGGATCGTCCTTCAAGTTGTAGAGTTGCCGATGAAACTCATCGGCTTTGGCTTCGCGTGCGCCGGGTTTGATCTCCGGCACTGGGATGCCTTCAATCCACTTCCAAGGGCCTTTGCGAATGGCGAAGACGCCGTCGGCGCTATGAATGATCATGTCGGGCCGCAGCGGTGCAGGCGAACATTCGCCGAGGATGGCCGGAAGGATGTTGTAGCTATCCTCGGCGGCTTTGTCCTCGGCGGGCAGTTTCTCGCCGACGATGGCCACCGTGGTCGCGAGTAGATCGGCCAGGCTGACCATTTCATCACAAACTGACCCCGCCGGAATCCTGCCCGGCCAGCGCACAATGAAAGGCACCTTGAAGCCGCCTTCCCACACTTGGTGCTTGCCACCGCGCAATGGTCCATTCACCGCGAGTCCCGCCTTGACTGCCTGATTCTCCGGGCTATTCGGATTGCCGGGATCTTTCACGCCGCCGTTGTCGCTGGTGAAGATCACCAGCGTGTCCTGGGAGAGTCCTTGACGGTCGAGGGTGTCGAGGACGGCCCCGACACTTCGATCCAGTTCGTGAATCCAATCTCCGAAAATGCCGGCTGCACTTTTTCCTGCGAGGTCTTTCTCCGGCGTCACAGGCCGATGCACGGCGACGGGCGTGAAGTAGAGAAAGAATGGCGTGCCAGACTTTTGTTGCTGAATCCAATGCACCGCTTTGCCTGTGAGCACCGGCATGACGCGATCATCAATGCGCCGCGGAGCGTCAATCTCGATCGGAGCCGGAGGTTTGCGGCCGCCCGCTTTGGGCAAATCGCCGATGCGCGTGTATGTCGGAGCAAAATCATCGTCGTCTGGAACCGGTCCGGCGACCTTCATCCCCGGCGGAATTTTTCCCGAGCGCAAGCCATAAACAAAATGGTTCTCGACGAACACGCCGGTCACGTCGCCATGGTTTTGCGGGACGGAGAAGTGATAGTCGAAACCGAGCTCATTCGGTCCCGGCGAAAGCTCGGCGGTGTAATCCGTGCGCCACTTCGGCGAATCGTCCGCAGCGCCGTAGCCCAGATGCCACTTGCCGATGGAGGCTGTCGCGTAATTGTGTTTCTTCAAAAGCGATGCCATATTCAGCCGTGTCGTTTCGATGTGCAGCGGAGCGAACGTGCTGAGCACTTCGTATTTTAGCGACGTGCGCCAGCAATAGCGTCCTGTGAGCACTGAATAGCGCGTCGGCGAGCAAACCGAGGAAGTTGTGTTCGCATCGGTGAAGCGGCGTCCTTCCCGAGCCAGTCGATCAATGTTCGGCGTGCGCACCAGCTTGCCATCCGCACCGTAGCATCCCGCGCTGCCGTAGCCGTAGTCATCAGAGAGAATGATGACGATGTTCGGCTTGGAAACTGCCGCGGGGTTAGTTTCTGATGCCGACGCCGGTAAATTGAGGGCGACGACGAGAGCGAAAGCAAGGCAATTTTTCATCTCTATGGCGATAATCATTGGCTCATAAATTTCTCGATTTCCTCATTTCCGGGCGCGGTATAGGCGGGATCTTTGGCGCGGATTGATACGTCGCCACCGTCAAGAATCCGAAGTTCCATCGGCACGATGGTCACGCCCTGTTCGTTGATCGTATAGGCATTGTCTCCGAGCGGCATGGCTCGTGCCTGTTCGCGGGTGAGCGGTGGCACATTTGCGTTGAAAAACGCCGTGCACCACCATTTGCCGTGCTTATCCTGGAAAAGCGTGCCGTGGCCGAGGAAACGGCCTGCAAACTTTCGGAGTCCATACGGCCCCGTGATTTTGTCGGCGGTGCAATAGTAGAGATTGTAAGTGCCTTTTCTCAATTTGTCTGTTGACCAGCCAGTGCCATAGAGAACATATTTTGCGCCAACCTTGACGATGGAGCAGCCTTCGTGGCCAATCTTGCGATCCGACGGACCGATAGCCACTTCTGTTTCTGCAAAGTCAGAGAAATCAGCCTTCAAGGGAGCCACATTCGCGGCATTCCAAATGAGCCAGATACGGCCATCGATGTCGCGGAAGAGCGAGGGATCGTGACGCGCCTTGATCTTCACGCCCATCGGATTCTCAAAGGGGGCCTCGAGCTTTTTACCTTTGGTGAGTGAGAGGTTCGTGCCAACGGCAGGCGAGGGACTGGTATGCACAATGAACCACCGGCCATCGAAGAAATGCAATTCGGGAGCCCACAGCTTCCACGTAGTCCTGTCTGACTTGGAGAAGTGGACGGGATTCTGGGAATACCAAATCCCGTCCTCCGGTGAAAACGGCTCACCGAGGCTTTCCCACCGAACCAAGTCCTCACTCCGCCAGACGCAGACTTTGTAGCCCACAATGCTATTCTTGCCGATACCGGGATTGTATTTGTCCGCGACTTGGCGCTTGTCATCGGGTAACGGCGTCGTGCCGGTCAGGTAGTAGTAACCGTCCGGGGCCCTACATATGTAAGGATCACGAATCCAGCCATCCGTGATATGAAGCGCGCGGTCGTGGGTTTTGACTCCTTTCGCGATGGCCGCCTCGTCCATGGCCGCAAAGGATGGCAAGGACGCGATGAGCGCGAAGAGAACAAGAGAGGGTTTCATCACGCCAGGACGTCCTCGGACAGAATGATGACGATGTTGGGTTTTGTCGCCGCGCGGAGAGGCAGAATCAGTTGGCTGGCGAGCAACGTCCAGATGGTGAGTCGAGTCAGCCTCATGGTTTG
>JBBSDS010000182.1:0-10144 GCA_038240495.1 Chthoniobacterales bacterium | reverse complement strand
TACCTCGTCGTGCGTTTTGAAAAGCACCCCGATTTCCGCGTTGATGGCGGCGATCTGACTTTCGACCTGGAAGTGCCCGCGTGGAAAGCGGTGCTCGGCGGCGAGGTCAGCGTGCCGACGCTCGACGGCTCCGTGCGCCTGAAAATTCCGCCCGGCACGCAACCGGGCCGCAAGTTTCGGATCAAGGGGCGCGGCTTGTCCACCGGGACGAATGTCCGCGGAGATTTTTTTGTGCAACTGGCCGTCACACTCCCAACCACGCTGACCGAGGACGAACGCGCGCTGTGGGAGAAGCTGGGAAAAAGCGGCGGCTCGGAGAGCTTTGGGTAGTCAGCGCCCGACTGGTCAGGCCGTCTTCCGGTCGTCGAAATCGTGATAGACCACCCGCGAGGTCCGCTTTTGCGCGAGGACTTCGGCGACCTTATGTCCGAGGGCGTCGATCTCGTAGGGCTTGGCGATCATGCCTGAGAAGCCGAACTCTTCGTGCCGGCTCAAGACCGGGTCGCCGGAGTAACCGCTCGACACGATCGCACACACATTGGGATCGATCTCGGTCAGCCGCTTGATCGTGTCCTTGCCACCCATGCCCCCCGGGATGGTGAGATCGGAAATGACGATGTCGTATGGCCGGCCTTCCTGCATTGCTTTCTCATACGCGGCGATTGCATCTACCCCGTCATTTGTCTCGGTGACCTGATAGCCGAGAGGTTCGAGCGCACAAGTCACGAGCATGCAAATCGCCTCTTCGTCATCAAGCACGAGCACGCGCGCCGCACTTTGCGCCACCGGCGCGGGGCCAGTCTTTTCGGGCTGCAGTTCGTTTTGGGAAGCTGGCAGGTAAATGGAAAAGGTCGAGCCCTCGCCCGGATGCGACTCGACGATGAGGATGCCATCGTGGCTTCGGACGATGGAGTACGCCGTCGCGAGACCCATGCCGCTGCCCTTTGGTTTCGTCGTAAAATACGGATCGAAAATCTTCTTCAGATACTCCTCGGGAATGCCGACACCCTGATCCTGCATCACCACGCGCACCCAGCGTCCAGCCGACAGTCCGAGCGCAGCGTCTGGAAGGATGAGTTCCAGATTCTCCGCCGACACCCGCAGCATGCCACCCGCCGGCATCGCCTGGTCGGCATTGACCGCGAGGTTGTTTAAGACCTGGCTCATCTGCCCAGGGTCGATGTCCACAGGCCAGAGGTCGTCGGGCAGGCGAAAATCGCAGAGCGCTTTTGAACCCGGCAGCGCGAGACTGACGGTATCGCGAACGAGCTGATTGATCGAGGCTGTCTGTTTGACCGGAGCGCCGCCCCTGGCAAAGGTCAGCAATTGCTGCGCGAGTTCCTGCGCGCGGTGCGACGCCTTCTTCGAGGCGAGGAGTTTATCGGTGATCGCTTCATCGAGGTCGCGAGTGGACATCACCAGCGAGAGGTTGCCGAGGATCGCCGTGAGCAGGTTATTAAAATCGTGGGCGATGCCGCCGGCGACCACGCCCAGCGATTCGAGCTTTTCCGCCTTCTGCTGCTCCTCCTCGAGGCGCCGCTTGTCGGTGACATCGCGGAAGACGATGACCGCACCGATTTTGCCTTTGGCACGGTGCAGAATGGGTGCGGTGTTACTTTCGATCAGCCGCTCCACGCCATCGCGTGCGACGATCAACGCCGGACCATTCAAGCCCTCGGCGACGCCAGCTTCGACGATCCGCTGGAGCGCGCGAGAACAAGGTCGGCGGTTCTTTTCGCTCACGATTTGAAAGACCGTCGGCAGCGGCGCGCCGGCCGCCTCGCTCTGCGTCCAGCCCGTCAGCCGCTCCGCGACGGAATTCATCATCAGCACGCTGCCACCGTTATTGATCGTGATGAAGCCGTCGGCCATGGAACGCAGCGTGACCGCGAGCCGCTCCTTTTCCGCGGCGAGATCTTCTTCCGCGCGCTTGCGCTCGATTTCCGAAGCGGCGCGCGTTGCAAAAATGTGGAGGACCGCTTCGGCAATCTGCGTCTCGCCGAGGGTCTTGCGATCGAGCACGCCGATCAAGCCGAGGGTTCGTCCGTTGTGGTCGATGAGCGGCACGGCGATCATGCTTTCGGCGGCCAGTTCCTCGATCAATTTGTCTTCGGCAAACTTCGCGCGCGCCCCGCCGGACATGACGAAAAAGCCGTTGCCGACGGCATCGGCGAAAGCCGTATGCGCAAGGTCAAAAGGTGTGGCGCTCCGAATGTCGCCCTCCTCCGCGAGAGTCAGGAGCGCCGTTTGCTCGGCGTCTTTGCCCGTCAATTCGAGGAGGAATGCGAAGTCGTTTTTGAGCGCCTTGGAAAGCTGCTTCAAGAGCGAGCGGAGGAATTCCTCGCCCGTCGCCGCCGAGACTCCGAGACTGATCTGCCGCAGCGTATCCTCCGAGCGCTGTCTTTCGCTGACATCGCGGACCACGGCGACAAACTGCCGCCGCCCGCCAACCTCCATCTCGTTGAGCGCCACTTCGATTTGAAACGGATAGTAGCCCTGCCGCTGACCCATCGCGAGCACGGCGCCGGCGCGCTTGTTTCGCGCGTCGTGGAAAAACAGCCGCTGTGGGATGAGCAACGAAACGTGCTTGCCGATGACATTTTCCGCCGTCTGCACGAACATCCGTTCCGCCGCCGGGTTGAGCGATTGGACGGTGCCGCTTTCGTCCGCGGTGATGACGCCATCGAGGGTATTGTCGATGATCGCGCGATTCTGCGTCAGCGCCGCGTCGGACGTCTGCAAGCGCTGGCGAAAGAGCCGGTAACTCCGCACATTCGAAGTCACGAGGAAGCCGATCGCGAGCACGCCGAGGATCGCGAAGCCGCTCGTCTGCACCATCCGCCAAATGCGCGTCGAGGTGTTGAGAGATTCCAGCGCATCGGTTGAACCATGCAAGAATCGGCCTAGGTCGGTGCGTGCGCGGCCAAAAAGTTCATTGTCCGGGTTATTGGACGCCGCGGTGGAAAAGACGACCCCATTTTTGCGGGCGGCAATTTCCGGCAGGGCCGCTTCATTGATCCAAGCTTGGAATCGCCGGTCGATGAAGCGCACGGACTCGCGGCGCGTCACGTCGTTCCGCAGCAGCGGAACCAGAGCGAGGATGCGAACCTGAAAATCGTGGCGAAGCAGATCGAATTGTTCGAGCGGGCCGCCCTGCCCCGTCAGGAGAAAACTGCGTTGCGCCGTTTCGAGCGCGGCGAGATCCAGCGCCGCCTCCCGCGCGGCTTGCTGCACTGCGGACTCGTTCGCGCGTTCATCCTCCTGCAAGTGCTCGCGGATCGAGATCGTGAGAAAAAGGAGTGCGGAAATGAGAATGGCCGCGACTCCGACGGCGGAATATCTGAGCTGTCGCGACGCCAGGCTGTCCCCCGCACGCAGCCAGGAGGACAGTTTGCCAAAAGTCGGGAAGTAATGAGTGAGCGAACGGGATGCCATTGACACCCCTCATCAAAGCTAATGGCGTGCCTTTCCTTCCCAATCCCAACCACCGCCCCGCGTCCGACTCCGGGAAAGTCAGTACGCCACGAAGGATCGGACTGGGCAGGACGGCAGGTTTTGCCGCCCGTGGAGGAACTGCAATTCGATGAAAAACTGTGCCTCGAGAAGCTGCGCCCCCATTTTCTCGATCAGCTTGATCGCCGCCCCGGCCGTCCCTCCCGTCGCCAGCAAATCATCGATCAGCACGACCCGCTCGCCCGGTTGGAAAGCATCCGTATGCATCTCCACGACCGCCTCGCCATACTCGAGGGTGTAAGCGGCGCTTTGGCACTGGTAGGGCAGCTTCCCTTTCTTCCGCACCGGCACGAATCCGACCCCCAGCTCGTAGGCCACCGCAGCCCCAAAAAGAAATCCCCGCGCATCGATGCCGACGACTTTTTCAACGCCCAGCGGACGGCAGGCCTCGACGAAGAAATCAATGGCCAGCTTGAACAGCGCTCCGTCGGCGAGCACCGGGGTGATGTCCTTAAAAACGATTCCCGGCTTTGGGAAATCGGGCACGTCCCGAATCGCCGCTCGCAACCGCTGAAGATTGAGTTCGGAATCCATGTCGGCGTGCGTTGTGGCAAACGGCCCGTGGAATGACAAGCGCCGGAACCTTGTGAAAAGCCCGTCCGCGGGCTATCTTCCGGCGTGCCGCCGGATCGGCGGCGTCTTTTTATGCCAAACGCAATGGTCATCGGCCTCGGCGGAGTCGGCTCCGTCATCGGGCGCAAATTGCACGAATACGACTGTTTCGACCGAATCATTCTGGCCGACGTCGATCCCGCTTTCGCGCACATCCTCCAAGCCGGGACAAAGCGCAGCCGCTTCCAAGTCATCACCCTCAACGCCATGGAAACGGCCAAAGTCGCCGCCGCCATGACCGAGAATCAGGTCTCCGTCACGCTCAACGCCTGCAACTGCTACACCAACTACTCGATCCTCGATGCCTGTCTCAAAGCCGGCTCGCACTACATCGACATGGCGGCGGACATTTACTCCGCGCCGGGCGTGAAAAAGGCGGGCAAAAACTCCTTCGAATACGAGATCGAAACCTACCATCAGCGCTACCTCGAAAACGATCTTGCCGGTCTCCTCTGCCTCGGCTGCGATCCCGGTGCCGTCAATATTTTCGCCCGCTGGGCCATGGATCGGCTCGACACCGCAAGCAGCATCCGCGTGCTCGATGCCGACAACGCCGAAGTCAAAGGCTACCGCTTCGCCGTGCTCTTTTCACCCGAAACGCTCTTCGAAGAATTGAACGCCATCCCTTACTACGTGAAAGATGGCAAGGTTACCGCCGGACGCCCTCTGGAAACGGAGATCGAGTGGCATCGCTTTCCCGATCCGATCGGCTTGCAGCAGACCTACGCCGTCGCTCACGAGGAAGGCGTGAGCCTCGGCATCTATCCGCCGTTTGTCGAAAAAGGAGTAAAATATTCCGTCTTCAAATACTCGATCTCCGACAAGGTCTATCACGTCGCGAAGTCCATCGATCTTCTCAATCTTGACACGTGGAAAAAGGTTAAGGTCGATGGCTGCGAAGTGTCGCCGATCCGCGTCGCCACGGCCAATCTGCCCAAGCCCGCGCAACTCGGCGCGACCGTCGATGGCTACTCCTGCGTCGGCACCGAAGTCCGCGGCACCAAGGAACGCAAGAAGGTCGAGTATTTCGTTTACACCATGGACAGCCACCGGGACGCCTACGAAAAATGGGGTTACTCGCTGACCGTCGTTCAGACCGGCATCCCGCCTGCGCTCGCCGCGAAACTGCTCGTCACCGGCCAACTCAAGGAGCGTGGAGTCATGATGCCCGAAGCACTCGACCCCGAGCCGTTCATGGACAATTTCTCGCGCGAGGGACTGCAAATCTTCGTCGAGAAACGCGAAGTCGAGCGGATGTAGCGGCCGTTCCTCGGAGGGACGCGCTCCTGCGCGTCACTGATTAAGGGCACGCAGGAGCGTGCCCCTCCGAGATCATCACCGGAAGAGCCAACTCAACAACGTCAGCACCACGCTGATGACGATGCAGGTGACAATCGGAAAATAGAAACTCGTCCCACCTTTCTGCACAAAGATGTCACCCGGCGATCGCCCCAAGCCACCGAGCCCGCCCGTCTTCCACAGGACTGCGCCGACGACCATCAGGACGAGGCCGAGGATGAAGAGCATTTTACCGAGGTCGTGCATCGCGATTGGTTACCGGGGAGCAATCTCGACGGTGCGCCGGATATGCTCAAGGACGCGTCGGTGGATGCGGTGGATGATTTGATCCGAGATCGGCCCCCAATACCACGCGGGAGCGAGATCGTGCCGGTACCACGTCGTCCCCTCCAACACCGTCCGCCCTTCCTCCTCGATCAGCCGGAATTGCCCGCGCTCCGAAACCATAAAGCCATGCAAGTGCGGTGCATCGACGTGCTCGTAAATCGAAAGCTCCCGCATCGGCTCGGGCTGCGCCGTCACGTCGAAAGCCAGCCGCGATGGTTCCTCCCATGCGGTGATCGGCTCGACAAATCTTCCCGTCGAAAACACGCACTGGCGCAATGCCCCCACGCCCACGCCGTCGATCCGCGCCTCGATCGGATAGGCGATGCCGACGCGGAAGATACCGCCCGGTGGTTCCGCGATCCGCGGAAACGCAATTACCACCGGCCACACGCGTGCGGCCGGCGCGGCGATCGTCACACGCGTTGTCACCGTGCGCAGCTCCGGTGGCGGTTTCGCGGCATGTTCCAAGGCCGCGGCCCCCGGAAGCAGTGCGATCAGCACCACCGGCAGCGTCGGACTTTTGCTGCGGCGCTTCGAGAGCCCGACCGACATGCCGACGTAACTCCCGAGAAACGCACCCCCCGCCCCGATCACCAGTGCGAGCGGCAGCGCCATGAGCAGGCAAATCAGGCCGTCGATTGCAAAGACCAGGATTGCCGCACCGAGCAGGAGCATGCTGAGCACCGCCACCCCGTAAGCCGTGCGCGGCCTGACCTAGCGCTGGTAGGAAAAGCAAAACGCCGCGAGAAAACTGACCACAAAAGGCAGCCCGAGGAAGAGACTCCAACCATAGTCACTCAGCAAGAACACCAGGCATGCAACCAGTCCCAGTCCTGCTGCAGCGGGCACCGGGATGGCAAACCAGCGGCTATTGAGCAAAGAAGGGACGGACATGGAAGGGGCGCGCGACATTAGCGCGCCGGTGCAGGTCGGCAACTCGCGGCGCGGTCTATTGGGCAGGTCCGGTCGATTGCGAAAGAAAGGCACTGCACAAGGTCAGTGTGGTTCGCAGTAGCGGTCGTTGGCGCAAGCTTCGACGGGCAGCGCCGCCAGTCGTTCCCGCAAGCGATCCGCGCTTTCTTCTTCCAACCACCGCGAAAACTGCTGGCGATGCTCGGATACGAGCGCACAAGCCCGGCGCGCAAACGGCAACAGCACTGGATTCGCAAGACGCTGCGACCACTCGCGATACTCGCGCAGCGCCCAGAGGCACATCACCCACGCCGCGCCGCCCTGCCACACGTCGCCCGTGTCGCTGATGACCACGATCTCCTTGTCCGGTTGCAGCCGCTCAATGCCCGGAAAGCGGCAACTCACCTCCGGCCATTGCAGCGGGATGAAGGTGAGCGGCACATACGCCGGCTGCCGGTCGAGCCAGACCCGGCAGCGGCGACAGAAATGGCACTGACCATCGTAGATGACATAGAGCCGTTTCATTTTTACCGGTCTTCAAATTTGTCCGACGACGGAAAGGTGAGCCTGCGGCGGGAGGGGCGGCGGAGCGCCATGCAGCAATGCGCGTTTCCGCATCTTGTTGAAGACGTAGAGATTAAAGAAGTGCATGCCGCCGAGAATGAGCAGCACGGCTCCGATCTTGGTGCTGAGGACTTCGAGCAACTCCTGAACGTTCGCGGCTTTGTCGCCATACTTCAGGGCGAGCGTCACGTAGCCGATGTTGATCAGGTAGAAGCCGACGACCAGCAGGTGGTTGATGGAATCGGCCAGCGGTTCGTTGCCGTGGAAGGCATCGACGAGGAAGAGCCGGCCGCTCTTGTGCAATGTCCGCGCGACCCAGACGGTGAGGGCGACGCTGATCAGGAGGTAGAAGGCGTAGGTGGTGACGACGTAGTTCATGGCTGGTTTCCTTTCGTGCTATTTATTTGTTTTTGTGTTTTCAGGATTATTTGAAATATAGGGTCAAAAAAAAGGCGCCCTCATTTGAGAAACTTCAACGCCCACGGAATGATCGTGCTCTGCTCGGAGCGGACAACCTTGCTCAAGACCCCGTCAGCCATCTCCATGAATTCGCAGAGCGCCTTTGTCTGCTTCGTGAAGGCGAGGGCGTCCGGCGATTTCAATCCGTCAGCGCGGTCGATGCAGTCCTTGAGCACATTGATCGCCGGCCGGATCTCCCGACGCTTCCGCTCGCGGACGATGATGCAGAACATCTTCCAAACGTCCTTTTCCGCCTCGAAATACTCTTTGCGCTCCCCTTTCCGCACCACACTCCGCACCAGTCCCCAACCCACGAGTTCGCGGAGATTCGTGTGTGCGTTCCCGCGGCTGATCTTCAGTTCGTCCATGACTTCGTCGGTCGTCAACGCGTGCGGCGTGACGATCAGAAGCGCGTGAATCTGCGCCATCGTCCGGTTGATCCCCCAGGCACTCCCGATCGTTCCCCACTGGGTCACAAACTCATCCCGAGCAACGTCGAGTTGGGCCGCTTCCGCTAATTGTTCTTTGGTGCGCGTTTTTTCCATTTCGTATTTTCAGTATTAAATGAAAATACATTCGTGCCAAGGAAAATTTAAAGAAAGTTTGTAGAACAAGCGAAACGGCCTCGGCGAGGGCTTGGCCAAAAAGCGATGATTGGATAGCTTCTCGTCGTGAAAGCACCCCTTCTCCTCCCGGTCATCGTGCTGTTGGCGCACATGACGGCAATGGCGGAGAAAGCCAAGACCCCTCGGACGCCGGAGGAACGGCTGCAGAAGACCTTGGAAGAGTCGGTGATTCCCAAGCTGGAGTTTCGCGAGACGACGTTTCGGGAAGCGCTGGACTACATATTCGGCGAAGTAAAACGGCGCGATCCGCTGGGCCGCGGGATTTCTTTCACGGTGCGCACAGTGCCAACGCCGGAGGAACTGCGCATAGAGGCCGCGATCTTGAGTGGCGTGCCGGGGATTCCCGGTCAGCCTTTACCTTCCGGCACGCCTGCAGTGCCCGATCCTTCCGCCGCCGGGGTGCCGGTGAATCCCGAGCAGACGAAGATCACCGTTTCTTTGACAAACATCCCGGTCATCGAGGCCCTGCGTTACGTCACCGGACTGGCGAATGTGAAATTCTGGATCCGCCACGACGGCGTGCACATCGTCCCGTCGGCAGCGCAGGCGCCGATGTTCACGCGGGATTTCCGGGTGCCTCCGGTGGTCTTCGCAGCGTGGCGAAACAATGGCGAAGACCCAGCCCCCGAACCCCAGCGGATCGACCCCCGCAAAATCCTCACAGCCGATGGTGTCGCCTTCCCGCCCGGTGCCGCCGCCATTCTCAACGACGAAGGCACCCGCCTCACCATTCACACCACGAAGGACCAATTCGAGGTGATTGAGGCCGTCCTCTCGAGCTCTGCGAAAATACTCCCACCATTGGTGCCTCTGCCGATTCCCGGCCCGAATGTTTCGAAAGTCATCCATTGCCCAAAGCCCTCGCGCCATGCCGCTCCGGGCGATCCTCTCAAAGAAATTCGCGAGAAGCTGGGCCGCATCATCATTCCTTTCCTTGATCTGCACGATGTTCCCCTGCAGAAGGCCGTCCAGACCCTTCGGAACCTCAGCATGCAATACGATACTTTCAGCCCTGAGGGCCACCGCGGCGTCAACGTGATCGTCTGTGATGCGGAAAAATCATCCCCGACCGAACCAACACCAACCTCCGACGGCTCACCCCCCATCACCCTCTCACTGCACAATATCAGCATGCTGGATGCCGCGAGGTATGTGGCCGGCCTCTCCAATCACCGGCTGTACGTCCGACCGGATACTCTCTGCCTGCAAAGCGTCGGCCTCCCAAGTGCGGCGCCACCGCTCGTCGTGGCAGAGTTCCTCATCCTGCCCGAGATGTTGGCGAAGGTCCGGAACCCCGATGACCACCTCCCCGGTTCCGAGGGCGCAAGCTCCATTTTTCTTCCCGGCAACAATCACTTCATCATCCGCGACCTTGAGGCTAACGTCCTTCTCGTCCGGGAGAAAGTCCTCGCCGCTTGGCGCGAGTATTACGCCGCCGAGAAGGCGAAGAAGCAGAAGCGGCGCTGAATCGATCAGTCGACTCTACCGGCCGCCCCACGAGCGGCGCTGGCTGCCGCTGCGGCGTTGCTCGCCGGGTTTGCGGTCTTGTCCACCGCCGCGGAACTGGCCGACATCGCCGCCACGCCGCTGCTGCGGGCGCTGCTGGCGCGGGCCGCGCGGCGGAGCCGGGGGCTCGGGCGGGGCGGCGGCGGTGTAGTCGAAACCGTCGAGGCGTTTGCGCGGGAGGCCGCGGCCGATGAAGCGTTCGAGCGAGCGGAGGTCGCCGTGCTCGTCGGGGCAGACGAAGCTGATGGCGTCGCCGACCATGTTCGCGCGGCCGGTGCGGCCGATGCGGTGGACGTAGTCTTCGTTGGTCATCGGGAAGTCGTAGT
>JBBSDS010000181.1:0-10150 GCA_038240495.1 Chthoniobacterales bacterium | reverse complement strand
GGGTTGGTGAGCTCCTGCGGATCGGCGTGATCCGAGGCGCGGAGCGGCTGCGGCAGCAGTGCCGACGCGAGCAGGATGGCGAGAGAAAGCGCGAGATGTCTTTTCATAATGGTGTGATGGAAGCGCCGGGTCAGGGCTGGGGTGGCCGCGGTTGCAAGACGCAGCGGCCGATTTGCTGGCCGAGCGCGCGATAGCTTTCCCATTGGATGTCGTCGAAGACCTGATTGAAGGTCGGCGTCTGCGGAAATGCCTTGTTCACCTGGGCGTAATTCAAAATGTCTTCGGTCAGCCCTTTGCTGAGGCTCGGCTTGAGCAGCAGGATCCACGAGACGTCGCCGCTCCCATCGCCATAATCGACGCGTGCGAGTGCGGCGTGACATGGGCTCTCGCGCTTGATGACGTCGAGCGCGCCGAGCATGCCGGGATCGATCCAATCTTGAATCCACGGATCGAGGTCTTTCGCCGCCTCGCACTCGGCCACAATGCTTTGCCACATCTCCTTCTTCCGTTGCGCAGCGTCCGCACGCGCGCTTTTATCCTCACTCCACTTTTTTTCGACAGCGCGCGGCTCGGACTTCGTTGCGGCCCTGCTCGCTTCTTCGACGGATTTCTCCAGGCTCTTCTTCGTTTCCTCGCGTTTGTTTTCCTCGACCTTGTGCGTGATCGGCCATTCGAGCCACACGATCTCCGCGGAAAAATCCTCGCGCACTTGCTGCGTGAGCAATGCCACGTCGCCCCACTGGTATTCCTCATCCGCGCCGCCGTCGGTCACGATCATGAACTTCAGCCGGCGGCGCAGCATTTCGTAAAGGGCGGTGTTTTCGAAATGTCCGCCATCGCTCAAATACCAAAACCATTGCGACGGACCGTGGAAGCGCCCCTGCCACTCCGAGAGCAGCATGCTCTGCGCGCGAAGCAGCGAGACCGGCAGGCGCTTGAGCCGGCGCCAGAGCGATTGCGGATAGCGCCCCGGCCGCTCTTCGGAGCGAATGCCGGAGTCCCACCAGTAGCCGAGCCGCACATTGGTGAGGCCCAGGAAAAGCGCGAGCGGCAGCCGTGTGCCGCGTCCGATGCCGGTGGAAAACGCCGCGCCGGAAATTCCAATCCATGCGCCGAGCGTGAGGCTCTCGACCTCCGCGCTCTCACTCGATTTCGACTTGAGCACATGAAACGCATTCGGGTCGCCGGGTGCGGGCAGCGCCTCGAGCGCGGTGAGCGGTAGATTTTGTTCCGCGATCGCCGCGGGTGATTCGCAGCGGCCGCGCGTGCTGAAGGAAGGCCACGGCACAGCATCCGCCCAATCCACGCCATCGAGCCACCGCCGGAATTTCTGCCAGCGCGGCAGGTCGTCGGGTTTCGTCCAACGCGCGAAATATTTCCGGCCCACGCTGACGCCATGCGGCGTGAGGCACATCGGCAGCCCCTTGCGCTCGCGGATGTCGCGCTCCGAGGCGGAATCGATCGTCTCGTTCACGGTCACATTGACGAGGTGCAGCGGCCCGCCCTGCTCCTCGGGATGATATTCGTGCCACGGGATGTCGTCTTGCGGATGAGCAATGCCGATGTCCTGTCCGCCGTCGGCATCCGCGGAGCCATAGATGCGCTCCTCATTCGAGGCGCCCTGGAAAGTCCGCAGTAGTCGCGCGGCGTACGTCGCCTGGAGCGACGAGAGATTGAGGAAATCGAACGCCCGCCCAATCGCGATCGAAAAGGCGAATGCGAGCAGGATGAGAAAGAGGCTCCAGAAGCCCGGATAGGCGAGCACCGCCTTGTGCCCGAAGACATCGACGACGAAAAGGAGGAACAGCGCGAGCGGGATGCCGACGGCGTTCGCAATGCCGGTGAGCGAGAAGCCTTTGTCGCCGCCGGGCGCGAGTTGCTTTTTCGCAGCCATCGCCAATTCGCGCAGCAGCGGCATGATCGGCATGAGCGCCACGGTCAGCACGGCGAGCGCCCTGCCATATCCGAGTTTCGCAAAAAGCACCGCGAATGTGTCGAGCACGACCCATCCGGCCAGCGCGGCGAAAATGAACATCGCCTCGCCGAGCGAGCGGCTCACGCGATTGCGCACAATCCCGCCGACCCGCCGGCGGTCTGTGCACACCGTGCGTCCGCGAATCGCGCCCCAGCGTGCGACTTCCTGCCAGAGCCAGGCGAGGATGAGCACCGCCGCGCCGCCGACGGCGATGAGCGAGCCGTGCGGCAGTTGCAGCGCGAAGAGCGCCCCGGCGAGCAGCACCAGCCACGCGAGGAGCGAGTAAAATGGATACGGCCGATCGGAGCCGACCTTCGGCGCGAGCCAGTAGCCGAGCGTCGCCGGCAGGACCGCCAGACCGAGCGCGAGCACCGGGAGCCACCACCACGGAGACAGTGCGATTCCGTGAATGCTCGGCGGCGCAAGGAGCCCAGTGATCGCGGCAAGAGTATGGATCTCTCCTTCGTGCCGCAGCCCCGCCGCGACGCCGCCCGGCAGCCAGGAGAGCAATCCGAAAATGGCGAAGAACAACGCGCCAACGACAAGATAGACGGCAAAAATATTGCGCCAGAAAACCGCGAGATTCAGCCGCAAGTCGCTCGCGCCCGTGGCGAAAATGTAGTTGGCCTGCGTCCGCAACCAGTAGAGCGACGCGCTGCCGGGTTTCGCCAGGGTATCCTGCACGCGACCGGCGGGGTCGCCCGCCATCTTGACCATGGGGCGCGTAAAGAGCCGGCCAAGGAAACTGCCGGTAAAGCCGCCGCCCGAAACCGTGGAGAGCACGTCGATTTCCCGCAGACGATTGCGCTCCGCGAGCGCTTGAAGCACTCCGAGAGCAAACGTCGCGCTGCGGATGCCGCCGCCGGAAAGAGCGAGCCCGACGGTGCGTGGTGGCGGCTTGGCGAGGTCGTCGTCATCGCCGTCTTGCGGCTCCAAACCGGCCCGTTTACGGCGCTCCCGGATCGCGTCTGCCTCGGCTTCCTGAAAACTCGGCGGATAGACCGACGAGAGTGAATCCTGGAGCAGTGTGTCGGCTGCCTTTTCGCTCATCATGTAGATGGGCGCCAAAATAAAGTAACCTGGGATCTTCGGGAAAACCGACGCATCGACCACGCGCAATCCTCGAACTCCGTGGACGCGGAAACGGCTGTCGAGCACGGCTGTTTCATCCCCCAGTTGTTTGGTATCTTCCTGCCACGAATACTTTCCAATCGGGCAGGTACACGAGCAATGGTGACCCCAAGCCTGGGTCTTAACCCAATCCTTCATCGCTTCGGAGTTATCCCCGATGTTTACCCCCGGTTGGATTTCATGGACGAACTGCTCCGGGTTGCGCGCATTGACGTTCCGCATGAAAGCCACCGCATCCATAACCGCCGCCAGGTCGCGCCGGCTTTCGACCAATCGGGCTTCGTTTTGCTTCTGCAATCGCTCGAGCTTTGCCAGCAGCTTCACCGCTTTGTCCGGCGCGATCTTCGCTTCCTGACTCAACCTTTCAAGGTAGCCGTTGATCTTCGCGCAGGCTTTCCCCAAGGGTTTTCTGCGCCGCTCCGCTTTTTCGTTAAAAGCATCGAAACAAATCTGCGGCATCTGGAAAGGATCGGCGGAAACCAGACGCACAGTTCCGCGGTGATTACTCGTATAAGCCTTGAGAATGACCCAGCTCCAAAGTCGCTTCACATTTTCCTTCTCTCCCAGCTCTCGCCGGAAGAGCTCGTGCGACCAATTCCAATAGTAACCTCGAAATGCCGCAGGTGCGCCGAAAGTAAATAAGTCGGGCACCTCCTGCCCGGCGTCCTTGGCGGCCTGCGAACGCCGGATGACAGCAAGCGTGCCGCCGTTTGTCGCGTAAAGTCCGTCTTTATTTTTTAACCACGCGTCGCGGGCGCGGTCGTTCGTGTCTCCCGGCTCGAAAGACACGGTGTTAAGTGTGGCCAGGTTCTCGTTTAGCTCGCTGACGACGGTGACTTCGTAACGGTCCTGCAAGTTAGTCCCGACGGCGGGTAGGTGGATACGGCGTGGATTCCCACCAAAAACATTCCCGTTAAAATCCCGCAAAGTACAGGCTTTGCCGTCCGTCCCGCTGTCGCGCTCTGCGATCTCCGCGAGATGCTTCTCATCGCCAATGCCACTGAGCATCAGCAGTTGCGGCGTATTGAAGGCGCCGCCGGAGAGGACGACCTCGCCACCTTTCCCTTTCACAAAATACCGCACGGTTTTTTTGATTTCCGTATCTTGCACGGGACTAGCCTCATAGAGATGCGCGCCCTTTGCACACTCCACGCCAATCGCCCGCGGTGCCTTGTGTTTCTCGTCTTGCTCAAAGAGCACCCGAACAACGTGTAACTTCTCTGCGATGACCAGTCTCTCGGGATGACTGCGCCGCGTCCGGTTCAAGAATTCACGCACACTAAAGCGGCGGCCCTTTCCCGGCTCACCCTCATCTTCTTCCGAGCCACTCTCGGTGCCAATGGGGATCAGAAACACACCCTCGGGCTTCGCGCGGCGGGTATTGACATCGTTGAAGTCGATCGCTGGCACGACGCGCGCTTTTACCAACTGGCTCTTCAACCATGCCAGGCCAGGCCAGTCCCCGTGCAACGCGCCAAGCGCCGCCTTGATGATCACCTTGATGAGTGATTGATCTTCCTTCGCAATCGTCGAAACAAGCAGCGGGTCGATGAGGTTGGTCGGCGCCCAGCCCTTCCGTCCGTGCCCGCCTTCATCGAGCACCGCGCGCGGGTCGAGGAGCAGGTTTACCCGGCGCCATGCCTTGTAGATTACACCGAGCAGGCTGCGCAGAAACTTATCGTAAGCGTCGATGTATTGGTTCCGCTCAAACTTCGCAAAGTAACCCCGCATCGCTTCCGCCCGCCACGACGCATCGCCCGTGAGGTTCGCGATGTAATCCCAATCCTGGTCGTTGGGACGAATTGTGATCATCGCATGGTGCGCCGTGCATCCGCCGAGGCCGGAACTGCGTGGATAAAAGATGCCCTGCTTCCTTCCTCCCTTGCCCGGTGTATCGAGATATCTGTCCTTAATCGGACCGCCGCCGTTCGGATCGATGCTCTTGTTATACTTGGCGTCTTTGGCCTGAGTGGGGTCGTCGTCGTGATGACGCACCGAGAACATCCAGCTCATCTTCGCATCTTCCGAAGCCGCGGCGTAGTAGCCTGGGATGCGGGTGACTTCTCCGACGAAAGGCTTATTCTGCGCGCCATCGGAATACTCTACCTTTGCTGGGTCGTCTCCAGCTTCGACGACGAGCACGCGCTTCCCAGCCAGCGCGAGTCGCGCCGCCAGGGGTCCGCCGCCCGCGCCGGAGCCAACGATGATGTAATCGAATGTGGAAGCGCCCCATTTTTCCGCACTTTCGAGTAACTTATCGCGCTCCTTGTCCGTGGAAGGAGTCGCCGAGTTTTCAGTTGAGTTATCGCTCATGGGTAACTCCTCTCTAGAGCGTCTTCAAGAAGGCGATGAGCGCCCTCTTGTCGTCATCGCTCAGGGATTCGCCGAACCAATGGCCGCGATCCAGCACGAAGTCGGGGCATTTGCTCGCCTCCATGAGCGGTTGTCCCGCCACCTTCGCGAAGACCTGGTAAGCCTGCTCACCGGTTAGGTGTTGCTGGTTGATTTGAAGCATCGCGCGAACGAGAGCCAGCAGCGCGGGCCCGACTTTCCCTTTCTTGTCCGGGTCGAGATTCATGATCAAATTCACTGGCGTGCCCCGTGGAATTGGGCCGATGTCGATCCCGGTGTATTCGCCGTGCAACCAGGAGTTTGGCAGTAATGCCAGCAAGGGGTTGACCTTCTTGAGATGCCCGGTGAGGAACTTATTTGCGAGAATCCCGACGAAGAGGGTAATCACCGAGGCCAGGATAAATATGGTCCTGACCACCCATTTCAATTTGCAGGTCGTGAGGAATAGCCAGAATCCGGCGGCCAGCAAGGCCGCGACGGCAATCCAGAGACAAACGGAGCCTAATTCGAGCAACGCCGCGACGCTCGCGATCAATCCCGCTAGGATGAGGAACAGCAAACCGGCGTGCGGAGGCCGGCCTTTAAAAATCAGGACGAGGTAAACAACGGCGAGGATCACCCACCACCAGAAGCTCAGCACGGTGAAGAGAAACTTGCCGACGCCAATGCCGGTATAGCCAATCAGCAGCCCTTCGAGGATTGGCCGGATAAAGCCAGGCTGGAACAGCACCCGGGTATCCACTGGCAGCCGATAGATGTAACCTGGGTCGTTCACCGCCGCACCTACCTTGCTCGGTCGCAGATCGCCGGGCGGTAGGTAATTGAATCCGTCGCGATCGTAGCTGGGACGTTTATCTTTCCACAAAAGCTTGTTGATACCGTCGTCAAACGCGAGCAGACGTCCTTTCACGCTGGTGTCGTGCGTGTAAACGCCGAGGGCGTTATTGTGAAAGAAAGGCGCAGTCGCCCAGATGCTAATCAGCGTGGCCGGTCGGAAGTAACCCGGTCCTCCCTTTTGCCTGCCGTCATCGAACTGGTCATTCGTTCCATACTGATCAACCGGCGTGCTGCTATAGGGATTGAAGTAGCGAATCTTCCCGACGGAAGGCAGATTCTTGAAGGTCTCAGACGAGTAGTTATCCCACACATGTCCTTTCATCGCATTCGTGGCCAGAGCCCGGCCGGCATAAGTGCCGATGAGGGTAATCGGAATGCGCAGTTCGTTGGAAAGGAAGTTGTCCTTGATGAATAGGTCGTCTTCACCGGGCTTTGGCGTTCCACCTGCGACCTCGGATATGTGCTTGCGAAAATCGGCCATCGCCGGGCTGCTCCTGAACTCATCCCAATGGCCATACTCCATGGGCAGCGTGTAGATGAGTGACTTGGCGTCGGCGGGCGCCGGGGCTTTGTCCCAACCTCCCGTGGGCACATCCCGCGTGAAGTGAAGGTCGAAGCCCGAGGGTAGCTTGCTCGAGTGACATATGGCGCAGTTGTCCAGAAAGACCTTTCGGCCTGTGTCGCGCGAGGGCTGCGAATCCATCTCCAAGGCCTTGCTACCCGCAGCTTCCCGCGTCGGCTTGCCACCGGCATCGAGGATCGCCTTGCCGTCCGCAGCGCGCACCACGTCCTGCGCATCCTTGAGCTTCATCGCCGCGGTACTCTTCGCCACGATGCCCTTGTGGCCCAAATCGAAAAACCTCGCCATGTACGGAACCCGGTATTTCACGTTCACGTTCCAAAACACCGAATTCGCCCTTCCAACCTCGATGCGGAAGGGTCGTTGCGGTGTGTAGCCCAGCACGAGATTGCCGGTCCGGAACCACTCCTCCGAAAAGATGCCGACATTATGCGGCACGCGCTCCAGCGCGCCGAAGATCCCGATGCTATCTTCACCGGGCCCTAAGACGGTTGGGAAATGCCGCCGCTTGTTATTCCCGTCGGGGTTGTTGCTCGTTTCCGGATCTTCCAAGCTCGGCAACATGAGGTTTTCCCGACCTTGCAGCTCAGTCGGTTTCTGCAAGGCGCGCGTCAGGCGAGCCGGCACGTCGAAGATCGGGTTGATGACGTTTGTATTATTGATGTGGTCGGTGCTAACTAGAGACGTGTCGATTGTCCCCGGCGCCTGGCTCTTGAGGAAGTGGTGGAGGAAGTTAGGCCGTTTCAGTAGATTGCCATTAGTCGGCTGCGGATCCCAGTATTGCGCGCCGATAATGGAGGAGAGGTTCTCCCACTCCGGTTCGTCATCTCGTAACGGTGGGTTCAGGGGGTGCTGCGCGACATGACAGAAGCCACATGACATAGTGACACGAAACGGGCGGATTAACTTCGGGTCGGAGTGAATGCTTGTCTCGGTGTAGTATCGGCCATTGGTATCTTCGACCTGCTTCTTCCAGTAACTGCGCGCCGTCGCGGCGGCATCAGTCCTGGCGAAGAAGTCCGGGTTTAACATCAAGCGCAGCCCGAAGATGCCGCTCGGATAGCCATAAACCAATGGATCAAGGCCGTCGTAGGGAAGCTTCTCCCGAACCACTTCCGGCACATAGTTCTTGAAAGGATCTTCGCCCGGCTTGTGCTCATTTTTCCATTCCGCTTCACGCTGCGCGGGTGTCGCCCATGGCTCGAAAAGCTCGGTGTTGTGGTTCAGTGGTGGAGCTGGCCGGTAAACGGGGTTCTTTAGTTTGCGCCCTTGAGCGTCGTAATATTCGGGCTCCGCGTCGTATCGATAGCCTGGCTGGTATGGCGTCCAAACGACGTTGTTGTCTTTGTCGCGCGGCTGTGGTGGCCGCAGGAGCGCGTCGATCCCATCCTTGCCCCTGGCCTTATCGAGATAGAGCCCGAGGATTGGCTCATTCCTTTGTTCAAAGCCTGGTTGATTGATCAGGCCGGCCGCCTTGAACCTGTTCGCACGCTGGCGCGAATCCATCAGAATCAGGAAGTCGGTCAGCCCGTAGCCTTGCTCCTGCAACCAACTCCAAAAGGTTTCATTACCACCGCCCCAGAGCAGCCAGCTATTGCGCCCGCGGATCGCATCCCGATCCACGGGGTCGCCGAGCACATCGCGACCGGTGAACTCGGGATTGGGTTTGTCGCCGACCTCCCCATCACCGTCTTCGTCGAAATCCAGCGGCACCAGCTTTCCACCTTTAACCACCCAATCCATCCGCCAAAACAAATCGCGAGGTTCCGCCGGGAAACATTGGTCCGTGCGGTAATGCACGGGTGTGCCGCGCAGCGTCACGCCGCTCTTCGCCTCGTCGATCGCCTCGCCGGGAATGGTCCCCTTGAGATGCTGGGCACGATAGGCTGGCGATGCCGCAGCGGCGATCACAGTCAAGGCAATCATCGAGACTGCAGCGAGCATGGACCGGGTGGTGATGATTTTGAAAAACAAGGGTTTGTTGGCTTTCATGATGAGTAGTTAGAAAAATCGACCGTGGGCTGAGGAAGCGCCCTGCTTCCCGCGGACGGGGGCTTCAAACAACGCGCGACGAGGGTTGCGAAAAAAAAGTTTAGGCATGGATTCCGCTGGTTATGGAAACTCGCGCCTCTCGTGCTTTATCGAAGCGAGTGCGTCCGGTTTAGCCAGCCGCGGGTGGAGCGGCAATAGGGTAATCCCTCCATACGCATGGGGAATTCTACCCATCGCTGGCGACCCGGTCGGGACAGGTTCAACGCAAGGCCGCGACGAGATAGACCATCCCCGCCGCGCAAATCGCGCTCGACGCAATTTGCGACGCCCAGCGTGGAATCCGTTCGGGGTCGGGGTTGAGGCGGCAGGCAGAGCGCGTGATTCGCAGCGCGCCAAAGAGCGGCAGCGCGACAACTTGATGTCCGATCTCGACACCGATGCTGAACGCTGCAATCGCCGTGATGATCGCGGCGCCGGCCATTCCTTCCATCGCGGCGAGCAATCCACCCGCAAATCCGAGACCGTGAAAAAGCCCGAATCCAAAGGCCACCGCGAGCCGCGTCCAACCGCGACTCTGCGCGGGCGCGAGGACGTTTTGCAAAGCCACGAAGACGATGCTGGCGGCGATCATCGGCTCCACGATCCGGCTGGGAAGCCGCACAATATCTAGCACCGCGAGCGTGAGCGTGATCGTGTGTGCGAGCGTGAAAGAACTCACCACTTTGACCAAATCCCACAGATTGGCGACGGCGAGAATCAGACCCGCGATGAAAAGCAGGTGGTCGTATCCGGTGAGGATGTGGGCGATTCCGTGGCGGACAAACGTCGCCGCCATCGCCCGCCGATCAAGGTGTGGTGCGGTTTGCGAGCCGACGGCATTCCAATCACACGTAAATGTTAGCGGTTGTTTCGAGGTCAGAAGAAGCCCTTCCTGCGCCGCCAGACCGTCGCGCGAAATGCGGACGATGTAGGTCGCCTCCCATGGATTTCCCGGCGCAAAAATGAATTCATTGAGCACGTTCTGACGGACTTCGATGGCCCGCGGGCGCTGATGCTCCGGTGGAATGTCGAACTTCAACTCATAGGTGATGCGCGCCTCGGGCGTGGGTTTTTCGGGTGGCGCGAGATTCGTCACCGCACCGGCGAGCGCGGCGCCATCCGCGGTTAGTTGTAAGTGCGCGAGCAGATAGTCGCCGTGCCGGCGCCAGACATCTTCGAGGGTCGCTTTCGGCTCTGCTCTTCCGCCGAAAGCTTCGGCGACAAACGCCTCTTGATTCGAGACG
>JBBSDS010000180.1:0-10169 GCA_038240495.1 Chthoniobacterales bacterium | reverse complement strand
TTTTATAAAGGTCCACGAAGACGCGCGACACGCATTGCGAGTACTCCGGGTCCATCGTGAAACGCTCGCGCGACCAGTCGCACGACGCGCCGAGTTTCTTCAGTTGCTGGATGATGATGCCGCCGTATTTCTCCTTCCACTCCCAGATTTTCGCGACGAGCGCCTCGCGGCCGAGTTCGTCGCGATGCTTCATTTCGCCGGCCTTGCGCAGCGTTTTCTCCACGACGTTTTGCGTGGCGATGCCGGCGTGATCGGTGCCCGGCAGCCAGAGGACTTTCTTGCCGAGCATGCGCGCGCGGCGGGCGAGGATGTCCTGGATGGTGTTGTTGAGAACGTGTCCGAGAGTGAGGACGCCCGTCACATTTGGCGGCGGGATGACGATCGAATAAGCGGGCTTGGGCGACGCGGGATCGGCGCGGAAACAGCCTTCCTGCTGCCAGAAGTCATACCACTTCGCCTCCACGGCGGCGGGTTCGTAGGTCTTGGCGATTTCGGACATGGGGCGCGGAATTTGCGTCAAGGCCCGCATCTTGGCAAACCCCGGTTGTGCGGAAACTCTTCGGCTCTCAATATTTGACCGGCACTCTTCCCGCTGTTACTAGGCAAATCGTGTTGCGCCATACCCTCCTCCTTCTCCTGCTTTTAAACGGGATGGCGCTTGCCCAAAATGCGCCGCTTCCCGCAATTCCAATGCCGGGTCCGCAAGCGTTCCCTGCGGTGCCGGGTCCGCAGCCGATTCCTGAAATGATTCCGTCCGGCAGTAATCTGACGCGGCTCCAATTTCCCAACACCGATGTTAAAGAAGTGCTGAGCTTCTACGAGCGGCTGACAAAAAAGCGGCTCGTGATCGATAATCAGGTCCAGGGAACCGTGAATATCGTCATCGCGGGCGAGGTGCCGGCGGAAGAAGCGATCCGGATCATTGAAATCAATTTGTTGCTCAACGGATTCACGCTGGTACCCGTCGAGCGGAGTAACATCGTGAAGGTGGTCGGTGCGGGAAAAAATCCGCGAACCGCGGCGATCCCGATCATTTCCGACGAGGCTCTGCTGCCCGATGGGGAGCAGGTCGTCACCTTCCTCGCGAAGCTGCAATACGCCGATCCGGCGGAGCTGACGCAGACGCTTGGTACCTTCATCGTCCAGGCACCCGGCGGCTACACTAACCTCACCGCGCTGCCGAAATCGCAGGCGGTCCTCATCACGGAAAATACCGCGACGATCCGCGGCTTGCTGCGCGTCCTGCGCGAGATCGATATCCCGCCGGCGGAAGTCGTCAGCGAGTTCATCCCGCTGGAACAGGCGGACGCCAAGGATGTGCTGGAAAAGTTGACCGCGATTTTTGAGAAGCAGCCGACCACGCCGGGAGCGGCGATTTCGCGGATCGCCCCGCCGCTGCCGGTCACTACGCCGGGCGGGGTGCCGCTGCCGCCGGGAGCCACCGCCGAAGTCACGTCGCCGAATTCGGTGGAAATCCGCGGCGGCGCGCTGTCGGAAGATTCGATCATCATCGGCAAGATAAAGCTCACCGCCGATATCCGCACCAATCGCATCCATGTCGTGACGCGGCCGGTGAATATGACTTTTGTGCGCAAGCTTATTAAGGAATTCGATTCGACCGTGAAGTTTGGCGAACCGGTTTCGCGACCGCTGCGGTATATCCCGGTGAGTGAAGTTTTCGAGGTGGTCGTGAAGTCGATCACGGAGCCGGGGATGAAGGAGGAAGGTGGCGGCGGGAGCACGGGCAATCGTGCGGGTCAGGGTGCAAACACGGGGCGTGCAGGCGGTGGAAATTTGGGGAATACGGGCTTTGGCGGCGGGGGCGGTGCGGGCGGTGCAGGCGGGACGGGTGCGAGTGAATTCAACGTTTCCGAAGGGCTCGCGACCGAGGCTGTCGATACGACGCCGGAGGCGCGGATTGTCGGCACGACGAAAATCATCGCCGACAAGAATGCCAACGCGATCATCGTGATCGGCAGCGCCGATGTGAAATCGAAGGTCTTCCGATTGCTCGACAAGCTCGATCAGCGCATCCCGCAAGTCATGCTCAACACTGTGATCGGGGAGCTGAATCTCGATGCGAAGGAGCAGTTCGGCGTGAACTACATTCTGAGCAACAGCGGCCTTGGAAAAAGCCCAATCGTCGTCACTGGCGCCAACACGGCGAATAATGGGACGACGAGGACCGGGAACGACGGCACGGGCACCGGCGCCTCGACTTCCGGTTCGGGCAACGCCGGCACGACCGCGCCGACGACCACCACCACCTCGACGAGCACCACCAGCGGAACTGGTCGGATGGCGACGGATATCGTCTCCG
This sequence comes from Chthoniobacterales bacterium, assembly GCA_038240495.1. Classification (GTDB taxonomy): domain Bacteria; phylum Verrucomicrobiota; class Verrucomicrobiia; order Chthoniobacterales; family Chthoniobacteraceae; genus Chthoniobacter. The sequence goes on along the minus strand of JBBSDS010000180.1, from coordinate 7,849 downwards.
TCGCGAACGGCCAACCAGTGGCCAATTTCGGCAATCTGCTCAACCAGGGCGACATCTCGAAACTCGCCATCGCGGGCGGCACCGGGCTGTCGGGCTTCATCACCGCGGGCAATTCGCTGACGGCGATCGTCTCGGCGCTTGAAAACTCGAACCGATTTCGGGTCGTCTCGCGGCCCAGCGTTTTCACAAAAAACAACAAGAAGGCAATCATCGCCTCGGGCCAGGAAATCGCCGTGCCGACCAGTATCCAGAGCTCGCTCACAAACGGTGGGGCAACGAACAACAACAACGGCATCGTGAGCAATTCGAGCATCCAATTCAAACGGGTCGCGTTGCAACTGGAGGTGGTGCCCTTGATCAATTCGGAGCGCGAGGTGTCGCTCGAGATTCTACAAAAAATCGATGAGGTCTCCGGCACCACGCGGATCGACAACAATGACATCCCGAACATCGCCACGCGCTATGTGAAGACGAGCGTGACTGTGCCAAATGAAGGCACGCTTGTTCTCGGCGGCTTGATCAAGCAGAGCCAGAACAAGGGGCGCACGGGCATTCCTCTGCTCAGCAGCATTCCGTTGCTCGGCTATCTTTTCAGCACGACGACTAAGGAAAAAATTCGCACCGAGTTGGTCATCCTCATCCGGCCCGTCGTGAGTTGGGCACCCCCGGAGTCGATTCAAATCCGCGAACGCGCGCAGGAATTCCTGAACATGGATCCGGACCTCGAAGGCACATTGTATCCGCCTCTTGCCCGGCCGACCGCCACGCCCTCCCCATTCCGGGCACGGAGCACGCCGACGCTGACGCCCAAGCGTCTGCCCGTTACGACCCGCAGGTAATGGAGGCGGTGGCCGGATGAGCTCCCGCAAAGCCTTGATCGACGTCCTGCGTGCTGCGGGCGTTTCGAGTGAGGAAGCCGCCGAACTCGGCGCGCTCCAGGCTCCGTCCGGCGGAAGCTGGACAGCCGAGGTGCTGAATTCGGGCAAGGTGGATGAGGCCAGGTTTACTGCGGAATTGGCGCGGCTTTTCGGCACGTCATTTGAAAGCATCGATGCCGCCGGGATCGACCGCGCCGCGCTGCAAATTCTCCCGAGCCGCTTCGTTTTTAAGTATCAGATTCTCCCGCTCACGGGTACCGAAACGACAGTCCGCCTCGCGACCCACGATGTCTTCAATCTCGTCGCCCGCCGGCTCGCCGCGCAGCAGCTTCCCGGCAAGCAACTCGAATGGGTGCTCGTGCCGCGCAGCGTCCTCATCCGCACGATCAAAAGCCTTTACGGCGTCGGCGCGGAAACGTTTGACGAAATCCTCCAATCGACGCGCACCTACGAGGGCGACAACCGCGACGTCGCCCAGGACATTACGAGCGACGATCCCGAGGCGAGCGTCGTCAAGTTCGTCAACCAGGTCATCCGCGAAGCCATCCACGAGCGCGCCACCGACATCCACGTCGAGCCGCTGGATAATGACCTGCGCATCCGTTACCGCATCGACGGCATCCTGCACGAAGTCGCCGTTCCCGCGCAGCTCCGCGTGCTCCAGAATGCCATCATCTCGCGCTTAAAAGTGATGGCACACATGGACATCGCTGAGCGCCGACTGCCACAGGATGGCCGCATCAATCTCAACACCCAGCAAGGCTTCATCGACGTCCGCGTTTCCACCATCCCGACGGTGAACGGCGAAAGCATTTCCCTCCGACTCCTCTCTCGCACCGAGACGCTGACCTTCGGTCTTGATCGTCTCGGCATGAGCACTGCCCACATGCAAACCGTCAAAGGGCTCCTTCAGCAGCCCAATGGAATCATGCTCGTCACCGGGCCCACCGGCTCGGGAAAATCGACGAGCCTTTATTGCTTCTTGAGTTCGATCAATGCGGTCAGCCGCCGCATCATCACGATCGAAGAGCCGGTCGAGTACCGTCTTCCCGGCGTCAGCCAGATCGATGTCAAATCCGAGATCGGACTGACCTTTGCCACTGGCCTGCGCGCCATTCTCCGTCAGGACCCGAACATCGTCATGGTCGGCGAAATCCGCGATTTCGAAACCGCGGAAATCTCCATCCGCGCGGCCATGACTGGGCATCTCGTCTTCTCCACGCTGCACACGAATGACGCCGTGAGCGGCATCACGCGTCTGCTCGACATGGGCATCGAACCGTTCCTCCTCGCCTCCGTCGTGCGCTGCTTTCTCGCCCAGCGCCTCGTCCGCACGATCTGCCCGGATTGCAAGGAGGTGACCGGCTACCCGATCGATTATCTGCGCGAAATCGGCGCGCCCTTTCCGCCCGACATGAAGTACTATCACGGCCGCGGGTGCGAACACTGCCGGCAGACTGGCTATCGTGGGCGTGCGGCGATTTATGAAATCTGCGTAGTTAATGAGAACCTGCGCCGGCTCGTCATTCGCAAGGAAACCGGGAGCATGATGAAGCAGCGCGCGACACTCGACGGCATGGAGACATTGCGCCAGGACGGCTGGCGCCGCGTCCTGCTCGGGCAGACGACGATCGAAGAAGTCGTCCGGGTGACGGCACAGGACGAAGCGCTGGCGGAGACGGATTGAACACGCGTCTCTCGATGATTTCCGTCCGCTGGCTGGGCCGCATGGGCTACGAAACTGCGCTCCAATTACAGGAGGAAATCGTCGCGCGGAAAATCGCCGACTCGTCCGTGCCGGACGAACTGCTGCTGCTCGAACACGAGCCAGTCTATACCATTGGCCGAACGCCGGACCAATCGAGCCTGCGCGATGCGGCGCATCTGCCGCATCCCGTCGTGCAGATCAATCGGGGCGGGCAGGCGACCTATCACGGCCCGGGCCAACTCGTCGGCTACCCGATCCTCGACTTGCGTTTGCGCGGACAGGATTTGCATCGCTACCTCCGGGGATTGGAGGAGGTGCTGATCGTCGCGCTGTCCGGCTACGGCGTGGTGGCGACGCGTCGCGAGGGTTTGACGGGCGTCTGGATCGGAGAAAAAAAGATTGCCTCGATCGGCGTCGGCGTCCGCCGCTGGATCAGCATGCACGGCTTCGCCTTGAACGTGAACAGCGACCTTTCTCCGTTTAGCGAGATCACGCCCTGCGGTCTGGCGGGCGTGGAAATGACGAGCCTCGCGTCCGAATGCGGACACACAGTAGGAGTGCGCGAAGTGGCAGATCGAGTTGCGCCGATTTTTCAGGAGCTCGATGAGCAGATGATGCTGCGGCGCATTTGATCCGCGTCTCACGGCTGACATCACTATTGCCAGAGCCCCTGGCATTGTGCAGATTCCCGCCCTCTTTTCTCGCAACCCTCAAATCCCAAACTCCCCATGGCAGCAGCAAACGATCTCCGCAAAGGCATGTGCATCCGTTACAATGGCAACCCCGCGATCGTGCTCGAGGTCCAGCACCGCACGCCCGGCAACCTGCGCGCATTCGTCCAGGCCATCGTGCGCTACATCGGCACCGGCAAAAGCGCCGACGTCCGTTTCGGCTCGACGGATAAAGTCGAGAGCGTGGAGGTGGAGCGCAAGGAACTGGAATTTTCCTACAAGGATCAGGGCGGCTACAACTTCATGGACCCGGAGTCCTACGAGTCGATCACTTTCGACGAATCGTTCATCGGCGACGCCAAGGATTACCTGACGGAAAACTTGAAGTGCGAAATCCTCTACGTGGAAGGCAAGGCTGCGAGCATCGCGCTGCCGTCTTCGGTGGTCCTGAAGATCACGGAGAGCGCCGAGGGCGTGCGCGGGGACAGCGCGAACAACGTCCAAAAACCTGCCACGCTCGAAACGGGCAAAGTGATCAATGTCCCGCTCTTCATCAAGGAAGGCGAGAAGGTGAAGATCTCGACCGAGACCGGCGCCTACATGGGCCGCGCGTAAACGCGGCTTCGATCTTTCCTCGCTGCGCTGTCAGGATCACGCCGCGCGTGAGACAGAAATCGAAACCCAGCATCCGCCCATCCGGACGGCGGCTGTCCAGTGATCCCGCTTCGTTTGCCGGGCGAGCCACGATGATTCCGCAGCGCTGGTTGAACGCAGTCGTCGGCCTCTTTCTGCTCCCGCTTGCCTGGCTGCTGACGAAGACTTTCTTCGGGGCATTTTCGCTCGCCACCGTCGAGCCGGGATCGTGGGCGACGGATGAGTTTTGGTTCTTTGGCCTCGGGGCGGCGCTGTGGGTTCTTTGGTTTTTCGGCAGCATCTGGTCGCTCGGCGAGCCGCGCCCGCTGCGGGCCTACGTCTTTGGACATGAATTCACGCACGTCATCTGGGTCTGGCTCTGCAATGGAAAGGTGAGCGCCTTCCAAGTCGGTCGCGACGGGGGATACATCATTACCGATACGCACAATTTCTGGATCGCCCTCGCGCCTTATTTTTATCCGCTCTACAGCCTCGTCGTCCTCCTCATTTATGGCGGGGCGAGTCTGTTTTACGACGTGCCTCACACGACCGAGACGTTTCTCCTCATGACGCCGCTTCAGTGGCTCTTTCTCCTCCTCGGCGCGACGTGGGCTTTCCACCTGAGCTTTACTTGCTGGATGATTCCGAAAGGTCAGAGCGACCTCACCTACCACGGCACGTTCTTCTCACTCGTCGTCATCTACCTGATGAATCTACTGATCCTCGCGCTTTTCCTCATCCTTGTTGCGCCCGAGATTTCCTTCGCGGCATTCGGCCACGAGCTTCTGCGGAACGCCGAAGATTTCTCCGAAGCCGTGTGGCATGGGGTGCGGCGACTCCTGCCGTAGAGCGCCGCGGCAGGGAACTCAACGGTCCCGCGTTTCTATCGAGCGGACTTCCGGCGCAGCGCTGCTGGCGTTGTTGTTCTTGGGCAGAAGTTGTTGCACTCGATCGAGGCGCGTGAGGACGTCGCAGGTCAGGCGGTCGAGCTTCTCATGAAGGTGCGCGATTTCGAGTTCGGCCTTTAGGTTCACGTCATACTCGATGTCCGCGTGGACGCGGTCTTTGGCCGCCTGCCGGTTTTGGCTTAGCAGGACGAAGACGGAAAGGAAGATGGCCTCGAGTGAGACGGCGAGGGTGAGGAAACCGAAGGGATACGGGTCGAAAGGTTGGAAGCCAGGAATGGGAATCCAGTTCAAGCCGACCCAGAGGCCAAAGGCCACGACATGAATCAGGAGGAACGGAATGCTCCCGGAAAACTCGGCGATCGTGTCCGCGGTCTTTTGGACAAACGTGCGGTTGTCGCTGATCTCTTCGTTCACATTGCGCGTCGCAGTGTGGCGGAGTTGCTCGACGGTGACGCGGAGGCGGCGGCTGATCGCGGCGAGCAAATCCATCGCGGCTGCTGGGTGGAGGTGGAGAAATTTTTCAAGGTCGGCGCGTTCGAGTCGCAGCGTCTCGGTGTCCTTGGTGGCGAGGACCGAAGCACTGCGCGCGCCACTGTCGAGCATCGAGAGCTCGCCGAAGAAATCGCCGCGCGTCGCGACTTCGAGCACGATGCGCTCGCCGGTGTCGTTTTTGAAAAACACCTCCACTTCGCCGTCGTTGATGACATAGATCGAATCGCCTGGGTCTCCGTAGTTGAAGATCGTCTCGCCGGCGGGAAAACGGACGACATCGAGTTGCGTGGCCAGTGCGGCGCGTTCTTGATCGTCGAGGAGATGGAAGAGCGGGACTTCTTTGAGCAGGTCGGCTTCGGGACACATGGCGCAAAGGGTAATCGCTTCTTCGCGCCGTCCAACGCAAAAGCGTTTTCTCCCGGCACCGCGCCGCTGGCTTGCATGTGCGCGCCGCGCGCGTCACGGTGGGTGCGTCTCGTTTCTAACAAACTCACACCCCTCCATGATCTCCTCCCGCTATTTCTCCCGCCTCATCATCCTGACTGTCACGCTGACTTGGGCGCTCAGCGTGCGCGCCGCTGCACCGTCACTTCAGCTCAAAGACAACGACGTCTGGGTCATGACTGGCGACAGCATCACGGCGCAGCGCTTGCACACAAATTACATCGAGGCCTATTACCGCACGCGCTACCCGAAGCTGCATCTCCACTTCCGCAATTCTGGCATTGGCGGCAATCGGACGGGGAGCGTGCTCGCGCGATTCGACTACGACGTGGCGGCGTGGAAGCCGACGATCGTGAGCATCGAACTCGGGATGAATGACGTGAACGGGACCCAGGAGGAGTACATCAAGGGGATGAAGGAACTCATCGCGAAGATTCGCGCGATCCCCGCGCAGCCCGTGCTCATTTCCTCGAGCCCGGTGGACGATGGGAGTCTGCTGAACGACTGGAAAGGAGATCGCTGCCAGAAGATTCACCCGTTCACGGAGGCGCTGAAAAAGCTGGCTGCGGACGAGGACGTGATCCTCGTGGATCAATACCACGCGCTCATCGACGTGTGGGGCCAGAACCGGCGCAAGGGTGAGGAACTCGGGCGCAAGAACGGCACCTGGCCGCCGAAGCCCGCGCCAGCGACGCCCGTGCCCGCGACCACACCCAACCCGACGACCGCCGGATCGACACCCGCTCCGAAGCCAGCGCCCGTGCCGATTGCGCCGTCGCTGATTCCCCTTGGCGGCGACGCCGTGCATCCCGGACCGGTCGGGCAATACATGATGGCTGCGACGGTTTTGAAGGGGCTCAATGCCCCGGGCGAAGTCAGTTCGGCGACGATCAAGGCGGATGGCAAAGTGGCCGAAGCGAAGCATTGCAAAATCACGGACGTGAGCGCCAAGGACGGCAAGTTGAGCTTCACGCGACTCGACGAAGTCGGGCCGTGGCCGATCCAGACGAGCGCGAAGACATCGCTCAATCTTCTCCCCGAGGAGTTGAAGCTCTCGCAATATCTGCTCCACGTGACCGGCTTGGCCGACGGCCCGTATAAGGTAAACATCAACGGAAAATCCGCCGGCACGGTGAGTGCCAAGGATCTGGCCGCGGGCTGGAATCTGACCACCGCATTTGACGGCGCGCTGGGCGATCGGGCCAATGCCATCGCCACGCTGATCTCGAAACTGCAATCCGGCCTGAACAACAATTGGCGCGCCGCGAGTAAGGCGAAGGACACGGAAAAACTCGCCGCCGCGCAGAAGGAGATCGACGAGACGGAGGCAGAACTTCAGGCCCTGATCCAGCCGGTGCCGCTAAAATTCGAGATTGAAAAGTAAGCGGGCTAGAGGTTGTCAGGCTGCTCATGACGGACTTGGTGCATCGGCCTGAATCCGCTTAGGCTCACGTTTGATGCCCGATTTTTCGCCATCGCCCGGAGCCCGTTTGCGCGCGGCGGTCGAAACCGAGCGCCCGTTGCAGATCGCCGGGGCGATCAACGCCTACTGCGCGATGCTCGCCGAGCGCGCGGGATTTCGCGCGCTGTATCTCTCGGGCGCGGGCGTGGCGAACGCTTCGTTCGGGCTGCCCGATCTCGGCGTGACGACGCTGAACGATGTCTGCGAGGACATTCGCCGGATCACGCAGGCAAGCTCGCTGCCGCTCCTCGCGGATGCGGACACGGGCTGGGGTGGCGCCTTCATGGTCGCCCGCACGATCCGGGAAATGACGCGCGCGGGCGCGGCGGGCTGTCACCTCGAAGATCAAGTGCAGGACAAGCGCTGCGGGCATCGGCCCGGCAAAGAGTTGGTCAGGGCGGCGGAGATGTGCGACCGCATCAAGGCCGCGGTCGATGCGCGGCCGGACGCGCATTTTGTCGTCATGGCGCGGACGGACGCGCACGCGAGCGAAGGGCTGAATGCGGCGATCGAACGCGCACAGTCCTACGTCGCCGCCGGCGCGGATATGATCTTCGCCGAGGCTCTCACCGCGCTCGACGAATACAGGGCGTTTACGAAAGCAGTGAGAGCGCCGGTGCTCGCGAACATCACGGAGTTCGGCCAGACGCCGC
>JBBSDS010000179.1:0-10190 GCA_038240495.1 Chthoniobacterales bacterium | reverse complement strand
CGCTGGAACGCGAACTCGGCGGCGGACTGCGCACCTGGCAGGCGATCTTTAAGTCGAAAGGCTACATCCCCACGGGCATCGGTGCCGGTGGCACGGGCGCTGGTTTCCCATGGGACGACATCTCTGACACCGGCGGCTACGCCCATCTCATCAGCGCCGCCGCGCAGTGGATATTCCATCTCGAAGGTAAGACCGATTGGGTAACACAGCACATCGCAACGGAGGCGAAGACGAATTGATCCTGGCCCGCACCCATTTGTTGGCCGCTTTAAACGCACCAATGCCGCAACGGAGCGAATGCAAATCCCGACGTTCCGCCGAAAGCAGCGGGCTCGGTCTCGGCTCCCACTCGCGCTCGGCCAGCTCGCCATCGTCCCCGTCCGCGGACTGCACATCACGCGGCCCTACTATTTTCTCCACCCCCAAGATCCGCCACCGACCGGCCCCGCTGGTGCCTTCATCGCTTTCAGACAGCGCGGCGCGCGGAACGTAAGGCACAAAGCGCTCCTGCAACGCTCCTGCTTCACTCTGCTTTCACTACGCGAAACCGCGCCGCGCCCTGAAATGGGCGAATGGACCCGCTTTTCAAAATCGCGCTACGCCGCTTTAAAATTCCAATATCATAAGGTCTCACCCCTCTCTTGCATGACCCCTCTCCCGATGAAATTTTGCCGCCTCGCTCCCCTCGGTTTCCTCGTCAGCGCCTTTTGCGTTGCCGCGCAGGATGTTCCACCCGCAAATCCTGAGATCGGCCAGCTCCGTGGCTCGACCTCGGTCAGCCACACGTTCGCTTGGATGCCAGACGGTCGGACGCTACTTTCTGGCGAGGAAAACGGCAGCATCCTCCTTTGGGATACCGCTGGGAACGCCGAGCCGAAACGCTTCGAGGGACACAGCAAGTGGGTCAGCGCGCTCGTGCCCGATCCAGCCGCCGGACGCATTTACTCCGCCAGTCACGATGGGAAGGTGATCGTCTGGGACACGGCCTCCGCCGAAAAGGTGGCGGTCTGGGAGCTGGGCAAGCCGGTGCTTGGGCTCGCGATTTCTCCAAAAGCCGGCCTCGCCGCAGTTGCCATGAAAGACGGTCCTGTCAGGGTCATCAGCATCTCCGATGGGCGCGAACTCCGTGTGTTGGATGGCTCGAAGCCGAATGGGCTTTGGGATGGTCCGGTCTTCTTTCTCGATGATGGCCGCAGCGTTGTAGCCACCGGCGATCACTTCATCGGCACTCCCGACACAGCGGCGATGGTTGCCGCCGGCAAGATTGCGCCCGACGCCGGACGCGAGCGCTTTTCCGGAATTTGGAATACTGAGACCGGAGCGGTTCAGGTTCGCATGCCTTCCCTCGGATGGGAGTTTCCAAAGCAGTTCTATTACACCGCCAGGCACAATCGTCTGGCCGCGCTTTGCGTCGGAAACGGCGCCCAAATCACCGAATGGAGCGTGACCGATATTGCGAAGGCGCTGGCGAGTCCCGTTCCCGTGGAACTGCCGCCCACCAGCCGCCGCTATCTGCCGCACGCTTGGTCTCAGACTGCCGTGGTGAACCCAAGCGCCGGGCTGATCCTGACCAATGCCGAATACTTCCACAAATACCGCTCCCGGCTTTGGGATCTCCAGACGGGACGACTCCTCTTCGATTTCGATCCCTTCTACGGCTACATCGGCGCGGGCGCGATCACGCCGGACGGCAAACGAGCGATCATCGATCGCGGCCTCGATCCAGCATTCCGACAAAGAGGGCTCTCGATCCTCGACTTGAGCCAGCGCACCAAGGCGGAAGTCTGGGCCGTAGCGACAAACAACGTGGTGAGCCTGCAGGGTCGTGGCCCGCTCATCTGCACGACGGATGGTTGGGGCGATCTCCGTATTTGGAATCGCGAGACCGGACAGGAGGTGCTCTGGCGCTCCCGCCTCCCGATAGCTCCGAAAGTTTACCTCGGCGATGATCCCGTGGCGTTCGTCGAACAGCCGGCGCTGCAACTCCTCCATCTAAAATCCGGCGCCGTGACGCCCGCGCCCGATCCCGATCTCCGCTCCCTCTGGCCGGTCTTCGAAGTCGCTCGGGACGGGAAATCGGTCCTCATCGGCAACAACTATCCGAGCACTGACTCCAACACCGTTGGCGGCCGGCTCGCCCGGTCTCTCACGCCGCAAGTTGGGCGATACCTCCCAACCGCACCGCGCAAAATCTCCGCGCTGCGGCTCTTCGATCCCGGCCTGCACCAAATCGGCGCGGGTTTCGATGCCCACTTCGACCGCGGCCTTTCCAAAGCCGCGCTCTCTCCGAACGGCACTCATGTGATTTCGCTCGATGACGGCGGTGTGGCTCGTCTCTTCGATGGAAAAACACAGCATCTTCTCGCCGAGATCGCCGGCAACACGCCACCCGCAAAGCTCGTCTGCACCAATGATGAGGGCCTTTTCGTCACCGCCAGCGAGCAGGGCCGCTTTCAAATCTTTCGCGGCAGCGAGAGACTCGGCGAAGCGGCCGCCCCTGCCGATACCAAGCTGATCACCGGCATGATCATCGCGCCCGACGGCAAAGCCATCGCCACCATTGAAGAAGTCGCCACCGACATTCCGGGCTTCGGCTACAACCAGCAGCCGCACATTCGCATCCGCGCCCTCCCAAAGCTGGAGATCGTGCGCGACTTCACCGGCTCGCTCGTTACCGCTGGCGGGATTGCCTTCCCCGATCCTGCCACCCTCATCTCGTGGCATGACGACGGCACGGTGCGCGTATGGAATTGGAAGGAGTAATTGCCAAATGCCGCCGGTCCGATGAAGCGGTTCTACCTCAAATTACAGGAGTCACTTACCAAGCCTCCTCGTTCGTGCCGCGATCGCGTTCCTGAAGCTGCGGTGGATCTCGATTGGGACTCGGCTTGGGCGAGGCTTACAAAGCCGCGCCGATGAGTGGCGGTGAGACCAAGAGCACGTCCGCACGACTCCTTGGCAGAATGTGGGCGGATGTGGCGGCAAGAGTTGCATGTCGCACTAAATGAAGTTTGGAGATCAACCGGCGATGGCCTTTTCCAAGCCCTTCAACATGCCGCGGACGGCGGTGCGGGAGTCGTAGTCGGGGCGCTTCATCGACAAGGTCTCGATCGGCAGATAGCCGCGATAGCCCGACTTGCGGACGATTCCCAATAGCTTCACCAGATCGGTCGGCGCGCCCTCCGAGGTGCTGTAAAGCGTTTCTTTGATCTGCCAGTTCACCGCATGCGGGGCCAAGAGCGCGATGTCCTGATAGGGATCGCTGCCCATGTATTTCCCGGTATCGAGCAGCGCGCCGCACCATGGATGATCCACCCGCTGGAGCAGGGCGAGATGCTCCGCGCCGGTGCTGATGAAGTCGCCATGGTTCTGCACCGCCACGATGACGCCGAACTTTTCCCCGTGCACCGCGCACTCGCGGAGATCTGTTGCCAACCACTCCTCGACCTTCCCGCGTTCCGCATTTCCGGATGCCTCTTGCCAGTCCTTGAAGGGCGGTTGCGAATCGGCGAAGGCGCGGACGGTGGGCGCACCCAGCTTCGCTGCCACCTCGATCCACGTCTTGATGCGCTTCACGCCGTCCGCCCTCGTGGCGGGATCGGCGGTCGTGAAGTCATTGCGCACGCCGGTGCCGCTGATGCCGAGCCCGAGGTCGAAGGCATGGCGCTTCAGGGCGATGATGAACTTATCCTCGGGCGCATCCGGGTAGCCGGGGAAGAAATAACCGGTGATGTCCACGCCATCGAAGCCGCATTCCGCGGCGAAGCGGAGCACGTCGAAGAGATCGATGCCGGGTGTTTTCCCTGCGAGGTGCGCGTTGAGGAGTTCGAGGAAAGAGTAAACATTCAGCGAGGTCTTGAGCCGGACGTCGCCGCCGCGGGGCACGGGTGCCAGCGCGGCGAAGGCGGTGGAGAAAGGCGCACCGGCTGCCGCCAGCATGGGCAGCAATGCAGCACGGGTGAGGAAATGGCGACGGGTGTGGTTCACGAGTAGATCGAGTTTTACCTTTAACACACCTTGCCGGCGGCATTGTCCAAAACGACCCGCGCGACCGCCCCCGTGTCGAGCTGGTCGGGGATGTGCGAACAGAACCCGATGCCGACATAGAACGGGCCTTTGAAAGTAACGCTGGCAGATGCGCCGACCGGCTTCATGGGTCCGCCGTCGAGGCTGGCGAAAAGCGTGAACGTGTCGCCACGCTTCTCGATGCCGAGCCGGATGGACGGCGCGTCCTTCGCGGGCATTTTCGCGGAAAACTTGTGGGTCTCCTTCATGCTCGCGCCCTTTTCCAGACGGTAGGCCAGGTGGATTAGACCCGGCCCGTGGAGCGCGACCATTACTTCCTTCGCGTCGTCCTCGAGGTCCTGCCGGATCACCAGCACCACCTTGCGGTCAACGGGGGGCGCGTCCTTTGGGAAACTAATGTCCGCAGCCAGCGATATGTCTCCTTCCATCCGCTTCCACAGGAAACGCATCTCGTCGCGGGTATACCAGATATTGTAACTCGCCGAGGTAATGTCGTAGCGGTCGCTTTCATTGTTAAAGGATGCCTTGCCCGGTAGCAGCGGACCGCCGACATCCGACTGACCCTGGAAGATGCCGATCGGTTTATCGAAGGTGACGGTGGGGCGGTGAAAATCCGTCGGCGGCGGGATCTGCTTGTGCGTCGGCGACGAGGGCAAGGCCCAGTCCGGCACGACGATTTCCCCCGCTGAAAGAGAGGGATGGCAAGCGAAGGCACCGAGGATGACGATGGCGTGAGCTAATGAAGGATTCATGAGAGGGCTGGGAAAAATCATTTCACCGGGGCGGTGTGGGAGACGAAGGCGAAGCGGCGGCCGTCGGGACTCCACGACGGAACATTCAGCGTCCCCTGGCCACCGTAGAGATAGGCGACCACGCGCGACTTACCACCATCGGCAGACATTTCCCGCAGATAGACGTGCTGATAGTAGGGATGCTCATCGGGCTTCACATCGGTGCCAAAGGTGATGAAGACGATGCGCTTTCCATCCGGCGAGACATGCGGGAACCAGTTGTTGAAATCGTCATGCGTCAGTTGCTCCGGCACCGAGCCGTCCGGCTTCATCCGCCAGCACTGCATCAGTCCGCTGCGGGTCGAGTTGAAATAGATGAAGCGTCCATCCGGACTGTATTCCGAGCCGTCGTCCAATCCGGGCGTATCGGTCAGGCGCGTCTCCTCGCCGCCGCCAACTGGAATCCGATAGATGTCGAAATCTCCGCCGCGCTTGCCGGTGAAGAGCAACGACAAGCCATTTGGCGAGAAGCCGTGGAGATAAGAGGTGCCTGCGGTGGTGACCTGAACCGGCTTACCGCCGCTGACCGGCATGGTATAGACCGTGGAGGTAACGTCCGGGTGCGCGGGATCCTTGGGATTGTGGCTGATGCCAAGCGTTTTTCCATCGAAGGAGAGCACGTGGTCGTTGTTGCACTTCATCGCGAAGCCGGTGTCGAGCGGCTCCGGCTTGCCAGAAGCTATCGGGAAGCGGAACAATTTGCCGCGCGAGTTATAGATCAGGGTTAAGCCATCCGGCGTCCAGTTCGGCGCATCAATGCCTTCCGGAGTTTCGTAGATCACCTCGCGACGGCCCGATTCCAAAGTCAGGAGCTCCAAACGGCTGCCGAGATAGTCCTTGTAAGGTTTCAGACCGTCCCAGGCCGGGATGGTCAGGCGGACATCGTCGAAGATCGCTTTCGCGGTCGCCTTGGCAGTGTGGGCGCACACGAACAAGCCGACCTCCAGTTCATCGCCGGCAGTGATTTCCTCGACCGACTCCGTGGTGAAGACATCGCCGAAGCGCGCCACCGAAAGGATGAAGCGATTGCCACGCCGCTCGAGCTGGATCACATCCGCGGAAACAACCGGGGTGCGCTTTTCCTCGATCATCGCACTCGCCTCGCGGCGGAACTGAAGCGACGTCAGCCCGTCGCCATGCACGGCCGCGGCCACCATCGCACTGGCGGGGTCGAGCGAGCCACGGGCCATCAGACCAAACTTGCGGTGCGCCTCGCCCTCGCTGCCGTCCAGCCGCGCACGAGCCTGGAGGATGAAGTTGCCATTGATCCTGCGGTGGACGAAATGGAAGTCATCGTGCGCCTCCCACACATCCCGACCGGCGCCGGTCACAGTGTAGGATTGTTTGGAAGAATCATAGCTGGCGCTGCCCGAAAGGCCGGGCTCGCCGATGTCCGTCTGAGTATTAAAAATACCGAGCTCGGGCGGCGCGGCGAACGCGCTCATGACGAATCCGAAAAGAAGAAGGAAAAGGCGAAGGGGCATGATCAGGGTTTTGGGATTTTTTAATACTCGCGGGCCACTATTCCGCCCATTCAAATCCGCGGCGATCACCGTTGACCGCGCGGCCCTTGGCCTATCTCCTCCGCTTCGCGCCGAGCAGGCCTCCCAGCCCTTGGCGCGGCGTGTTCCTCGAAGGCGCGACCTTCCTCCGTATCCTGGTGCCTGACAGCAAAGCCATCGCCACCATTGCTGAAGCGGTTCTACCTCAAATTTACATGAGTCACTTACCTAGCATTCTCGTTTCCGCTGCGATTGCGTTCCTGTCATCCATGACCGTGCGGGCCGAGCCGGTGCGCCTCTACATTGCGAACGACGATCACACCGACTACATGTGGACGGCGGATGCGGAGACTTACGCGGGTGTCTTCACGGACATGCTCGACTACTACCTCGCGCTCGCCGACTCGACGGATGCGAACGCCGCGCCTTACCAAAGCCGCTTCAATTGCGATGGGAGCTATTGGCTGTGGACTTACGAAAGGCGGAAAAGCGCGGCCGAGTTTCAGCGACTCATCTTGCGGATGAAAGACGGCCACATCAGCGCGCCGATGACCGCGCTGGTCTCGTGCTACGGCGGGATGCCGGCGGAGGCGGTGTTGCGCGGGATGTCTTATGCCGGCCAGCTTGAGCGGCGGCACGGGCTGCGGTTTTCCATCGCCTGTTCGATGGAAAATCAGACGCAACCGCTCGGGCTCGCGTCGCTCTGGGCAGGCGCGGGGGCGCGCTATTCGTGGAAGGGAATCTGCGGCTGCGCGAGCAAGCTGCCGAAGGCGGTCTTCGCCGAGCGGCCGCATGAAATCTACTGGTATGCCGGCAAGGACGGGCAGCGCGTGCTGATGAAATGGTATTCGCTCGCGCACCGCGTCGGCACGTATCTCGAGGCGGGTTGGACCATCAACACGCTGAAGCCCACGGAGCGCGGGGGGACTTACGAGGCCATTGATTTTCTCGATTCCGATCCCGGCTTTCTCCGCCGCTACCGCGACTCCGCGACGAGCGAACCGTATCGCGTCCGCGGCGCGTTCGGCTTCGGCGGCGATGCGCTGGCGCAGAAAACCGGCGTGCCCGGCGATCCCGGCGTGCCGAAGGAGCCAGGGCTCAATTCCAACATTCCCGGCTGGCCGCAGACGGAGCATTTTCACGAGGTCGCGCGCAAGGAGAGCACCGCCGCCCGGCAGGTGATCGTCTCGAACGAGCACGATTTTTTCGAGGACTTCGAGCGCGCGCACGGCGCGACCTTGCCGACGGAGAGCGTGACCTTCGGCAACGAATGGGATCTTTACTCCGCGTCCATGTCGGAGACTTCCGCGCGGGTGAAGCGCTCGGTGGAAAAGCTGCGTGCCGCGGAACTCCTGGCCGCGCTGGTGAGCCTGAAGCGGCCGGCGTTTTTGCGCGGACGCGAGAAGGAACGCGACCAGGCGTTCATGGACCTCGGCTTGTATTGGGAGCACGACTGGACCGCCGATGGCCCCGTCTCGCGCGAGCGCCGCGCGGCGTGGCAGGAGCTGCTCGCGAGCGAGATCGAATACTATGTGAACTCGCTCCACGCCGACGGCGCGACACGGCTCGGCGGACTTATTCAAAAGCCGGACGAAAAGGTGCCGCGCTTCTTCGTGCTCAATCCGCTCGGTTGGACGCGCACCGAGGCTGCGGATTTCGCGTGGCAAGGTGCGAAGGACATCCACGTCCGCGACGTCACCAGCGGCCAGGACGTGCCGCATCAGTTCGTGATTCTCGATGGCGCGACCTTCCTCCGCATCCTCGCGAGCGACGTGCCGCCCGCCGGATACAAGTGCTTTGAAATCCTCTCCGGCAAAGGATCCGCAGCCAGCGACGCCGCCGCGAGCGTGAGCGGCGACGATCATGCGACGCTCGAAAATTCCCGCGTGAAACTCGTCGTTGAACCCGATGGTGCCATCGTCAACCTGCTCGACAAATCGCAGCCGAGCGCAGATTTCGCCGCGACGATTGATGGCCTCAAATTGAATGACTTCGCCGCGAACGACGCGAGCGGCGGCGAGATCGTTGTGGAAAACAGCGGCCCGGTTTCCGTGACGCTAAAAAGCGTGAGCAGCGCGGGCCGGCAGCACACCACGCGCATCACGCTCTTCCGCGACTCCGACCGCGTCGAGGTGCGCAACGAAATCACGGAAAACTTCCGCGACGTGCGGCATTGGGCGTTCAGCTTCAATCTCGCCGCGCCCGACGTTCACACCGAGGAAGTCGGCGCCGTGATCCGCGTCAAAACGAAAGCGAACGGCGGCGACTACGCCGACACTCACGCGCGCTACGATTACGCAACGCTCAATCATTTCGCCGACATCACCGACGGCGCCAACGCCCGCGGCATCACGCTCTCCAGCCCCGACCTCGCCTTCGTCCGCCTCGGCCACAGCGAGCCGCTCGCGCTCGACACCACGACCCCGCAACTCAGCGTACTGGCGGGCGGACAGGTGGATGGCTCGTGGCTCGGCATCCACGCTCAAAACGGCGCGACGCATTTCCTGCAACGCTTCGCCTTGCGCCCGCACGGCGCTTACGAACAGACCGCCGCGATGAAATTCGCGCTCGAACACCAAAACCCATTCGTCACCGGCGCGGTCATCGGCAAGGCCGACGCGCCGTATCCCGCCGCGGGTTTTTCGCTGCTGCAAATCGACGATCCGAACGCGCTCCTCTGGGCGCTCAAGCCGCACGACGACGGCATCGAGCACGGCCTCGTCGCGCGGGTGTGGAATCAAGCATCGAAGCCGGCTGCCGTGCGTTTCACCACCGCCACGCCGCTGCAAACGGCGCAGCGTCTGACGCACATCGAGACGCCGCTGGAGCCGCTGCCGCTGCGCGCCGGCGCGCTCGAAATCACCCTCGGCGCGCAGCGCATGGAGACCGTTGGATTGAAGCCCGCCGGACGATAGATTTCGATGAATGACAAAAGCGGGCTTCACTTTTTCCCTCACGCTGCTGTTCCCCGTCTCGGCGCACCCATCTCGATTTCACCTTCGTCACGATGCGCGGCTATGGGCGTGAACAGCCGCCCGAATACCTCAAGCTCATCGGCCAATGGACGCGCAGTGAAAAGCTCGACGAGGTGCCGGCGATACCGGTCGCTGACTCCTCCGCATCTGTCAGATCCCCTCTAAAATGAACCCCAAAAACTTGCTCTTCACGGCACTGGTCTCACTGACGGCTTGCACCTCGCCTCTCGCGTCAGCGGCCAATTTGCTCACCCTTGATTTCAATGGAGAGTCGGCCTCGCTTCCGGCCCTCGATAGTTTTTCGTCACATGCGAAGGTGAAGACCTCGCACGTCATCGGCGCGGACGGGACGATCGACACGTTTCGCGGTTCGCGCTCCGGCGCGGCGACGCTCGCAGTCGATGCGAGCACGGCACCCGCGGCGTGGAGCGCAGGGCTGCGCACGCCCCTCGTCGCCCAGCAAAATACGGAAGCGTCGCAGGCAAAACTGACCCTCGCCTTCGATCTCAGCGCGAGTTTGCCGCGGCCCGTGCGCGTGCGCGTCGCATCGTTCGGCGCAGATCGAAAACGCACGGGCGGACTCGAAGGTTGGGTCTATCCGCCGGTGGCCGTTTCCTTCTACCGGCACTCGCTCGACCTCTCGGCGATGATCGCGTGGGAGGGAAAATTCGAGCCGCTCGCACCGTTCATCCAAATCTCTTGGGAAATCGGCAGCGACGCTCCGCAGCCTTGGCCGAATGCGTCTGCGCAGTTCATCCGCGTGGACAACGTGAGCCTCGCCGCGCCGAGTTTTTATGTCGCGACGACGGGCTCGGACAAGGCCGACGGACGCACCGAGGCGACCGCTTTTCAGACCATCGGACGCGGCGTCGCAGCCGCCGGGGCGGGCGACACGG
>JBBSDS010000178.1:0-10192 GCA_038240495.1 Chthoniobacterales bacterium | reverse complement strand
TCCTGGACGAGCGCGAGCCGGTTTGTCCGATTGCTGCCGTCGGCGATTTCGAGATCGACGAGGAAGTGCTCGCTCGTCGCGTGGGCGAGCAGGTTGCCGATTTCACGGGCGTTGACCGTGAGTTTGACGGGCTGGTCTTTTCCGCCATAGACGACGGCGGGCACGAGACCCTCTTTCTTGATTTTGTTGACCGCAGAACGGCCGGAGGTGAGGCGCGTCTGCGCGGTGAGTTTGAGTTGTTTGGCCATGGATTTAGACGTGTTCGGTTTCGCTGATTTTGAAGAGAGAAGAGACGGATTCATCGTCGTGGATGCGCTTGATGCCTTCGCCGAGCAGTTCCGCGATGCAGAGCGTGGTAATCGGGAAGCCGTCTCCAGAACGCACGGGGACGCTGTTGGTGGTGATCAGTTCCGCGATGGGAGATTTTTTCAACCGCTCGATCGCGAGATCGGAAAGGACCGCGTGCGAGACGCCCGCGATGACCTTTGTCGCGCCCCGCTCCATCAGAATTTTCGCCGCGCTGCAGAGCGTGCCGGCGGTCTCGGTCAGATCGTCCACGATGATCACCTCGCGCCCTTCCACCTCACCGATGACGTTGAGCGCCTCGATCTCGGTGGGGCTCTTGCGGCGCTTGGCGACGATCGCCAGACTGGCGCCGAGCGACTGGGAATAGGCGGACGCCATCTTTAGCCCGCCCACATCGGGCGACACGACCACGGGGTTGGGAAATTGTTTCGCCCGCAGATACCGGATGAGCACCGGCGCCGCGTAGAGGTGATCCACGGGGATGTCGAAAAAACCAGCCACCTGCTGCGCGTGGAGGTCCATGGTCAGCACGCGATCAACCCCGGCAGCCGTGAGCAAATTGGCCACGAGTTTGGCCGTGATCGGCACGCGGGGCTGATCTTTCCGATCCTGGCGGGCGTAGCCAAAAAATGGCAGCACCGCCGTAATCCGAGCCGCGCTCGCCCGCCGCGCCGCATCGACCATGATCAGCAGTTCCATCAGGTTCTGGTTCGTCGGCGGGCAGGTCGGCTGGACGAGGAAGACATCACGTCCGCGGATGTTGTCGTTGATCTTGACGAACGTCTCGCCGTCGGGAAACGAGCTCACCGTCGCATCGCCCAGCGGCACCCCGATGAACGCGCAGATGCGCTGTGCGAGCTGGCGATGGGCCGAGCCGCAGAAAATCTTCATTTCTGTTTGCGAGCGAAACATTTCGGGAAAAACGGGACGGCGACTCTAGTTCCCTTGCCCGGAAAGACAAACGGAAATTGCGGCGAATCTGCGGTCGGAGGACAAACCTCTCAAAGTTGGCTGGCGGCACCCTGCCGTCCGAAGAGCCGCAGAAAGTCGGCCCCAGCGAAAGCAATAGGTTGATTCCAGCACTCTTGCAGCGCTTTCCATCCCAAAAAAAACGCTTTACAGACTATTTCGATTACCTTAACCCTCACCGCCAACCGAGCCCAAAAGGCACGAAACAAACCAAACCAACCAAGAGAATATAATGATTAAAAAAATCGCATTCCCCTTGATCGCTTGCCTCGCACTCGCTTCCAGCGCTTTCGCAGGTCATGAGATGAAGGAGAGCAAAGAATACAAGGCCATCCCCGACCCCTGCTTTAAGGATCAAGAGCTTCAGCTCGACATCTTCGGCAGCTATACCGACACCCAAGGTGGCGGCTATTCGGACGGTCTCGGCGGTGGCATCGCGGTGAACTATTTCTTCATGCGCTACCTCGGCGTCGGCGTTGATGGCAACATCTTCGACGGCGGCGTGAATGGCGTGTGGGACTTTACCGGTCGCCTCATTGCCCGTTTCCCGCTCGAACTCAACGGCGGCGCACTCTGCATCGCCCCGTACGTCTTCGGCGGCGGCGGACTTGAGATCGATGGCACAAGGGTTGGCTCGTTCCACGCCGGCGGCGGTCTCGAATGGCGCGCCACCCACAACATTGGTGTCTTCAGCGAAGGTCGCTACACTTGGGCAGGCGGCCCGAATGACGCGGCTCAGGTTCGCGTCGGCGTCCGCTTCGTGTTCTAAGCAAAGCTTCCACGCTTCATCAAAAACGCCGGGACGGAAACGTCCCGGCGTTTTTCTTTTCCGGAAGCCTCGCGCGATGGCTGCGATGGCGAAGGGGGTCCGAAAATTTATACCAAACGCAGTTGAACCTCGGACTTTCGACTGGAGGGCGGAGCTCCCGCGACGCCGAGCCCGACCTGGTAGCGCTCCATTTAGCGAAAGACGAGCTGTAGCGGCGGGCTATGACCCCCGGGGACGTGCGTGGCAGATGAAGTCGGCGGTCGGAGACCGCCGCTCCAAACCCACTCAGATCCACTACCGCCGATATCCGCGGGGGGGTTTCGGCGTCGCAGGGTCTCCGCCCTCACAACCTCCGCTTTTCAAATGCGTTCGGTATTACGGCGTCAGATTTTCAGCCATGGAGCGAGTTCTTTCTCCATCTCCGCATTCCACCCCACTCGGAATTCATCACCGGCCATCATCCGGAGACGATTACCTTCGTCGTCAAAGAAGCGGATCTCCAAACGGCGCGAGCCGGGAAAACGCTGCACGACCTCTCGCACCGTCACCAGGTCGCCTTCTGTAGTGCGGCTGCGGTCAAAAGTTAGCACGACCGTCTTTTCCAACGGGGCCGGTTTCTTCAAGGGCTTCACTTCATTTGCGACGAGCCGCGGCGCTTCCTCGCGTTGGTCGAGCCGGCCGGTGATCGAGACCACGTTGCCCTGGACGAGATGCGCCTGGCTCTTGGTAAAGGTTTCGTTCCAGATCATGATCTCCAGTGATCCGGTCAAATCTTCGAGCACCACCACAGCGAACGGTTTGTTATCCTTCTTCGTAAACTTCTTCTCCACCGAAATGAGCGCACCAGCGATGGTCGGAGTGCTCTTGTCCTCTTCGTCGCCAAGCTTCGCGATGGGCGTGATGCCGGACTTTTCAAGCGCCGGACGGTAGTCATCGAGCGGGTGGCCGGTGACGTAAAAGCCGAGCAGCTCCTTTTCAAACGCGAGCTTTTCCGTGGAACTCCACGGCGTCACCGAAGGCAGCCCGGACTTCGATGTCTTCGCCGCGGATTTGGAGACGGCGAAATCATCGAACATCGAGAATTGGCCGGATGCGCGGTCGCGATGGGCGCTAGACGCCGCCGCCAGCGCGCCGTCGATCTCCGAGAAAAGCTGCGCCCGCTCGATCCCCGCCCAGTCAAACGCACCGCACTTCACGAGGCACTCGAGAGCCTTCTTGTTCAACTTTTTCAAATCGATCCGCCCGCAGAAATCTTCGAGTGATTGGAACGGACCTTCGGCCTGCCGCTCGGCAACGGCCGCCGCCATCGCCGCTTCGCCGACATTCTTAATTGCCGCGAGCCCATAGCGGATCGATCCGACATGGTTGCGCCCACTCGCGCTCTCGAGAGCGACCGGCAACGCCGACCCATTCGGCAGTTCCTCGAACCTCACGCCATCTTCTTCCACCGACGCCTCGGCATCGACCGCCGGCTTCACCTTCCGAGCCGCTTGCGCGGCTGCGACACCCTCATTGTTCACCTCTTCCGGCGAAAATTTCAGCCCGCTCTTGTTCACGTCCGGCGGCAGGATCGTAATCCCCAGCCGCTCACATTCCGCGACGAAGACGCTGATTTTGTCGGTATTTGAGACTTCGTTACTCAGCACCGCGGCCATGAATTCGACCGGATAGTTCGCCTTCAAATACCCGGTCTGATAGCTGATCCACGCGTAAGCGGCGGAGTGCGACCGGTTGAAACCGTAGCCCGCGAATTTCTCAAGCGTGTCGAAAACCTCGTTCGCCACGGCTTCCTTGATCCCGTGCAATTTCGCGGCGCCTTCGCAAAATTTCACCCGCTCCTCGGCCATCTTTTTCTTATCCTTCTTGCCCATCGCACGACGCAGCAGATCGGCTCCGCCGAGCGTGTATCCAGCCATCGCCTGCGCGGCCTGCATGACCTGCTCCTGATAAATGAGCACGCCGTAAGTTTCCTTCGTCACCCCATCGAGCAGCTTGTGCGGCGCCTTCACCTTCGCCAGCCCCTTCTTCCGCTTCACATAGTCGGGAATCAGGTCCATCGGGCCGGGCCGGTAGAGCGCGATGAGCGCATTCAAATCCTCGATGTCGCGGATGTCGAACTGCCGCGCCCAACCGGTCATGCCACCGGATTCGAGTTGGAAAATCGCCACCGTCTCGCCCTTGTTCAGCAGATCGAAAGTGGCCTGGTTGTCGAGCGGGACGCGGTCAATGTCGAAGTCCGGGGTGTTTTGATGAATCAAAGCGACCGCGTCGGTGATCACGGTCAGCGTTTTCAGTCCGAGGAAATCGCACTTCAGCATGCCGACATCGCCCAGCGGTCCCATCGCATACTGGCTCACAATCGAGCCGTCGTTCGCACGCGTGAGCGGGATGTATTCGGAGAGGTCGCGGTCGCTGATGACCACGCCCGCCGCATGCACGCCGACCCCGCGCGTCAGCCCTTCAAGCTTGGTCGCGATGTCCCAGAGTTGCGCCGTCGCCGGCTCGCTCTCCACTGCTTTTTTAAGCTCCGGATTCTTGTCAATGGCCCCGGCGATGTGCTCTACCGCACCAGTGTCCTTGTTCTTTTTGTCCGAGCCCGCGAGTGTAATTCCGAGTTCGTTTGGAATCATCTTCGCGATGCGGTCCGCGTCGCCGTAGTTCCAGCCCTGCACCCGCGCCACGTCGCGCACCACGGACTTCGCGCCGAGCGTTCCAAAAGTGATGATCTGCGACACCGCGCGTTCGCCGTATTTTTGCCGCACGTAGTCGATCACTTCGCCGCGCCGGTTCACGCAAAAATCCACGTCGATATCCGGCGGCGAGACGCGCTCCGGGTTGAGGAAGCGCTCGAAGAGCAGCTTGAACTTGATCGGATCGATGTCCGTAATTCCCATCGCGTAGGCGATCATCGAGCCCGCCGCCGAACCACGGCCCGGCCCAACCGGAATGCCCTGCTTCTTCGCCCAGTCGATGAAATCCCAGACGATGAGAAAATAGTTCACGAAGCCCTGCTTTTCGAGCACGCCGATTTCGAGCTCATAGCGCCGACGAATCTCCTCCGAATCTGCCGCCGCTCCGTAGCGGTGTCGCAGACCGACCTCGGCGATCTCGCGCAAATATTGATTCTGCGTCTTGTCCACCGGTGGCGTGTAGTTCGGATACTTGGGCGAAGTATCGATCTTCAGCCCGCAACGCTCCGCGATGGCGAGCGTGTTGTCGCACGCTTCCGGCACCTCGGCGAAAAGGGCGCGCATCTCCGCCGGCGACTTGAAATAGACTTCCTCCACGTACTTCATCCGCCGGTCGTCGGCCACATTCGAGCCCGTGCCGATGCAGATGAGCACGTCGTGCGCAGCGTGATCGGAGCGATTCAGAAAATGTACGTCATTCGCCGCGACCAACCCCAGTCCAAGATCGCCCGCCAACCGTGGCAACACGCGGTTGCACTTGATTTGCGCCTCGATCCCATGGTTGTGCAGTTCGAGGAAAAAATTCTCCGCGCCGAGGATGTCGCGATACGTCGCCGCCAGTTCCTTCGCCTTCGGATACTGATCCTCGATGATCGCCTGATTGATCTCCCCTTTCAGACACCCGCTCAGCCCGATCAACCCCGCCGAGTATTGCGCGAGCAGTTCCTTGTCGATCCGCGGCTTGTAATACATCCCATCGAGATGCGCGATCGAGACGAGCTTCACTAGGTTCCGGTAGCCCTGCTCATTCTGCGCCAGCAGCGTGAAATGAAATGACGATTCCCGCTGCGAATTCGCCGATTTTTTAAAATGCGAATCCGGCGCGACATAGACCTCGCACCCGATGATCGGCTTGATGCCAGCCTTCCCCGCCTCCTCATAAAATTCGATCGCGCCAAACATGTTTCCGTGGTCCGTGATCGCCAGCGCCGGCATCCCGTACTCCTGCGCTTTTTTCATCGCCGCCCCGATCCGCACCGCGCCGTCCAACGTCGAATACTCGGAGTGGAAATGCAGGTGAACGAAAGAATCGACGGACATGGTGAGGCCAAATATACGCACCCCACCCGAGCCGCGAAGGAGGAATTCGTTCGCGCCCCATTTTGAGCCGCTCGGAGGAGTGGCGTGAGACTATTGCTCCTCCGCGTCGCGCTTCCTCACACCGCCGCCAGCGTCGGCGGAAACCAGACGTAGAGCATTAAGTAAACGAGCACTCCAGTGACGGAAACGTAGAGCCAAACGGGGAAGGTCCACCTGGCCATTCGCCGATGGCGGTCGTAGCGTGCCTGGAACGCGGGAACGATCGTGAGAAAGACAAGCGGCAGCGTCAGGAAGGCCAGCGGGATATGCGTCAAGAGGATAAAATAGTAGAGCACCTTCGGCCATCCGGGATATGTGAAGCGCGTGACAACGCCGTCCTTGAGCAGGTGGTAGGTGACGTAGCAGGCCAGGAAGAGCGTGGAAGTGACCAGCGCAGCAAGCATCGAGAGAATGTGTGCCTGCTTTTTATCGCTCTTGATGAAGCTGATTCCGGCGACGATGAAAACCGTGCTCAGGGCGTTGAGGGAAGCATTGATCGCTGGAAGATCCTGAACAGTCATGGATGTGTGCGTCACTTCTCTTTGAGCAAGCGCCGGATGTCGCGAATAACTTCCTGCACGCCGACTTCGGTGGCACCCTCGTAAAAGCCGCGAACGTTGCCGGCCTTGTCCACGAGGATCAAACGGGTGGTGTGAATGATCGGAGCGCCTTCGACCGTGGCTTCGGCAACGGGGAGTTTAAAGCCGTCGCGAGCGAGCGAAAAGACGTTGTCTTTTCTTCCGGTGAGAAAGAGCCAGCGCTCACCTGCCTTGAAGCGTTCGGCGTAAGCTTTCAGCACTTCCGTCGTGTCTTTCTCAGGATCGACGGAGATCGAAACGAGCCGCACCTCAGGCTCGGCGCCGAGTGCTTTCTGCACGTCGCTGAAACGGCTCGTGAGCATCGGACACGGACCGGGACAGGTGGTGTAAAAAAAATCTGCGACCCAGACTTTCCCGGCGAGGTCGGAGAGGTGGACCGTCTGGCCACTGCGTTCGGTGAGCGCGAACTCCGGAAGCGTCCAATGTTTTGGCAGGGCCGTGGATACAGCCGGCGGCTGGATCATTTCGATGGCGTCACGCTTTTTGCAACCGCCGAGAAGAGTAGCCGCGCCGAGCAGGACGACAGCCAGAAACGGTCGTGCCATCACACCTTGGTGAAGATCATCAAGCCGAGGATGAGGGGCAGAAAAAGGATCGACGCGAAGAAGAGGCGGCGCGCGGAAGGCCGCGTGCGCTGGAGGAGAAACTGGACGGCGCAAAAGAGCATGACCGCATCGAGCAGAATCGCGCCCGCGAGATAGACGCCCGTGGCCTGTCCGGTGAAGAACGGCACGACGGTGATCGCGGTGAGGCCGAGGGTGTAGAGCAGACTTTGCATGGCCGTCGCGCAACCGCTGAGGTCGTCACTCGGCAGCATGACGAAGCCCGCCTGCGCGTACTCGTCGCGATACATCCACGCAATGGCGAGGAAGTGCGGCATTTGCCAGGTGAACAGAATCCCAAAGAGCACCCACGCGCCGAGATCGAACGAAGGGCGCGCTGCGACCCAGCCAATGACCGGAGGGATCGCGCCCGAAACCGCGCCGACGATCGTGCAGAGGGAAGTGCGCCTTTTTAGCGGCGTGTAAAAAGCGATGTAGATGAGGATCGTCGCGGCGGCGAGCGCAGCGCTGAGGGCATTCACCGCCAGCCAGAGCCAAGTCACCCCTAACACGCCGAGCGTGATCCCAAGGACGAGCGCATTCGCAGGCCGCATGCGACCCGCCGGCAACGGACGATGCCGGGTGCGCTCCATCAGACGATCCACATTCGCCTCGATGAACTGATTCAGCACGGCAGCGGCACCCGCGGCGAGCGTGGTTCCGCCGACGGCATGGAGGAGGAGCAACCAATCGAGCCGGGTGCCGGACGCCATGCAAAAGCCGACGAACGTGGTGATGATGACGAGCAGGCTCAGGCGCGCTTTCGTCAGCACCATGACATCGCTCATGACGCCCGGACCGGCTTCTTCGCGCGGCACTTCGAGCGGAACGGCCACTTCGTGTGATGCCCGGTTCACGCGCGCACCTCCTCGAAACGCCGTCGCGTGATCGCCACGCCCATTGTGATCTCAGATGGCTCGCGACTGGCGCGCACCGTGAGCAACAAGGTGGTCCCCAGCAAGGCCGCGCCGTTGACGACGTGCAGTGTGGTCAGAATGGGCGGACGCAGGTTCCAAATGACAAACATGCCGAGCGCAAGCTGCGCGCCAAGAAGCGCAAGCAGCAGCAGAGCGGGACGGATGAGCAACGACTCCCCGCCGGCCAGTCGAAATGTGCGCGTCGTCAGCCACAGGACGAACGCCGTCACGACCGCCGCCCCAAAGCGCGTGTGCGTGAAATTCAAGTCAATGAAGGCGTTATGCACTTTCGGCATGAAGCCGCCTTCCGGGGTCAGCGGAAAACTCGGGATGGCGAGACCGGCACCGAGATGGCGCATGGTGGCGCCGACGATGAGCTGGAGAAACACAACGCCAACCGTAATCCATCCGAGGCGCGCAATCCTGCGAAAATCTGCCTGCGCCGCGATCTGCGGCCACGCGGGCGAGAGCACCGCTGCGAGAGCGACGACGAGGCAAAGCTCGACCTGTGCGAAGCATCCGTGAAGAACCCGAAAAGTGGTGGCGATGGTCCCGGTCGTCGCGGCGATGCCTTGCGGATCGAGCACCACGCGCAAGCCTCCGAGCACAGCTTGCGCAAGCACACCAACCAATGCCCAAAACGCCAGCCAAAACGCCGCGCGCGGCAAGCTGGTCTTCCGCAAAAAAACCCACCCGAAAAGGACCACCACCAAGGTCGCGACAAGCCCGGCGGTCAAGCGATGACCGTGCTCAAGAAACATGAAAAAATTCGACAACCAACCATCCGGATTCAGCGACCCATTGCTCAACGGCCAGTCCGGAAAAGCCATGCCGGCGCCCAATGTCGTCGTGTGACCGCCCGTGAAAATAAGCCAGAAGGCCGCAACCACGACGAGCTTCGCGTAACGGGCAAGTCCGAGGTTGGTGGCAGGCGGATTGGAGTCGGTGAAATTCACGAGCAGTTCGCGGCATGAGCGCCTGCTGCCGCACCGTGCGGTCAGCTCCGTCGGCGCTCGGGCCGACTCACTTTGCAGCAGGTGCCGCGGGCGCAGCGGCGGCCGGATGTTGCAGGTCAGTCTGCTCCTTCATCCACACATCGAACTCAGCCTTGGTTTCGACTTTCAAAATCGAGCGCATCGCGTAATGGCCGGCGCCGCAAAGCTGCGAGCAGACGATTTCATATTCACCGGCGCGGATCGGCCGAAACCACACCGGAATTCGCGAACCGGGGATGGCATCCTGGCTCATCCGCATGTGCTCGATCGCGAAGCCGTGAATCACATCCTTCGACGTGATCTCGACGACCGCGGGCTTTTGGTTGATGAGATGGAGTTCGTTCTTGGAAATGATGTCGTCCTTCCCAGCCGGATCGTTCGGATCGAGGCCAAGCGGATTGTTCCCCGTGACGAGTGCGAGGTTCTGTTTGCCGAAGACACCGTCCGGACCAGGGTAATGAAAGTTCCACGCAAACTGCTCGGCAACGGCGTGGACACGGACTGATTCAGTGCTTTCCGGAAACTGATCCCCGGTGACGCGCTTGCCCCAGAGCGGGAGCCCGAAGCCAAGGAGCAGAACGGCCTCAATCAGAACGACGCTAAATTCAAGATGCGCCGATGCTTTGCTCTGCACGCCATGATAGTCGGCTTTCGGGTGCCGCGATTTGTGAAAGCGAAAGATCGTGTAGAGGAAGTAGAGCGACCAGCCCACGAAGAGCAGCGCCATAAACCAATGGCAAAACTCCAGCATGTGATCGACGAGGTAGCCGTGTTCCGAGGCATTCGGCAAAATGCCCAGGGCTTTATTGATGCTGAACATATTACTTGGTGTCGTCCTCCTGCGGATTGATCATTTGCGTGAGTTCGGCGTGCGGAGGGAGCGGAGAGTTGGCGCGCTTCATCAGGTAGAAAGCAAAGCCCCCCAGCGAAGCGAGCATGAAGCCGATGGCGCCGAGCAAGAGAAAGATCGCGGCGTTGATGGCGGG
>JBBSDS010000177.1:0-10196 GCA_038240495.1 Chthoniobacterales bacterium | reverse complement strand
GGCCACGCAGCGAATCTTCACCGGCACTCCATCGAGCGCCGGATCGCACGGGTAATCCCGGTCGTCGCCGAGCGCGGTGACGAGCGTGAGATGCCCGCCCGCGGAGGAGCCGAACGTGCCGATCCGCTCGGGATCGAGGCCATACTGCGCCGCGTGCCGGGCGAGAAAGCGCACGGCGTCCTTGCAGTCGGCGACGCTCTCGTTGGCGGTCGCGGGCGCGCCATTCGCGAGCCGATACTCGATGCTCGCGCAAGTCAGCCCGTGGCGGTTCAGCTCACGCACGACCTCGATATGATCCCGCGTGAGCACCTTGAACTTATCGCCTCCGCCCCAGCCGCCGCCGTGGATGTAAACGACCAGCGGCGACTTCTCGAATTTCTTCTCCAGCGGCAGGAACAGCATCAAGTCGAGCGTCACATCGCCGATTTTCTTGAAGACGATCTCCTTCACCACTTTCAAGTCGGGGGGCACCCGCGCGTAACCGTCGGTGGGCTCCGTCGCCACCGCGCGCTTCCTCGCCTTTGCCGGAACCGCTTCTGCGGCAGGTTTCTCCGCGGCTGCGGCGCTCAAGCACAATGCGAAGACGATGAAGTAGCGATTGATGGTGTTCATTCTTTGATGAGGAAAAGGCCGTCGCGTGGGGCGAGTGTCACGGTGCCGCTCGCGGGCTGGCCGTTGTTCGTCGTCGTGTCTTGCAGGGGCGTGGCTTGGATGCGGCGGAGTTTGCGATTCGGAAAAAGTTTCGCGAGATCGAAGTCGAATGGCTTCGCCGACGGATTCGCGAGCACGACGCCCTGTTCGTATTCGCGCACCATCGCGTCGGCGTGCGCGTGCGCGGTGAGAGCGGTGATGGTCAGCGGCTCACTGCCTTCGATCTCGAAGGTCACGTTCGCGGGCTGATCGGGCGGCAGGCCGGTGGCGTAAAATGTGTAATCCATCGCGCGCGCATCGAGCCACGTCGCGGAGAGGTCGTTGCGATTTTCCGACACGCCCACGCGCAGCAGCCGCGGCACGCCGGGCGGCAGCATCTTCGCCGGCTCGCAGCGCGCGGTGAAGCGCAGCAGCAGCTCGCCATTCGCGGGCACGGGCACGGTGAACTTCATGCTCGTCAACGCCTGCGCGCCGTCCTTGCCGGAGAGGTGCAGCGTGCCGTTTTCCGCGCGCACGGCCGCGTTGTCGCTCGTGATGCGTTTCGCCAGTCCTTCGCCGATGATGTCGGGCGCGGCGAAGCCGAGATGCACCGGCGCGCCGAGCGGCGCACCGAGCCAGCCTAGTTTCTGCGCGGTGCCCTGCCACCATTCATCCCACACGCCGAAGATTTCGCCGTCGCTCACCGGCGGCGCGAAGGTCGTGCACAGCGCGCTGTCCGTCATCATCGCGCCCGCGAAGACGAGGCGATGATACGGCCACGGCGCGGTGCGCACGCCGGCGGCGATGAGGCCCTTGTGGTTGATGTAATTGAAATGCGGCGCCGCCGAGTGCGTCTGCCAGAACACCGCGCGATTCAGCCCGCCGCACCAGTCGGTGAAGTCCATGTCGCCGAGCTGCGGCCAGCCTTCGCTCTCCATTCCGTTCAGCGCGGAGAATGCGCGCACGAGATCCCAGTGCCAGCCGTCGGCCATGATGATGCGGTCCGGCCCGAGCCGCTCGCGCAGACGCTCGCAAAATTTCATCGTGCCCTCGCCATACACATTGCGTCCGCCGACGATTCCCGCGTCGCCGCGCCCGTCCGCATCCGCATCGCCCACGCGCAAGCCCTCGGGTCGTCCGCCTTGCGCGTAACGCATCACGTCGAACTCGAGGCCGTCGAATTTCTCGAGCCGCCCTCCCGCACCGAACAGCTCCGCGAATTCATCCGCAAGCACGTCGCTGCACGAGCGGCCCTGCGCGTCGCGCGGGCAGGTCGTCGCGAGATTGAACGCCCAGAGCAGCGCGCCGTCCTTGCCCCACGGCCCGTTGCTCATGTGCGGCGCGGCGTGCGCGCGGCCTTTCGCAAAGGCGCGCGGCGTCGTGCCGTATTGCCCGCGCAGCACGCTGATCGTGCCCGCGCGTCCGCTGCCGGGAATCACTTCGAGCAGCTTCACCTGCTCGACCCTGTGCCAGTCGGGCCGGCCCGCCGCGTCGAGTTCGCAGATGCCGATGTCGTCGTTCGCTTTGCCGAGCCGCCCGCCGTCGGTTTTGAAAAGGCGCACGTCGCTCACTTCGATCGTCCCCTCGCCCGCCTGCGCCGGCACCTCCACGTCGAGCGTGATGCCGCCGAAGTAGAGCCAATGCCCCGCGAAAAACCGCGCGCCCGCATCGCGCGGATCGCGCGCGAAGCCGTTGTAATGTTCGAGCACGATCTGCCGCGGATGCGCATCCTTGAAGCGGCTGAAGAACTCGATATTGCGCACGCTGCGCCGCGTCACTTCCTCGTCGAGCACCTTTCCTTCGATCCCCTGGAGCCGCGAAAAGCAGCGCTCCCATTCCTCGAAATTCGTCTTCGGCTGAACCGCGGAACTCTCCGCCGCGCGGAAAAAGAAAACGCGTGGCCAGCCGCTGCTGAGCACGTCGAGCTGATCGAGCCGCGGGGTCTGCGCGTGCGCAGCGGTGAGCGCGGCGAGGAGGAGGATCAGGATTCGCATGGCGGCTCCGAGTCCGATTTTTTCACGGCGCTCGCCTCATGCGAAAGCAACGCGGCGACCAGCATCGCCAAAATCGAAGCGCGCCGTGTCATCGGGTTACTTTTGCTCCGGCGCGGTCGGTGGATTGTTCTTCTTCTTGTTCGGCGGCTTTCTGCCGGCGCGATCGGGAGACGCCGCCTTCTTCGGTGTCGTCGCTGGTTGAGAAGGTGCGATTTCAACATCATCCGCAGCCTGCGGAGGCGCGATGTCCCTTGTCTCCTCGATCGCCTGCCCCACTGCGGCGAGAAATGGCGGCACGACCTGGAACGGATCGTAGCTCTCGCGCCCTTCGGAAAGCGTCTCGATCGGCAGATAGCCGCGGTAGCCGGACATGCGCACGATGGTGAGCAGCTTCTTCAAATCCGTCCGCACGTCGCTGCCCGCGCCGAACGGCTTTTCCTTCACCTGCCAGTTCACCGCGAACGGCGCCGTGCGCGCCATGTCCGCGTAGGGATCGTCCGTCTTGTAATAACCCGTGTCCACGATCGCGCCGCACCAATCGGAGTCCACCCGCCGGATGAGGCTCAGATGCTCCTCGCTCGTTTTCAAAAAGTCGCCGTGATTCTGCACGCCGATGACGACGCCGAATTTTTTCCCGTGCTCCGCGCACTCGCGCAAGTGCCCCGCGATCCAATCTTCGACCTGCTCACGCGTCGCGCCATTGGAGATCGTCTGCCACGTCTGCGCTTTCATCTGCGTGTCCGCGAACACGCGCACCACCGGCGCGCCGAGCCGCGCGCCGACCTCGACCCATTCCTTGATGTGTTCCACTCCCGCCTCGCGCACGGCCTTGTCCGCCGTCGTGAAATTGTTGCGCACACCCGTTCCGCTGATGCCGATGCCGGACTCGAACGCGCGCTTCTTTAGCTCATTCACAAATTCATCCGGCGGCAGCTTCGGGTAGTTCGGGAAAAAATATCCCGTCGGGTCGAGGCCCTCCACGTCGTGCTTCGCACAGAAATTCACGAGGTCGAACAGGGTGATGCCCGCGCCGCCCTTGATGCGGTCGTTGAGCAGCTTCGCGAAGGAGTAGGCGTTGAGCCCGAGCTTTAGCCGCGGTGCGCCGTGACGCTTGATCGGCGCGAGCGCCGCCGCGAGCGGGCTCGCCAGTGTCACCACGCCAAACGCGGAAGCAGCGCGTAGAAAATCGCGGCGGGAAAAGGTGGAATCCGCGGCGGCGTTCATCGCTGGTTTGCGCCGTCGCCGGTCTAGTTTTCCTGCGCCGCGTTTTTCTTCTTTCGTTCGGCTTTTCGCGGATTTCCCGCCTTGCCGTCACCGTCGGTCTTGCCTCCCGCGGGGTTGAGTTCCGCGAGCACCGCGGTCAGCCGTCCACGCGCGGCTTTGCTCGGCTCCGTGTCGTCGTCAGCCGCGACGGGCTTTTCCACAAACGGTGCGTCGCTCATGTCGAACAGCTCGGCCTTCTCGTTCATCTTCCAGCCTCGCTCGCGCACGAACCAGCGCGGCCCGAGCTGCACGTAAGCCCACTCGCGCGGCGTGCCCTTTTCGCCGCGGAGCTGTGGCGCGAGGCTGCGTCCGTCGTATTTGAAACCGTCCGGCAACTTCGCGCCGCCGAGTGCCGCGAACGTCGGCAGTTGATCCGCGAAGCTCACGATGTCTTCGCTCACCTTGCCTGCCGGCGTCACGCCCGGCCAGCTCGCGATGTAGGGCACGCGCGAGCCGCCTTCGAGCATCGATGCCTTCGCGCCGTTCACCATCCGGCCATGCACCGGCGACGGATAGCCGACGGCGGTGCCGTTATCGCCAGAGAAAATGATGAGCGTCTTCCCGCGCAAGCCGAGCTTCTCCACCGCCGCGACGATCGCGCCGACCTGCTTGTCCATGTAGTTGATGTTGTCGTCGTAGAGATTCGGTCCGTCCTTCGCGCCGGGCGATGAGTCGGGCGTGTGCAGCGTCGGTTTGTGGACGAGGTGCATCGCGTAATACAAAAAAAACGGCTCTGCTTTGTGCCGCGTGATGAAGTCGATGCTGAACTGCTGGATCACGTCCGGGTTGTAGGAACCGGGCGCGCTGACCTGCTCGCCGTTCTTCTCGTAGCTGTCCTTCCAATACCAGCCGCCCGCTGTCGGGTCGGTGCAGTATTCATCGAAGCCCCAGTCGCGCGGCGTCTCGCCGACCTGCCGCCACTTGCCCGACTCACCCGTCGCGTAGCCGGCTTGTTTCAAGAGCTTCGCCATCGGCTGCTCATCTTTCGACAGAGCGCCCGGTCCACCGCCGCGCCACGAGCCATTCGTGATGCCGCCGGTGCGAAACGCGTAGCGCCCAGTCATCAGCAGGCAGCGCGACGGCCCGCACAGCGGCGCCGCGTAGCACGTCTGGAACCGCGTGCCCGAGGCCGCGAGCTGGTCGATGTTCGGCGTCTTGTGCGCATCCGCGCCGTAGCAGCTCACGCCATCGATCCCGAGATCGTCAGCGAGGATGAAGATGATGTTTGGCTTCGGCGCGGCGGCGGCGCGGGATTGACCGCAAAGAGCGCAGAGCGACGCAAGGAAGAGGACGAAGAAGGGGGCTTTCATTCCTCAGGAAAACAGCACGTGGCAGCCAAATTTGGACAACGAATTTCGCCCGGCAGCTACGCGCGACAAACCTCAACGCATGGGCGGCAGGCAGCCCTTCCAGCCGGCATCGATCAAGCCGCCCAATTCCTTGAGCACAGCGGCATACTGGGAATCCGCGACAAGGTTGCGATTTTCTGCGGGGTCGGTCTGGTGATCGTAAAGCTCGTCGCGCTCCGGGTGGCCGGCGAAGCGGTTGTAGCGCCAGCGCTCGGTGA
The DNA here is from genome assembly GCA_038240495.1 of Chthoniobacterales bacterium. Lineage (GTDB taxonomy): Bacteria > Verrucomicrobiota > Verrucomicrobiia > Chthoniobacterales > Chthoniobacteraceae > Chthoniobacter. The sequence continues at coordinate 4,742 of JBBSDS010000177.1, read as the reverse complement.
CCAGGCCCACGGCCTCTCCCTGCTCACGATAGATCAGCGAGCCTTTCTTCCACGGCAGTTCGGGATTCTTGAGCAGCGGCGCGAAGCTCGCGCCTTCCGCATGATCCGCCTTGGGCAGCCTGCGCGACGAAGCACGCGAATGTGGCGAGGAGGAGCGGGAGCAGTGGGCGTTTCAGGGGTCAGTCCGTTTTCGGACCAGTTTTCGGCACGAACTTCGACGCCGGGCCGCGCAGCCGCTTGTTGCTGAGGCAATCTTTTGGCAACGCCGTGGGCAGCGTCGCCTTCCACGCGTCGAGCTTCGTGCGCAATTGCTGCACGACTTCGGGATTCGCCTTCGCCATGTCGCTCGCCTCGGCGGAATCGTCGGCCAGGCGATACAGTTCCGCGCGTCCGCCATCGTCCACGAGCAGCTTCCACTCGCCATCGTGGACGCTCCAGCGCGGCCAGTTCGTCACCGGGCGATCGGTGCCGGTCCAATCCCAGAATAGCGGCTTCGTGCGCTGCACTTCCTTCCCGCTGAAGGCTGCGAGCATGTTCTCGCCGTCGCCCACATACGTCGCCGGCGGCGTCACGCCGACCGCGGCGCAGACCGTCGGCAGCAAGTCGGTCGCGCTCAGCCGCGTCGTCTTGTCCACGCGACCCGCGGGGACGTGTCCCGGCCAGCGCACGATGAAGGGCGTGCTCACCCCGCCTTCGTGCAGGCTGCGCTTGCGGCCCTTCTTCCCGCCCGTCTCGCCGATGCTGTAGTAGCCGCCGTAGCCGCCGCGCATCTCCTTCATCGTCGGGTGCGTGTTTTCCGGTCCGTTGTCGCTCGAGAAAATGACGAGCGTGTTTTCTTCGAGCCCGAGTTCCTTCAGCGTCGCGAGGATTTTGCCGACGCCACTATCCGCATCGGTCGCGACCGCGGCGTAGATGCGCTGGCGCTCGTCGAGTTGCGCATTCGCCGCGAGCGACTCCGGCGTCGGGTTGTGCGCGAGATGCGTCTCGTGCATCCACACGTTGAGATAAAATGGGTGCTCGCGATGCCGCCGCAGGAAGTCCACCGCCGCGCCCCAAATCTCGTGCTCGCCGATCGTCTGCACCGCGTTCGGATGCGCCGTGCCGGGGAAGAGCGCGTATTCATCCACGCCATACGCACCGGGCAGCGGCGCATCGTCGGCCTGCCCGCTTTGCAGGTGCCACTTGCCGAAGTGCCCCGTCACGTAGCCCACTTCCTTGAGCAGCCGCGGCAGCATCACCGCCTTCGGATCGAGCCAATCCACTTGATCCCACTCGACATTTTTCGCGACGCCGCCGATCGCACCGCGCACGCCGAAGCGCGCCGGGAATTGCCCCGTCATGAATCCCGTGCGGCTCGGCGAACACACCGGGCTCGCCGTGTTGAAGCAATGGAAGTCCGTGCCCTGCTTCGCGAACGCGTCGAGGTTCGGCGTCTTGATGAACGTGCTCCCGTGCGACGAGAGATCGCCCCAGCCGAGATCATCGGCGAGGAGGAAGACGATGTTCGGTTTCGTGCCACCAGCCGGGGCGCCGTGCGTGGAGAAATTCGCCAGCGCGATCGCGGCGAGCAGGGATGGGATGAATCGGTTCATGATGGCTCGCCTTTCAAATCACAGCTCCATCACCCGCAGCTTGCGGAACTCGACCTTCATGCCGGGCGTTTCCTTGTGGCATTCGTTTCACGCTCGGCGACATGCCGATGTTGACGTGAATGCGCTGCTCCCCGCGAAACATGAAGCCGCTGTCGGCTACGTCGTTCCACTTCGCCTCGCACTCGAAGACGAAGTCTTTGTATTCCTTCGCGGTCTCCAGGTAGCTGCCGAGCTTCTCGGCGTCCTCTTCTCCGACGATGCAGCCGTCCTTCACGCTCCAACAGCCGCGCTCGGAGTTCGTGCGCCAGCCTTCGAGGGTCTTGCCATCGAAGAGCGTCTGCCAGTCGGCGGCGATGGCGTGTGCAGCCGCGAGGAGCAGCGCGAGTGTGAGGATGCGGTGTTTGTGCATGGTGGGGGTTAGGGTTGAATCAAAAACAAGGCGTCTTTTTGGGGGGAGCGTGAGCGGTGATGAAACGCTGGAACCGTCGTTGAGTTTCACATCTTGTTGCGCTTTGGCTTGGAGACGACGGAAAGTTTTCCGAGACCCAGATTCTTCAGGTCGAATGTTCCCTGCGCCCGCCGCTCGCATCGAAAACGCCGGGGTCGGCCACGCCAATCACCGTCTCACCGGCCTGCGCAGACACATCGGTGGTGCTGCCCGCACCGTTGAAATAAAGCCAGTGCCCCGCGAAGAAGTCTCCGCACTCGAAGCGCGGATCGCGCGAGTGGCCGTTCATGTGCAGCAGCACCGCCTGCGAGGGTGCGCGGCCTTAAAGCGCGTGAAAAAATCCGCCGTGCTCGAGCGGCCCACGACTTCCTCCTCGAGCGCCTTGCCCATGATGCCCATCAGCCCGCCGAACTCGCGACTCAATGCCTCGAGCTCCGCACGCTTCGCGACTGCGCCCTCCTCTGCCTGTCGGAACCAAAACGCGCGCGGCCATCCTCCGTGCATCAATTCGAGCGACTTCAATGAATCAACGCTCTGCGCAAACGACGAACCAGCGACGGACCACAGCAAAACGAAGACAATGCTCACCGGTGAAATATTCATCGTCAAGAGCGTGAGGAATTCGCTTCACGAGGCGCGGCGGCAGAACTTATTTCCAACCGTCTTTCAAAAGTGGTGGCGCTTACCTGGCTTCCAGCTGCTGGTTCTTCTTCCGCTCGCTCTTTCGCCCATCGCCACCTTTACGGGGATCCGACGGAAATTGCGCGCGCGTGGACGCCGCCGCTGGAGCCGCTGAGATCGAGCGCCGTGCCGGGGAAAAGATCGCCGCCGGATTCCGCTGCGAGGCGGAAATCCAAGCCGCCGGCAAGCTGCCGGACGCCGACGCCGCGGCACTCGTGGCGAGGCTCGCCGCCCTGCCGCTGAACGGCGACGAGCGGAACTTTTTCGCGGGCGTCGCTCGCGTTGTCTGCGGGCGCACGTCGGACGAGCGCCTCGTCGAGCCGCTCGCAAAACTTCTCGACCACGATGAACCGGAAACGCGCGACGCGGCGGTCGAGGCGCTGCTCCACATCGGCTCGCCCGCGGCGGCGCGCGCCCTCCAGCCGCGCATCGCCCAGGAGCAAAACCTCCATCGCAAGCTCCGCATCGCCAAACTCCTCGGGAAGCACGGCCTGCGCGACGGCTATCCCTACGCCATCGAGCACGCCTCCGAGCCATACCTCACGGAGCAGGCGGTCGCCGCCCTCGCCGCCCTCGCCGCCATGCGCGATCCGCGCGCCCTTGATGAGGCAAAAAAGATCCTCGAAACCAGCAACGACACGACATGGAACCGCGCCGCCATCCGCATCCTCGGAGCACTGGGTGCAAAGGAGTTCGCGCCAAAATTTACCGCTCTCGTCGCCGATTGGAAAAACCCACGCCCCATCTGCGCTCATTGCGCACGCCGATCTCGGCGACCCGGCCGCCCCTTCCGAAAACCGACGAAGCCCTGGTGTCCCGCAACGACGCCATCGTCATTGCCGCCGCCGCCGCTGCCCGCCGACTGCTCGCGCACCCGGACTTCGAAGCCGTCGCGACGCGCGACCACCTCGCCGCGCTCCTCGCCGATTCCAGCGCATCCGAGCCGACACGCCGCGCCGCGCTTGATGCACTCCTCGCTCTCGCTGACCCGCGCCTCGACCGCGCCATCATCACCTCCGTCCGTGACGCCAGCCTCGAAGGAACCGACCTCCTGGCGCAAATCGAGCGTCTCCTCCGCGAACGCAAAATCAAACTCCCTCAATGAGGGGAGCAATGAACGTCGGACGCAACGACTTCGGAGAGCCCGCGCAGGGTGCGCCGAAGAACGTCGAAAAATTCCGCGTGGAGAACAACGGCAACGTTGTCTCGAGGCGGATAACCGGCATCTGAAATGAAATTCATCGCCACTCTCCTCCTGCTCGCGTCCCTCGGGCTTTGTCCGCGAACGCAGCGAGATCAAACCCAGCATCATCCTCTTGCTCGCCGACGATCTCAGCGCAAAGGAACTGAGTTGCCGTGCAGACGAAGCATGAAACTTCGTAGGGGTGCCGCTCGGCGCGCAGAATCCGGGTGCAAGGCACGGGGGCGCGCTGCAATGATGCGGGCCGAATGATGCCGAAGCTCCTCCCTCGCACGCTCGCTGCGATTTTCCTGCTCAACGGGATCGCGATCCGCGCGGAGGAGGCGCGGCGGTCGGCGGCGGAGATTCGTGCGGCGGATGAGCGGCTGGTTTTCCAGACTTGGGCTCCGTGGTCGCCGCGCACGCACATCGAGGGGGACGTAGCGATTGTGTATGGGATCGATCCGACGCTGCCGGCGCGCATCGAGTCGTGGCGCGCGCATGGGTATCCCATTCACGTGATGACGGGCGTGTCGTGGGGCGATTACAACGACTACCTCAACGGGCGCTACGACGGGACGAAGCACGACGGCGAGGCGCAGATGGATCGCGACGGCAAGGTGGTGATTCATCACGGCGACATTCCCTACATGTCGCCGGGCGCGGCGTATGGCGGCTATCTCAAGCGCGGCGTGCAGCGCGCGCTGGATGCGGGCGCGGTGGCGCTGCACCTCGAGGAGCCGGAGTTTTGGGTGAAGAGCGGATACGAGGAAAATTTCCGCAGCGAGTGGCGCGCGCACTTTGGCGAGGACTGGCAGCCGCCGCATTCGTCGCCGGATGC
>JBBSDS010000176.1:0-10240 GCA_038240495.1 Chthoniobacterales bacterium | reverse complement strand
CACCGGGATGCCATCGAGCAGGATCGAGCCCATCGAGAGCGCCTCGGCGTAGGCCCAATCGAACGGTCCGCCTTCCGCCCAGATTTTCGCGCGTTTTTCGAGGAGGAAGCTTTTCAGTTTCGATTGAATGGCAAAGCCCTCCGGCACGGTCGTGAGCGCCTTCACGATCTTGGCGAGATTTTCCCGCGAGACTGCCGTATCGACCGGGGCGTGCGAATATCGCTGCTGCGGCACGGCGGTGGAGCCGGTGAAGCTGTTGATCGTCTGGTCTTTTTCCGCGGTCTTCACGTCGGCGAGCGCCTTCTCGTGCCGGTCGTCCATTTCTTTTTGCAAGGCAGTCGCTTCTTCCGCGGTGATCACGCCCGATTCCATGAGCCGCTTTTTGAACTGCGTCCCGACACTCGGGTGCGTGTTGATGTCCGCATACATCGTCGGCTGCGTGGAGACGGGATCGTCGCTTTCGTTGTGGCCGTAGCGGCGGTAGCAGTAGATGTCGATGACCACGTCGCGCTTAAAGGTCTGGCGAAATTCCAGCGCGAGTTCCGCACAGAAGCGCACGGCCAGCGGGTTGTCGCCATTCACATGGAAAATCGGCGCCTCGATCATCTTCGCCACGTCGGTGCAATACGTCGTCGAGCGCGCGTCTGCCGGGAGCGTGGTGAAGCCGATTTGGTTGTTCACGATGAGGTGGATCGTGCCGCCGATGCGGTAGCCCTGGAGCTGCGACATGTTCAGCGTTTCCGCGATGACGCCCTGGCCGGCGAATGCGGCGTCACCGTGAATCAGCACGGCGATGACTTTGTTCCGCTCCTCCGTGTCCTGGCGGATGCGCTGCCGTGCCCGCGTCATTCCCATGACCACAGGATTCACGGCTTCCAAGTGGCTCGGATTCGCGGAGAGCCGCACTTCCACTTCGCCGCCGGTCTTGGGCTTCCGCGTGACGAGATAGCCGAGGTGATATTTCACGTCGCCATCGCCCGCCGTGGTGTTCGGGATGTAGTTCTCGGAAAACTCCGCGAACATCAACTTGAATGGCTTGCGCAAAAATTCCGCGATCACGCTCAGGCGTCCGCGATGCGCCATGCCCATGCAGATTTCCTCGACGCCGCGCGCCCGGCAATTTTCGAGAATGCCGTAAAGTGCGGTGATGAGTGCCTCGCCTCCCTGGAGCGAAAACCGTTTCTGGCCCTGATACTTCGTGTGGAGGAAATGCTCGAAACTCTCGACCTTCACCAACTCGCGGAGCATGCGCCGCTGCAAGTCAACCGGCGCGGCCGACTCCGATGGACGGCCCTCGATTTTCTCGCGAAGCCAGTTCCGCACGCGCAGATTTTGGATATGCATGAACTCCGCGCCGATCGGGCTGCAGTAGATTTTTTCCAGCTCGGCGATCATTTCGCGCAGTTTCATCGACCGGTCGCCGAGAAAAAATTTTGAGCTGACGACGAGGTCGAGATCCTTTTCCTCAAAGCTCAGTTCGCGCAGGCTCAGGAGCGGATTCTGCGGTCGTTCATCGGCCAGCGGATCGAGATTCGCGATCGTGTGGCCGAGCGTGCGGTAGGCATAGACGAGCCCATCGACGCGCGTCTGGAGCAGGCCATCGCCGGTGCTCGCCGCGGCGCTATGTTGCGCGGGCAGGGCACCGTTTTTCGGTTGCACGGCACCGAGTTCAAAACCCTCGAAAAATGCGGACCAAGTTGCATCGACCGAGGCAGGATCCTTCCGCCAGCGTTCATAGTTTTGGTCGAGGAGGTCGGCGTTGAAACGATTCGCAAACGAAATAGCCATACAGAAAAAGTGGGGCCGCGAATTTAAGCACAGCGTCCGGCGCGGCCAAATCAAATTGTGCCCGCAGCGCGTCTTGCGGCGCAGGCGGCGCAAAGAAGGCTCGCCAAGGAAACGTGGAAATCCGAATGAGTTGGCACCATGAATTTCCCCATGTCCTTCCGAGTCCGCCTGCTTTTTACAGTTTGCCTCGTCACGGCCGCACTTCCGCTCTACGCGCAAAACAAAGGCCAGCTCGCTGAGCGCACCGATGAGGAAATCCTCAAGACCGTCAAGTTGCCCGAAGTCTACGCTGCGACCGTCTTCGCGCGACCTCCGCAGGGCGGCTATCCCATCGCGGTCAGCGCGGCGATTGATGGCACGATCTTCCTTGCCGTCGATGAAAACGGCTCGCTCGGTCGCGACCGCAATCTTCAACCCGGCGAGACGCCTGACCCGAAACGCCGTCCCGGCAATCCTGGCAAAGTCATCCGCATGCGCGATACCGACGGCGACGGGAAGGCTGATGAATTCAAGATCTTCTGCGAAGCCGAGAGCCCGCGCGGCGTGATCTGGGACGGCAACGGCATGGGCGCCGACGGCAAAATGCCCGGCACGCTCTACGTCATGCACCCGCCGAACCTCACCGCATATTACGACGACGACGGCGACGGAAAAGCCGACCGACAGGAGGACATTCTCACCGGCCTGGGCTTCGACCTCAATTTCCGCGGCGCGGATCACACGACGAACGGCTGCCGCATGGGCATCGACGGCTTCATCTACATCGCGATGGGCGACTACGGCTGCGTCGAGGCGAAGGCCAAAGACGGCACCGTCATCAAACATCGCGGCGGCGGCATCGTGCGCATCCGCCCCGATGGCACCGGCCTCGAGCTCGTCGTCGAAGGCACGCGCAACATCTACGACGTGGCCGTCTCGCCCACGCTCGACATATTCACCCGCGACAACACCAACGACGGCGGCGGTTGGAACGATCGCCTCAGCTTCAACCCACCCGGCGCGCACATGGGCTACCCGACGCTCTTCGTGAACTTCGTCGAGGATCATCTCCAGCCGCTCGCCGACTACGGCGGCGGCAGCCCGTGCGGCGCGCTCTGGCTCGATGAACCGGGAATGCAAAACGGTCTCTACACCGTCGAGTGGGGCCGCAGCGCGATCTTCTACCATCCCCTCAAACAAAAGGGCGCCGGCTGGGAACTCGTGCCGAGCGCCAAAGACGCCGATCCGAAAAATCCCGGCGCGCAGGAATTCATCAAGCTCGTGCGCCCGACCGACATGGACGTGGACGCGAGCGGCCGCCTCTACATCACGAGTTGGGAAGGCGCGACGTTCAACTACAACGGGCCGTTCGCGGGCTATGTGCTGCGGGTGGTGAAGAAGGACGCGAAGCCTCAAACGGTGCCTGACCTACCCAGACTTTCGCGCGGCCAACTCGCTGTGCTGGTAGTGTCACCGAGCGCGACGATGCGCCTTGCCGCGCAACGCGAGATCGTGCGGCGTGGGCCAAAAGAAGCGGCGCTGGGAGACCTACGCGAATTGGCTTCTTCCGGGATGGATCTCTCGCGTCGCGTCGCTGCGCTCGAGACGATGAAGCTGATGGGCGGGGCGATCGGCTGGACACAGGTGCTCGTGCTCGCAAAGGACGAGGCCCTCCGGGCAAATGCCATCCGCGCCATGGGCGACGAGACGGAGTTCGGTATTCAAATCCCTTCTCAAACGCTAACTGCGGTAATCAACGACCCAAGTCCCCGCGTTCGCGCCGCCGCCATCACCGCGCTGCGCCGCCTCGGCAAAGCCGACGCCGCGCCTTCCATCCTCCCACTCGTCGCCGACGAAGACCCAGTCGTCGCGCACCTCGCCGTGCGCGCGCTCAGCGCGTTGAAGGCGTCGCAGGTCTGCCTCACCGCGCTCGATTCCGCCGACGAAAAAGTGAAGCCCGGCGCACTCCGGGCGCTCTACGGCATCTACGAGCCGGAGGTCGTCGATGGCCTCATCACGCGGCTGCCCGGCAGTAAAGACGAACTGCGCAAAGGCATCCTCAACGCGCTCTGCCGCCTCGACAACCAGGACGCGCCCTACGCCAACCCGAGCGAGTGGTGGACCACGCGGCCCGATACAAGCGGCCCGGTTTACAAACCCGTGCGCTGGGCCGAATCGGACAAGATCGAAGCCGCGCTGAAAAAAGAATCCAACACCGCGAAAGGTGACGACGCGCGCTGGCTCGTGCAGCGAATGTATTCAACCAAGGTCAACTTCCCCGGCCTCGTCGAGCAGATGCTCGCCGCCTGCGGCAACGACACGCCAGCGCGGCTCACCGCCGTCGAAGGCCTGTTTCGCCCCGATCACTCGCTGCCGCCCGAAGCTGTCGCCGCGCTCGCCAGCACCGCCGAGAGCGACGCCGAAACGCCCGAGCTGCGCGCCCGCGCCCTGCGTCTGCTCCAAAAAGGCGCCGACAACGGCAGCGTCTTCCCCACCGCCTTCACCACGTTCGCGCCGTTCGCCGGCCACGACCTCCCCCACGCTGCTCTCACCTCCGCGTTCGAGGATTTCAGCCGCGACGCAAAGAACGGCAAATGGATCGGCGACTACGACAAAGCGCTGCGCGGCAAGGACGCGGCAAAACGCCAGTTCGCCGCGACCGTGCTCGTGAACCTCGCGACCAGCCGGGTCGGCAAGGAGAAGGACCGCGAGTCCGCGCAGAAGGCCGTCGAGAAAGCCTTCGCGCAACCTGAAGCCGCCGCCGCGCTGCTCACCGCCATCGCTCGCACCGGAGCGAAACCTCTCGCCGATCAAGTGAAAGCGAACCTCAACAACCCGAACAACACCGTCGCCGAAGCCGCGCTCTTCGCCTACCAAAAGCTCGGGCTCAAGGATACCGGCGCGCCTGCGCAATTGATTGGCACGATGAAATACGAAGACGTCTTCGCAGCCGTGCAGAAAGGCGGCGACGCGAAGGCTGGCTCCGAGATGTTCCTCAAAGCCGGTTGCATCGCCTGCCACACCATCACCGCCGACGAACCGCCCAAAGGCCCGATCCTTAGCGCCGTTGCGAAAATCTACGACCGCGCCGCGCTGACCGAATCGATCCTCAAACCGAGCGCCAAGATCGCGCAGGGTTTCGAGAGCCAGTGGTTCAAGACGAAGAAGGGCGAGCAAGTGGAAGGCTTCGTCACGCGCGAAGGCGGCGATTCGCTCGACGTGCGCAACGTCGCCGGACAGACCGTCACGATCGAGAAAGGCGACCTCGCCGAGCGCGGCAAACGCGACATCTCGATCATGCCCGAGGGCCTGCTCAACGCCTTCACCCCGCTAGAGCTGGCCAATCTGCTCGCGTGGCTGGAGTCGCTGAAAGCGGCGAAGTAGGAGAGCTCTGTGGCGCGGACTCGCGGTCGTGAATTTCGGGTTGTGAGATTCCTTAAAGGCTGGACCGAAAATCACACGGCGCGCGGTATCGCAGCCGGAGGCTGCTCCTCCATTTTGTCATCCCGAGCTTGTCGAAGGACCGCTAACTTTTCGTGCGCGGAGGTGGTGCGGAGCAAATAGCTCCATCGCTCCACGCTACCTCCGCCCGCAAATAGATGGAGGTCCATCGACAAGCTCAGGATGGCGGCGCTGCGGCTGCGTGGAATGCATCGCCCGACTTTCGGTCCACTTTCTTCAGCGATGTCGCAGGGAAGTTCGTTTCGGCGGGACGCCGAAACCCGCACGCGAGACGCGTGCGCTCCCCGGAGTTCTGTCACGCGGTGATTGAACAGCCGCGCCTTCCCGGTATCTCATCCCGCTATGAAGTTCCCCCTCCGACTTGGCGCGGCGATCTGCGCCGCCGCGTCCGCTTTCGCGCAAGATGCCGCGGTCCCCGAAAAAATCGATGCGCGCCTCATGCAAATGCCCGCGGTTTCGCAGACGCAGATCGCCTTTGTCTATGCGGGCGACATCTGGCTCGCGTCGAAAGCGGGCGGCACGGCGCTGCGGCTCAGTTCGCCGCGCGGTGAGGAGCAGTTCCCGCGTTTTTCACCCGATGGCACGCAGCTCGCCTTCAGCGCGAACTACGACGGCAACGTCGATCTTTACGTGATGCCGGCGACGGGCGGCGACCCGCGGCGCATCACGCACCACGGCGCAAAGGACCGCTTGCTGAGCTGGACGCCGGACGGCAAGTCGCTGCTCTTCGCGTCGCACATGACGAGTTTCACAGAGCGAGTGTCGCAGCTCTTCAAGGTGTCCGCGCAAGGCGGGCTGCCCGAGAAATTGCCGGTCGCGTACGGCGAATTCGGCGCGCTCTCGCCTGATGGAAAGACGCTCGCCTTCACGCCGATCTCGACGGATTTCGCGACGTGGAAGCGCTATCGCGGCGGCATGGCGCCGGATGTGTGGCTTTTTGATCTCGAAAGGAAAACGGCGGAGAACGTGACGAACAACGAAGCCATCGACACGCAGCCGATGTGGCATGGCGACACGCTTTATTTTCTGTCGGACCGCGGCAGCAAGCAGCGCGGGAATATTTGGGCTTACGATACGAAGACGAAGCAGACGCGGCAGGTCACAAAATACACCGAGACGGATATTCATTTTCCGAGCATTGGGCCGGAGGAGATCGTCTATGAAAATGACGGCCGACTTTTCCTGCTCGATCTCGCGACAGAGAAGCCGCGCGAGGTGAAGATCAATGTGCTAACCGATCGCGCGACGCTGCGGCCGCGGGTCGAGAAAGTGTCGGGCCTCATTCGGAACTCGGCGATCTCGCCGACAGGAAAGCGGGCGCTCTTCGAGGCGCGCGGCGAGATTTTCAGCGTGCCGGCAGAGCACGGAATCGTGCGCAATCTCACGGAATCGAGCGGGGTGGCGGAGCGCTTCCCCGCGTGGTCGCCGGACGGAAAGTGGATCGCGTATTTCTCCGATCGCAGCGGCGAGTACGAGCTGACGCTGCGCCGTGCCGACGAACCCGGCGAGGAGGTGCAGATCACAACGCTCGGTCCGGGCTTTCGCTATCGGCCGCAGTGGTCGCCGGATGCGAAGAAGATCGTGTTCATCGACCAGGCGATGCGCATTTACGTTTGCGACCTCGAAACAAAAAAGTCGGCAGTCGTGGACAAGGGAATGTGGATGTACGAAGGCGACCTTGCGCGGTTTGCCGTGAGTTGGTCGGCGGACAGCCGCTTCTTTGCCTTCGCGGCGGATCGCGAAAATCGGCAGACGGCGATCAAGATTGTGGATACGAAAGACAAGAGCTGGCACTTTGTGACGAGCGGCTTTTTCGATGACGACCTGCCGGTCTTCGATCCCGACGGGCGCTACCTCTACTACCGCTCGAAGCGCATCTTCGAGCCGATCTACAGCGAGTCGGACAACACATGGATCTACACCAATCAGCAGAGCCTCGTAGCGCTGCCGCTGCGCAAGGACATCCCATCGCCGCTCGCCCCGCGCAACGATGAGGAGCCGGTGAGAAAAGACCTGCCTCCGCCGGAGAAGCCGGAGGAAAAAAAGGACGCACCTCCTGCACCGGAAAAAAAGGAAGCGCCGCCGACGAGCGAGCCAAAAAAGTCCGAGGGCGAAGTGGAGCTGAAGGAGCAGAAACCCGCGGAGACACCTGCGCCCGCCACCCCCGGAACTGGTCTGCGTGTGGTGCGTCCCGGGCCGCTGAGGCCGAAGCCAGTGACGATTGATTTCGACAACGCGGAAGCGCGCGCCGTCGTTCTTCCTCTCGGTGGTGGACGATTCGACAATCTCATGGCGCTGCCGGGCCGCGTGATCGTCCGCTGGCCGCCGCGCGTCGGTGCGCGCAAAGGTCCCGCGCCGCTGTCGTATTGGGATCTGGAGAAGCGCGAGGAGAAGGTGATCCTCGACGATTGCGGCGGCGCGGAACTCTCCGCCGACGGCAGAAAACTGCTGGCGAAGAAAGGCGACACCTGGGGGATCGTCAACGTGCTCGAAGCGCAGAAACTGGATAAGCCGCTGGTCGTGGGGAACCTCGAAGCGTGGATCAATCCAGTGGCGGAGTGGCGCCAGATTTTCAACGACGCGTGGCGCATCGAGCGCGATTTTTTCTACGACCCCGGCATGCACGGCGTGGACTGGAAGGCGCAGCGCGAACGCTATGGCCGGATGCTCGAGGATGCGGTCACGAGGAGCGACGTGAATTACATCCTCGGCGAATTGCTCGGCGAACTGAACTGCTCGCACACGTATCGCGGCGGTGGCGATCTCGACGAGGCGCCGACGCGCACCGTGGGTTATCTCGGTTGCGACTTTGCGCTGGAGCAGGGGGCGTATCGGATCACGAAGATCATCGAGGCTGCGGCATGGGACGGCGAGCGTTCGCCGCTGCGGCAGCCGGGTGTAAATGTGAAAGAGGGCGACTGGCTGATCGCGGTCAATGGCCGCACGCTCGATGTGCGCGAAGATCCATGGGCGGCGTTTCAGGGACTCGCCGACAAACCGATCCAGATCACCGTGAATGACAAGCCGACCCGCGATGGTGCGCGCGTGGTACTCGTGCAGACGATCGCCAGCGAGGCCGTGCTCCGGCACAAGGCGTGGATCGACGGAAACCGCCGCAAAGTCGAGGCCGCGAGTGGCGGCAGGATCGGCTACATCTACGTGAAGAACACGGGGCGGGATGGCCAGAGCGAATTGTATCAGCAATACCGCGCGCAGGTCGCCAAGCCGGGCTTGATCGTGGATGAGCGCTGGAATGCCGGCGGACAAATTCCCGACCGCTTCGTCGAGTTGCTCGGGCGCAAAGTCTTGAACTACTACGGCGTGCGCGATGGTCGCGACTGGACGACGCCGATGGTCCTGAACGCTGGCCCAAAAGCGATCCTCGCCAATGGCTGGAGCGGCTCCGGCGGCGACTGCTTTCCGTACCTTTTCCGCGAAAACAAGCTCGGCCCGATCATCGGCACGCGCACATGGGGCGGGCTCATCGGCATGACCGGCGCGCCGGGATTGATCGATGGCGGCCACGTGACGGTGCCGACTTTCGGCATCTACGACACGTCGGGAAAATGGATCATCGAAGGTCGCGGCGTCGAGCCCGACATCACGGTGCTCGACGATCCGACCGCGCTCGCACAAGGCCGCGACCCGCAGCTCGAACGGGCGATCGAGGAGGTCTCGAAAGCTCTGCAATGGAGTCCGCAGCCGACGCCGAAGAAGCCCGCCTATCCGAACCGCGCCGCTCAGTAATCGCGCGCCAGCAAATAGTCCGCAAAGGCGCGCAGGGTCTCGCCGCTTTTGCCGAACGATTTCAACGCGGCATGCGCAGCGCGGGTCAGGCGGTGAGCTTCGTCGCGAGAGCGCTCGAGGCCGAAGATCGCAGGGTAGGTTGCTTTCGTCGCCGCCACATCCTTCCCCGCCGTCTTGCCGAGTTTCTCGGTGGTTTGCGTCACGTCGAGGATGTCGTCGATGACTTGAAACGCGAAGCCGAGTGCCTGGCCGAAATCGGTGAGATTTTTCAGGCGCGCCGGACTGGCGTTGGCGCTCATCGCGCCGAGCCGGATGCTCGCGGTGAGCAGCGCGGCGGTCTTGCAGCGATGGATGTATTTCAATTCCTCGCCGCTGATTTTCTTGCCTTCGCCTTCGAGGTCCGCGACCTGGCCGCCGATGAGCCACTTGCTGCCGGATGCGACAGCGAGTTCGCAAATGAGCGCGGCGACCGGATAGCGCGTTGTCGCTTTCGCCGATGCGAGAATCTCAAAGGCAATCGTGAGCAGCCCGTCGCCCGCAAGAACGGCGACGCCTTCGCCGAAAACCTTGTGCGACGTAGGGCGTCCGCGGCGCAGATCGTCGTCGTCCATGCACGGCAGGTCGTCGTGGATGAGCGAGTAGGTGTGGATGCACTCGACGGCGCACGCGGCGGGCATCGCCCGCGAAACCTCTCCACCACAGGCTTCCGCGGCAGCGAGCGTGAGTGCCGGGCGGAGCCGTTTGCCGCCCGCGAAGATGCTGTAGCGCATCGCTTTGTGGATCGTGCCGGGCTTCATCGTGGCGCGCGGGAGGCAGCGGTTGAGGGCTTTGTCGATCAACGTGCCGCGCTTTCCTAGGTATGTTTTCAAATCCATGTGGGGAACGAAGTCTGCGCGGATCGAGTGGAAAAGTGAAGTCGGCGCTCGCGCGGACTTTGGTGCTGCCTACGCTGGCAAAAGATGAAAGCTGTCCGTCCGCCGCGCATCGTCGTCGTCGGAAGTTCCAATACCGATCTCGTCGTGCAATGTCCGCGTCTGCCGCGACCCGGCGAGACGTTGCTCGGCGGTGAGTTTGCGCGGCACGCGGGTGGCAAAGGCGCGAATCAAGCCGTGGCGGCAGCGCGAGCGGGAGCGCGCGTGATTTTTGTCGGGCGGCATGGTGATGACGAATTTGGCCGCGCCGCGAAGGCGGGGCTGAAACGCGAGGGCATCGACGTGCGCTATTTTCGCGAAACCGCAGGTGTCCCGAGTGGAGTTGCGCTGAT
>JBBSDS010000175.1:0-10397 GCA_038240495.1 Chthoniobacterales bacterium | reverse complement strand
AGCGCGGGATTTCCGTCGTCCTCAAAGACCTCTCCTTCGGCGGAGTCCTGCCCTGCCTCGGCGCGTACTTTGTCGATGAAAACATTCCCGCCGATTACCAGTTTCGGCACTTCTTCAAAGTCGGCGCATCCTTTGACCGCGAGGAAGCGCTGCTGCGGACCTTCTCCGAATACACGCAAGGTCGCCGGCTGCACGAGTTCTTCCCCCCGGACGCAGAAGACCGCGAGAAACGGCTCGCCCGTCTGCTCGAACACGACTTCCGCAGTCTGCGGAGTCAGCCGGACGACTGCGACAATTTCATGTCCGCTTTCATGTTCGGTTTTGTGCCCTACCGCGATGCCGAGTTCCTGCGCGAAGGCGAGCTCGTGCCCTTCGACAAAGGTCCCCAGTATTCCGACTGCCTCAAAGACATCACCCACGCCCGCACCATCTGCGAGACATTGGGAAAAGACTACATCGTCGTCGATTTGACCGACCCCGAGGTTCCCTTCCCTGCGGTGCAAGTCGTCATTCCCGGCTACTCGGATGTGTTGCCGTTTCATCCCGCAGAAAGTGCAGGCTTGTTCCAGCGCTGGACGCGCACAGAGGTGCTGAATTCCTACGCCTCATCGGAAGGTCTCGCATGAGGATCGATGGTCACACGCCGGGATTCTTCGACTGCGTTCCGTCCCACCTTCGCCCACACGGAACTCCGCTCAGAATGACACGCGGGGTGGATTCTTACGCGCACTCTTATGCGAGTTGCGCATGCCAGCGGGCGAGCTGGCTGGCGACATTCTGCGGGCTGGGAGCACCGATCGCCTGGCGTGCGCTCATCGATTTCTCGACGGTCAGCACTTCAAACACGTCGGCCGCGAATGCGGGTGAAAGTCCCTGGTAATCGGCGAGCGTGAGTTGCGGGAGTTCGCATTGTTTTTGTCCGCAAAGGGCGACGGCTTTGCCGATCACTTCGTGCGCTTTGCGAAACGGCACGCCGCGATTCACGAGGTAGTCGGCGAGGTCGGTGGCGAGGAGCATCGGGTCGGCCACAGCAGCGGCGCAAGCGGCGGCATTGGCGGTGATTCCGTGGAGCATGGCAGCGAAGACGGCGAGCGCGGCTTTGATTGTATCGACGCTGTCGAAGACCGGTTCCTTGTCTTCCTGCATGTCGCGATTGTAGGTCATGGGCAGGCCCTTCAGCGTCGTCAGCAGCGAGACGAGGTTGCCGATGACGCGGCCCGATTTACCGCGGGTTAGCTCGGCCACGTCTGGGTTTTTCTTCTGCGGCATGAGCGAGGAGCCGGTCGTGAAGGCGTCACTGATCGTGATGAATTTGAACTCGCTCGACGCCCACAGAATCACGTCTTCGCTCAGCCGGGAAAGATGCACGGCGATGAGCGCGAGAGCGGCAAGCAGTTCGACAGCGAAGTCTCGGTCGCTCACGGCATCCATGCTGTTTTGCGTGATGGCGGGGAAGCCGAGTTCTCGGGCGACGAGTTCGCGGTCGAGCAGGATCGTGGAGCCAGCAATCGCACCGGAGCCGAGCGGCAGGACGTTGATGCGTTTGCGGGCGTCGAGGATGCGGTCATGATCGCGGTCGAACATCTCGACGTAGGCGAGCAGATGATGGGCGAAATAAACCGGCTGCGCGCGCTGGAGATGTGTGTAGCCGGGAATGATGACTTCGGAGTGCCGTGCACCAAGATCGACAAGCGCGCGTTGCATCTCGCGGAGCGCGGCGACGATGGCATCGGCCTCGTCGCGCAGGTAAAGCCGCAGATCGAGGGCGACCTGATCATTGCGACTGCGCGCGGTGTGAAGCCTCGCGCCGGCGTCGCCGATGCGCCGCGTTAGCTCGGATTCGATGTTCATGTGGACGTCTTCCAGTTCCGTCTTGAACTGGAATCGTCCCGCTTCGATTTCCGCACCGATCTCGCGCAATCCGCCGACGATCTTCGCGCGTTCTTCCGCGGTGATCAGTCCCGCTTTTTCCAAGGCCGCGGAGTGCGCCATCGAGCCGGCGATGTCGTGCCGCCAGAGCCGCCAGTCAAAGCTGACGGACTCGGAATACTGCTGAAGCAGCGCGGATGTTTCTTGCTGGAAGCGGCCTTTCCACATGAATCGGAGTCTTACCCTTTTCGATTCTTGCAGGCGCCACGTTTTTTGAGTTCGTCGCAATTGGCCTCAATGCGCAGGCTTTTTGAGGCCGGGGAAAAGCCAAGTCGCTTGGTGATACAGTCTTCGAGCAATTCGATGTGCTGATCTTCAAATTCCACGATGCGGTTGCAGTCCACGCAGATGAGGTGGTTGTGATGCGGGTGGTCGATGTAGTTCGGATCGTAGAATTTGTAGTCCTTGCCGAAGTCCATTTCTTTGAGGACGCCGCATTCGACAAGGAGAGGCAGGGTGCGATAGACGGTGGCGCGCGACACCGAACGATCGACCTGGCGAGCCATCGTGAGGAGTTCCTCGGCCGTGTAGTGCTCGGTCGTGCTGAAGGCCGCCTCGATAATGGCATCTCGCTGCGTGGTCTTGCGCATGCCTTTTTCAGTCAGATAAGTGAGGACGCGTTCGCGGACGCCGGGCTGCATGGGGCAAGTATGCGGGTGGCGCGCGGAGCCGTCAAACCCTCGCGCCGCCCGTGGGCCTGACGATCAGTGCGAGGACTGGACCCTCGCGAGCAGATCCGTCTCATCGGCCGGCAGCCACGCTCCGCCGCCTTGGAACTCGAGTCCGACCTTGTCGTCTTTGATCGACTTCAAGTTGGCTTCGGCGCCGGCAGGCGCGATGAGCGAACCCACGACCTTGCCATTCACCACTGCTGGAAAACTCGCGGCCTTTTTCAGGACGACTCTCTTCGGCCAAATGGATGGATCGCTGGCGATCATTTGCAAATCATACACGACCGGCTTCGGCGTCGCTTTGGGTGCCACCGGACTCGATCCCTCCTTCGCGGTTTCGACCTGCGCCGGCGCCGCGATCATTTCGGCGGAATGGGCAGCCCCGGCGGGTCTTTCCTTTTTGATCACGACGGTTTCGGCCCGCGGTTCTTCCACGAATCGGCCGAGAACGTCCGCCACCCAAGGGGCGCGGGAATCGACGGCTTTTCGCACGTTGGGCACTTTGATGTAGTAGGCGGAGGCGAGGACGACCAGCGATGCCGGCAGGGTAAAGATCCAAATTCCACTCGTTTTCTTGCTCATGTTTTCTTCTTCAGATTTGTGGTGATTGCCTTGGGGAGAAACGCTTCCACACTGGATTCTTGCTGAATATCGCCGCTCGGAGCCGGCCGCTCGTTCACTCATTCCATAAAGACGCCGGAGATACGGCGAATCTTAGTCACGGCAACAAGAATCTGTGTGCGGCGGGGATTCGTTCGCTCAGAGCGCCCGAAGCAACCGTGCCACCGCTTCGCCGGTCCGACCGTGTCTCGCGAGGATGTAGGCGGCCTTTTTCCCAAACCACGATGGCGCAGCACTGCCCTCGGCAACGGCGAGGATGAGCTCGTCGCTTTGAAAAGTTTCGCCCGTCTGATAACGCGCGAGGGCCAGTTGCTGGGCGTTCACGAAATTCTGCGGCGCAAGGCGCCAGCGGCTTTCCATCTGTTCGCGATCGGAGCCCGGCGCAGCGCGCGGGAAATCAGGCTCCGGCACGGCGTTTGAAAGAAGCTGCCAGGCTCGTTCGGCGTCGCCCCAAGTGTGGAGCAACGCCGCCCATTGTCGAAAATCACGCGTCTGCCATTTGGCTCGGCGAAGCATCCATTCGTCGAACTGCACGCGGCTGCCCCAGCGCGGCGCCAGGTCGTAGAATTCCCGAATCTCATCTGGACTAAGATCCGCACTCAGCGCCCGGTCTTTCCACCACAGCGCGTAGTAGTAAGCGCCCTGCGGCTCTAGCGCGATTTGCGCATAGCGGAGAAGAAGATCCGGGTGGTCTGTCGCGTATCGTCCCCACACGGCCGCAGCGAGCGGCGAACCGCTCGTCGCCTCGACAGCCGTGCGAAAGATTTCCTCGCGGTGATCGCTGCCGCGCTCAATCGCCTGCTGCCAATAGCCAATGGCCAATGCTGGTGATATCCGCTGACAGGCGCGCGCTTGCGCGGAGGAGAGGTACCACGAACTCGGCGTGAGCCGAGCCGCGATGGCAAACTCCCGCTGCCAGACGCCGGGTTTTGTCAGGCCAAACACCTGCAACTGGGCCAGCCCGGCACGTTGATGCAATTCCGGTTCGAGGGGAAAATAACGGAGCGTAGTTTCGAGTTCGGCGAGCGGCACAGTGCCGGGGACGGTGCTCCGGGCAAGCACGCGAAAGAGCGTCAGCGGCGACCAGTCGGGAACGTACCAGATCAAGGGAAGCACCCAAAGAATCGCGACCCCAAGCGGGACGAAAGCAGTGCGGCGGGACTCAATGACCCGTCGGCCCTCAATGCGCATCGGACAGGCGATGGCGAGTGCCGCGAGGGCAAAGCCCGCAGTGCCCCAGCGATGCCCTGGCACGTCGAAAAACGAATGTCCGAGCAATGCGAAACCCGCCGCGAATCCTCCAGCCCGCAGGAAGAAACTGCGATTGCGGTAAAAGCTTTCGCGGATGTGGGTGCCGAAGAAAAGCACACCGGCGACCATCGCGAGCAACAGCGCGATTGCACCGAGTTCCGTGAGCCACTGCAACCAACTGCTTTCCGGGTGGAGGACGACCTGATTATCCAGCTTCAGGTGCTCGTATAATGGGAAGATCTGCGTGAAGGTATTCAGCCCGTGGCCCAGGAGTGGTGCGTCCTTCCACATCGCGATGGTATCCCGCCAGATTTCGATACGCGTAAAACTGGAAACGTCCCCAGAGTGCGACTGAAATCGGGCAAAGACCGACGAGCCAAAGGAAAGAGCGATGGCCGCGAAAACAAGCGCAGCAGCCACGGAAACGCCAACTGCCCGACGACTTCGCAATTTGCACAGACAGAGCGCGACATACATCAAAAGGCCAAGACCCAGTGCCATCAATCCACCGCGCGATTCGGTGGTCAGCAAGGCGAGGACGATGAGGCCGAGCAACAGCCCGCCGCCAACGAGCGTGAACCATTTTTTTTGCAACGCCGCCCAAGTCAGACATCCGCACCCGAGGACCGCGCCCATCGCAAAAAGATCGGCCGAATGGTTGCGATTGGGGAATGGTCCGAATCCGCTCCATCCCGGCGTGTAGCGCAGCCCGAAGATGGCCTTTGGATCGGGTTCGCGCATGGCGAAGGATACGGCGGCGACGATCGCCACCGCGGCAAAAAGGCTCCACGCCAGCGCCGGGCGATTCTCGCGCTCGGCGGCCAACCGCCGAACCCAGAGGAACCACACAATCGCGACCACTCCGGTGAGCAGAGCGTCGAGCGCGCGCGCCGGTTCGGGGTTGTGAGTAAAGGGCAAATCGAGCGCGAGTTCCCGCGTCAGCGCCGTGTGCCACAAAGTTTGGCCAAACCATTTCGCCGGCCCAAATTCCTTGACGAGCAGGAGCGCAAAGAACGCGATCGCCAGGCGGTTTCCCCAGCGGCTGAGCGGAACGACAGCCGGCGGCTGCGCCAAGATGCCGATGCCGAGCAGCCCGAGCAGGATGATCTGCGGCAACCGATCCACAGCCCCGAAAAGCACCGGCGCGAGGACCGCGAGAAGCGCGAATACTCCGAGTGCGACACGTTGACCGGGCGATCGGCGGACCTCAATTTCCAGCGACCGGCGCACCTTGGCAGGCTTCATGGACGCCATTTCAGCTTCGCCTTCGCGTAAACCGGCCGGAAGCACTCGGCGATGCGCCGCCACTCGTTCTCGGTCCCTTTATGCCGCGGCGCATGCAGCGTCCAGGGCGTGCTGCCGTTGTATCGGACATCGATCTGAAAGAGCGGCGCGTCCTCGGTGCTCTCGACGAAACCGACGCGTCGCAGGGTCTGGTCGAAGATCTCCCAAAATTCCTGCGCCGACTCGCAACGGTCGGCTTCCAGTTCGAGAACCTGCGCCTGGAGCAGGGCGTATTGCACGACGTGCCGGCGCCGCAGGACATAGTTGAGTCTGCGTCGCACGTCATCCCAAGTGCGCAGAAAATGAAAGTAGCGCAGCACGATGAGAGCGAGCAGGAAAAGCACGCCAATGCCGATGGGTAGCGTTCCTCCCTGGCTCCAGATAACGCTCAACCCCACGAAGCTGAGCACGACGCAGAGACCGTAAAGCCCAAGGAGAATGCGCCTTTTCGAAAAGCCCAACTTTTCGAGCCGGTGGTGAAAATGTTCGTCATCTGCGCGAAAGATCGGGTAGCCGCGCAGGCCTCGTCGGACCATTGCGAAGGTCGTATCGAGAATTGGAACGCCCAGCGCGATCATCGTGACGAAGAGGACTTTCGCCACCGAGCCTTTGTTGGAACTGGTCAGCGAAAGCGCAGCGATCGTGAAACCGATCAGATAGGCGCCACCATCTCCGAGGTAGATTTTCGCCGGGGGAAAATTGAAAACCAAAAAGCCGAGCAAAGCCCCCGCGAGGGTGAAAGCGTAATAGGCGACCGGCAACTGCTCACTATGCAGACCGACGATCCCGAGAGTCACCGCCATGCAGAGTCCTAGACCGCCCGCCAATCCGTCGAAGCCGTCGATGAGGTTGATGATATTTGGGACGGCGATGAGCCAGAAGACTGTCACCGGCAGGCTCCAGGCGCCGAGATCGATTGTCCCAACCTCGCCGGGATACGAGAATTTCTCGATATTCAGCCCCATGCTGTAAACGAGGCACGCCGTCACCAATTGTCCCGCCAATTTCTTTCTGGCACCGAGCGGTTTCAGGTCATCCCAAAGGCCCAGCCCGTACATCAGCAAAGTCCCCACCATGACGGGAAACCAATTGGTGATATCGCTCGGATTGAGGACGAAGATTAGCACCAAGCCCAGCGAAGTCGCGAGCATCAGCGGCATCCCGCCCAGCCGCGGAACAGGCACGGCCTGCTTCTTCCGCGATTCGTGCGCGTAATCGAGTCCGACGCCGGTGGCTGAAAGCCGGATCACCCACGGGGTGCAAAGGAACGAGACGAAAAAACCCAGCGCAAAAAAGAGCAGTGTGAGGATCATGCGCGGCAACCTCCTGCCAGATTCTGGCGGAGGCCGCGGGATTCATCCCCTTCCAGCCTCACCGAGTGGCCCGTGGTAATCATTGATAGGTGCGCGCGTTATAAAAGATTTAGCACGAAAAGTGCCAGTGACCGCAATGAACAGTAGTGTGTCAGTTTGAAAATGGCGAGCGATCCTGAGCGGAACGGAGGCGCAACGCAGTCGCAGAGCCTGTGGTGAGCTTGCCGAAGGAGTCCGGCGCATTCGCGGATCGTTTCGCCCAGGATCGCCGGGATCATCCGACTCCGTTCCGTCCCACCTTCGCCCGCACGGAACTACGCTCAGGATGACACGCGATATTGAAATCAAACTTGATCCACGACCAAACCCGACGCGGTCGGAGAGGCGGACGGAATTGCGGAATTTGACCAAATGACGGAATCCGAGGCGCCGTCGGTTCATTCCGTAATTTAGGAAAATTCCGTCATTCCGTCCT
The DNA here is from genome assembly GCA_038240495.1 of Chthoniobacterales bacterium. Taxonomy (GTDB): domain Bacteria; phylum Verrucomicrobiota; class Verrucomicrobiia; order Chthoniobacterales; family Chthoniobacteraceae; genus Chthoniobacter. Next base: position 2,853 of record JBBSDS010000175.1, on the reverse strand, counting down.
TCCTCAAATTCAGTCCGAAGAATTGTGAGGGATGGTATTACTCCGAGATTCTTGAAACATCGGCGGCACCGAGATCTAAAGCTCGGATCAATCCCTGCTCTTCCCACGCCGACCGTGCAAATTTTTGGGAGGCCAATCAGATTCATCAACTCATGCGCATCCTGCTGCTGAACCAATGCTTTCATCCGGACCACGTCTCCACCGCGCAACATCTCACCGATCTCGCGCTCGGGTTGGCCCAGGCTGGACATGACGTGACAGCGGTCGCTTCCAGCCGGGGCTACGACGATCCGACGAAGCGTTTCCCTACGCACGAGACCTGGCAAGGCATCACCATTCATCGCATCTGGACGCCAGGGCTGGGCAAGCGCAGCAAATGGCGGCGCTTCGTGGACTTCGCGTCCTTTTGGCTCTCCGCCACATTCATCCTCCTGCGCCTGCCACACTTCGACGTCACTGTTTGCCTGACTTCGCCGCCGCTCATTTCCACGCTCGGGACTTTGATCGCAGCGCTCAAGGGCGGTGCAGTCGTGCCGTGGGTCATGGACTTGAATCCGGATGAAGCGGTAGCCGCCGGTTGGTTGCGCGAAGGCGGGCTCATGGAGCGTGTCCTTTCAAAACTGCAGCGGTGGAGCTTCCGCCGCGCCGCGCGCATCATGGTGCTGGATCGGTTCATGGCGCGGCGACTTGAGGAAAAAGGCGTCCCCACCGCTTTGCTCCACATCGATCCGCCGTGGTCATACGACGGCGCCGTGCAACTTGACGCCGCCCAGCGCGCGGCCTTCCGCGCCGAACACGGCCTCACGGGGAAGTTTGTCGTCATGTATTCCGGCAACCACAGCCCATGCCATCCGCTGGACACGACACTGGCCGCCGCGGAGCGACTCGCGCCAGATGAGCGCATCCAGTTTGTTTTCATTGGGGGCGGCAGCGAATTTCCGAAGGTGCAGGACTTCGCGCGCACCCGTGGCCTCACCAACATCCTCTGCCTTCCGTATCAGCCTTTCGAAAAGCTCTCCGCTTCACTCTTCTCCGCCGATATCCATCTTGTAGTAATGGGAGAGCCCTTCACCGGCATCGTGCATCCGTGCAAGATTTACAACATTCTGCTTCTCGGGCTGCCCTTCCTCGCAGTGTGCCCGGACGAATGCCACCTCACCGATCTGGCCGCGCAAATCCAGGATCGGCGCTACGCTCAGTGCGTGCGCCGTGGAGACGTGGCGGAGTTCATGAACGCGATCACCAAAGCCGCCGACGCCGGTGGCTTGCCACCTTCGGACGAAGTGCGGCGGCTAGGGGCGCAATTCGTCAGCAGCGCGTTGCGGCCCCGCTTCATCAAGGCGGTGGAAGCCACCGTCAGTCCCCGGAAGCCCGACTTAACGCCTCACCCCTCGGCGGCGAGCTGACTTCCAAACTCTCTGACCACCACCGCCGGGTTTCCGCGGACGAGCGAGCGCGGCGGCACATTTTCCAGCACACAACTCCCGACGCTCACCATGCTTCCCGCCCCGATCTCCACACCCGGTGCGATGAAAGCCTGCGCCGCGATCCACGACCCTTCGCGGATGATCACCGGCTTGGTCACGAGGTCGAAACCGGGTGCCAAAAATTTGTGAGAACCCGTGCAGATGAAGGCCCGCTGGGAAAGGCACACGTTGGATTCAATCGTCACCGGGGCGAGGCTGAGGATGAGCACCTCTTCGCCAATCCACACATGATCCCCGATGTCGATCCGCCACGGAAACGTGATGTTTACCCGCGCCCGCACCACGACCCCCGCTCCGATTCGAGCCCCAAACGCCCGCAAAAACGCCACGCGAAGCACCGAAGGCCACGGCCACGGATTGAGGAAGAAAACGCATTTTACCGCGACCCAGAGCGCCTCTCGCCACTTCGGGACACCGCGATCGAAAGCGCCCGTCGTATAACCCGCCAGCCGCATTACCGTTCCAGCCGGCACTCCCCGGCATAGCCTCTGCTATTTTGGCCTTGCGAGACCATCGACACTAAATAATGGCTGGCGGTATCGTCTGCCGGTGTTCTGGACATCGACTCGCGAGCATTCGCGTGACATACCACGCAAGCAACCAAATTCATGACCTGTAACCACCAACTGTCGCCAGAATCCGGCGGGCAACTCCCCGTCCCTCGGGCTGGCGGACAGTGCGCCCGCAAACGGATTGCGAACCGGGAGACATGAGATTGCAAACCGAAGAGCAACCCGAAGAGCAACCCGAATTCTGGCTGCCGGCTTCCGCCGCACCTCTGACCTCATCGACTCCCGGATGCAGGTTGGTTGAATTTCAGGTCGGCCTGCGATCACTCCCCTACCTCGCCGATCATGGCTTCCACGACATGGTGGTCCTGCCGGGAGCTTTTCACATCGAGCTCGTTCGGCGAATTCACCGGGAGCTTTTTGATCGGGACGCCGTCAGCCTGCGCCACATCGAATTCGAAAATCCGGTGATCTTGAACGACGATGATGTCGCGATCACCGTCCGGGTCGAAGAGCGGGAGAACGGTCGAGTCGCCTACGAATTGTTCGAGGCATCCAGCGATTTTGTCCGGCAATCGCCGGACGCGCAGCCTTGCGTACGACTCCAGGTGGATTTGGGCGCGACGACCTTCGCCGACGAAGTCCCCGAGCACACGGCCCCAATCGAGATCGCCGATGACTTCTATCAACGACTGCGCGACAACGGGAATCAATACGGTCCGCATTTTCAAATCCTCGCAAGCATCTCGCAATCGCGCTCGCAGGTCGTCGGTCGATTCGCGGATGCTGCCGCGGTCAACGCTGGTTTGTTGACCCCGCCGCTCCTCGACGCTGCCTCGCAACTTCTGTCGGCATTT
>JBBSDS010000174.1:0-10431 GCA_038240495.1 Chthoniobacterales bacterium | reverse complement strand
GGCGTCGGCGGCGTCGTATTCATTTTTGCCAATGTGTATCTCGTGCAGCAATTCGCGCAGCGCGGGACTCGACTTCGCGCCGACATCGCGGCGAAGACGAAACAGCTCCAGCACATGCAGTCGCTGACCGAAGACCTCCGCTTTTCGGAGCAGCGCGACGCCTGGTTGCAAGAGAAGCAGCCCACCCTGACCAGTCCGGATACGGCGGGCGTACAACTCCTCAACCAAATCAAGGACGTCGCCCGTGAGCACAGCGTGTTGCTGGAAAATCCGGCGATTCGCTTGCCGGACCGCCAGCCGAACTACGCCTCCATCTCCGTGGAAGTGGAGACGAAAAGTTCATGGAAACCGTTGATCGCGTTTCTTCATGAGTTACAGAATCCAGACCAATTCATTGCCGTGGAAACCGCCAACTTGAAAATCGACGACGCCGATGCGACTAAAATGCACGGTCGTTTCAAAATCGCCCGCTGGTACGCCCCTCGCTGAATTCACTCTCCTATACCCGACGATGAAAGTGTCCCCTTTGCTTGTCCTCACCGCTCTTCTCGCAAGTCGCGCCTGGAGCGCGGAGCAAGCTGTGCCGGCAGCATTGCCCGCGGACCGTTACGCCGCGATGGGGGAAAAATCCCCGTTCGCACTGGCCACACCCGCGGCACCTGTGATCACGCCCCAAGCCTCGTTCGCCGCGAACTGGTTTGTCAGCGGCATCGCCCGCGTCGGCGATACCGATTTTGTGTCGATCAAGGCGCGTGATCTCTCGACCCAGTTTTCGCTTTTTGGCCATGAGCCCAACACGGCCAATGGCGTTTCCGTGGCGAGCGTTGATTGGTCCGAGACGGTTGGAAAAAGCACGGTGATCCTCCAAAAGGGCACGGAGACGGCGAAGCTCGAATTCAATGAGGCCGACTTGCGCGGTCCCCAATCGGCGCCGCAACCACCGCCCATGGGCGCCATCCCGACGAACGGAATTCCCATCCCGCAATCTCCCGGCATGCCTCCGCCTCAACCGATGAACATTCCCCGGCCAGTCAATCCACCGATCACGATTCCCGCACAACCCCTGAGGCAGTTCCCGACCCCCGCGGTTAATAATCCCAACGAAGTCCACCGGCGGGTCCGCATCATCAGTCAGCCGCCGGTCCCGGTTCCGCCGACTTATCCGGGTCTGCCGAGATAGCACGGACGCGCCCGCAGTATTAGCGCGATCCAGGCACGCGCTTCTTGCTTTCCACGCCGCATCGCGTCTTGCAGATTCGCGCGCCATGCGTGCCGCGATCCGTCATTTCTGCCTCCTCTTTCTCGTCGCTTTGGGAACCGTCGTCCGCGCCGAAGAGGCGTTCGTCTTTGAAAAGACGCCGGGCAAATTGCCGAAGACCGTCGTGCCTTTGCGTTACAATATCCGGATCGAACCGGACATCGCCGCGGCAGCTTTTTCCGGTACGGAAACCATCGTCATCGCGGTCCGCCAGCCCGTGCGACAGATCGTGCTCAATGCCCTCGGGCTCGAAATCACTGACGCGAAACTCGACGCCCCTCGGAAAATCCCACTGACCGCGAAGCTCGATCCCGCCGAGCAAACACTGACCTTCACCCTCGATGAAGAACTCCCCGCGGGCCGCTACGAACTCTCGCTGCATTTCGCCGGCAAACTCACGGAACAGGCTCTCGGCCTTTATCTCGCGCCGTACCAAACCGGCGGGACCACGCGGCAGGCGCTCGCCACGCAGATGGAAGCGACCGATGCCCGGCGGATGTTTCCCTGCTGGGACGAGCCGGTGTTTCGCGCCGAGTTCGCGCTCTCCGCGGTGATCGCGGAAAATCTCCAAGCCATTTCCAACATGCCCGTGGCGTCCGAAAAGCCGCGCGATGACGGACGAAAGGAAATCACTTTTGCTCCGACGCCGAAGATGGCGAGCTATCTCCTCGCGTTCGTCGCGGGCGAGTTTGAGGAACTGCACGACGAAATCGACGGCACGCAACTCCGCGTCCTCGCGACGCCCGGAAAGCGCGAGCAGGGGCGCACCGCGCTTGAGGCCACAAAGAAAATCCTCGCGTATTACAACGAGTACTTCGGCCTCAAGTATCCGCTGCCCAAGCTCGACCAGATCGCCCTTCCGAGCACCGGCGCGAGCGGAATGGAGAATTGGGGCTGCATCATCTACAAGGACAATGCGCTGCTCTACGATCCCGCGACCAGCGCGCAAGCCACCCGCGAGTGGGTCTTCGCAGTCGTCGCCCACGAGATTGCGCACCAGTGGTTTGGCGATCTCGTGACGATGGCGTGGTGGGACAATCTCTGGCTGAACGAAGGCTTCGCGAGTTGGATGGGAACGAAGGCGACCGACCATTTCAATCCGGACTGGAAAGTCTGGCTGCGCTCCGCGGGCGGGCGGGAATGGGCCATGCGCCTTGATTCGCGGGCGACCACCCATCCGATCCAGCAGCCGGTCGCCACCGAAGCGGAAGCCAATGATGCCTTCGACGAAATCACCTATCAGAAAGGCGAAGCCGTGCTGCGCATGCTCGAAAGCTGGCTCGGCGAGGAGCCGTTCCGCGATGGCATTCGCGCCTATATGAAAGCTCACGCTTACGGCAGCACCACCACAGCCGATCTTTGGCAGGCGCTGGAAAAGGAGTCGGGCAAACCGGTGCGGGCCTTTGCTGCGAGCTGGACGGAACAGCCTGGCTTCCCCGTGGTCAGCGTGAGCGAGCTGCCCAAGGGCGGCAGCGTCGCGGCGCAACTCGAGCAGGAACGTTTCACGATTCATCAAAAAAATCCCGCGTCGCTGAGCTGGCAGATTCCCGTCATCTACGGACCGGCGGGCGCGCCGCATCGCGCCATGCTCACGCTGCTGCAGGAGCATGTACAGCCGGGCGCGGCGATCGAGCCCGAGGAGGCGATCAAGGCAAACATCGGCGCTGTCGGCTACTATCGCGTGGCCTACGATGCCCCGCTCTCGAAGCGTCTGCGCAAAGCCGCGCCGCTCCTCGCCGAAGCGGACCGGCTCAACTTGCTCAACGACGCCTGGGCCATGGCCGAGGCCAACCGCACGCCCGTCACTGACTATCTCGATCTCATCGCTGTCCTCAGCGACGACCAATCGCCAACGGTGCTCGAGCAGATGATCGGTGCGCTTTGGTCGATCGATGGACTGGAGCGCGGGACGAAGTATCGACCCGCATTCCGCTCGTGGGCGTGCGGCTTTCTGCGTCCGCATTTCGCGCGGCTCGGCTGGGAGGCGAAAGCCGGTGAATCGCCACTCGAAACACAACTCCGATCCTCGCTCATCCACATCCTCGGCGTCTTCGGCAGCGAGGACATCGTCGTCGAAGCGCGGGCTCGTTTCGCCCGGCACGTCAGCAATTCCGCGGCGCTCGACGGCAATCTCCGCGGGCCGGTCTTCTCCATCATCGGGCGCAAGGCGGACGCGGCGACGTGGGACCAAATTCACGCCCTCGCGAAGCAGGAGGAGAGCTTCGAGCAAAAGCGCGCGCTCTACGCCGCGCTCGCCTCGGCCCATGATCCCACGCTGGCGGCCAAGACCCTCGCCCTTTCCGTGACCGACGAACTCGTCGCGAGCGAAGCCACCCACCTCGTGCAGAGCGTGGCGCACGAAGGCGAGCAACCGGAACTCGCCTGGAGCTTTGCCCAAGCGCATCTCGAGGCGCTTCTCGCGAAAGTTCCGGCACTCGCGGCCACCAATTATGTGCCCCGCATTTTCGACGCCTTCGAGGACGCGGCCCGCGCCGATGAACTCGAAGCGTTCGCGCCAAAAAACCTCCCTCCCGGCTCCGGCCCCTCCGTTGCGAAGTGCGCGGACAACATCCGTTTTCAAGCCGAATTCAAGGCTCGCGCGCTTCCGCAAATTGACGCTTGGTGGCAGGCGCGACTTCGGCGATAAAGCGCCGTCTAACTCAAGGGCCTGATGGAGTTCGAGATCACTCACGTAACGCATTACAAATACGGGCATCCCGCCGCCGAAGCTTACGGTGAAGCGCGCCTGACGCCGCCCAGTCTCCCGCGCCAGACCGTCCTCAGCCATCGCATCGTCATCGACCCCGAGGTCACCACGTCCGCCTACGTCGATCACTTCGGAAACTGCGTCGATTTCTTCTCGCTCCCCTTTCGGCACAAGCAGCTCTTCGTCAGCAATCAGGCCGTCGTGCGCACGCACCCGGTGCCGCTCCCCACGAGCAGCCTCGAACTTTCGATCCAGGAAGCGCGCCAGATTTTCGGTTCGGTGATGACCGACATCTTCGACTACCTGCACGCCACGCCCGTGGTTCAGACGACGCGCGAATCCGTGCAGTGGGCCAGGAAATATCTGCGCGGCAGCGCGCCGCTCGGCGAATCCATCCAGCGCATGAATGAAGCCATCCACAGCGAGTTTGAATACAAGTCGGGAGCGACCGAAAACTCCACGCCACTGGCGACGATTTGGAAAAATAAAGTCGGCGTCTGCCAGGACTTCGCCCACATCGCCCTCAGCATCCTGCGCACCGCCGGCCTGCCCGCACGCTACGTCTGCGGTTACATCGAGACTGATCCCGTCAAGCGGGCCGACGGCAGTCCCGGGCGCCTCGTCGGGGCCGTGGCCACGCACGCGTGGATCGAGGTGCTCGTGCCCGGCATGACGTGGGTGGCCATCGATCCGACCAATCGGCAGTGGGTCAATGAACGCTACGTCGCGGTCAGCTTCGGACGCGACTTTCGCGACGCCACACCGATTCGCGGCACCTTCAAAGGCAGCGGTGGACAAGGCATGAAAGTCCGCGTCGTGATGAAACGCCGCGCGGTGAAACCCGAGAAAGCAAAGCCAACGCCGTGAAGATCGCCATCCGCTACCAGACGCAATATCTCTACAGCGAACCGGTCAGCTTTTCGCTGCACTACTTCCGGCTTTTCCCAAAAACGGGGCGTCACTTGACGATCCATCGTCTGGCTTTCCAAACCAATGCGGATGCCGACGTGCATTACCGGCACGACCTTTTCGACAACGAAATCGCGTCCGTTTTCTATACCGGAAAATCGGCGCTGATGGCTGCAAGTTTGCAAATCGACCTCGATGTGGAAGAGCGCAATCCCTTCGGCTTTATCCTCTCGAAACACGCGGTCGATTTCCCCTTTCAATACACGCCCCGCGAGGCGGACGTGCTGGCGCCGTACCTCCCCAGCAGCGGCCCGCTGGCACTGCCATTTTGGACCGCACCGACATCGCCGCAGGACACAGTCGAAACTCTCGTGAGCCTCAATGATGCGCTGCACAAAAACATCGCCTACGAACGCCGCGAGGAAGGCGCAGCCCACTCCGCCGCGGAGACGCTGCGGCTCGGTCGCGGGTCGTGCCGGGATTACACGGTGCTCCTCGCGGAAGTTGCGCGTGGCCTGGGTGTCGCGGCGCGGCTGGCCAGCGGCTATCTCTGCGAGTTTGAAGGCGGCAGGAAAGTGGCCGAAGGCGCCCTGCATGCCTGGACGGAACTCTATCTCCCCGGCGCGGGCTGGATCGGCTTTGATCCGACAAACGGTTACCTCTGCAATCACTATCATCTCACTGCCGCCGTCGGGCTCACCCCGGACGATATCTCGCCCATCGCCGGCACATTCGCGCCACCGCTACCTTCCCCCCCCACCATGACTGCCTCGCTGCAAATCAACCCCGCATGAAAATCCTGAAAGCTCTCGCCACCGTTGCCGCTCGGGTCGATGAAACTTTCGCCGAGCACGGGGTGCATCTTACTCTCGGCGGCGAACCGACCTACGTTCCGCTCGAGCCCAGCGGCCCCGAGTGGAGCGTGACCGCGCTCGGTCCGACCAAGCTTCGCTATGCCTACGAGCTCGCCGATGCGCTCATCACCCAATCGATCCCAAAGGCTGTGCCCGTTTACTCGCCCGGCAAATGGTACCCCGGCGAAGTCAATCCTCGCTGGGCGATCAATCTCGTTTGGAATCGGGATGGCTCCGCGCTCGTCCCGTCGCTGGCCAAACCCGCGCCGCCCATCGCCGCGCTCACGCCGGACGCTTTGAAGCGCTTTACAACAGACTTGATTGCTCGTCTCCAACTTCGCACGGGCTGGATTCGCGGCATCGATCCGCTAGATGCCGCACACCCCGTCTGGGTGCTCCCGCTGGACCACGATGACAAACGCTTTGTCACCAGCGACTGGCAGACCGGTGGAAAAATCGAGCTCCTCCGAACCGAAGGCCCTGCCGGATTGCGCCTGCCGCTGAGCGCGCTTCCCCCCGAGGTCAACCGCCGCGCGCTGGCCGTGGAAATTCGCGACGGACAGGTCCACGTTTTCCTCCCTCCACTTCTTCAGGGGCCATTCCTCGCACTCCTCGAACATGTGTCCGCCGCCCTGCACGCCACCGCGCTCGGCCCCGTGATCTTCGCCGGCTACGTGCCAGGCGATGAAGCCAGCACCTGGACGAAACTGGCCATCGCCAGCGACCCAGGCGTCCTCGAAATCAATCTGCCGCCTTGCATGAAGTGGAGCGACTATGCCTCGTGGATGGATATCCTCGAACGCACCTGCGCAACTGTCGGACTGCGTTCGTTCAAGCAACTCTCGCCCGAGGATCAGATCGGCACCGGTGGCGGCAACCACCTTCTTTTCGGCGGTCCCAGCCTCGACGAAAATCCGCTCTTCACCCATCCCTCATGGGTCACCTCCATGCTCCGCTACTGGCAGCATCATCCCTCACTCGCCTACATTTTCACTGGCCAGTACGTCGGCCCTTCCTCGCAAGCGCCGCGACCCGACGAATGCGCCAGCTCACTTTACGATCTCGAGATGGCTTATCGCTTCCTCGAACAGCTCCCGCCGGGCGACCACCGCTACTTGATCAGCGAGACGCTGCGCCATTTGCACACCGACAGCTCGGGTAATACGCACCGCAGCGAGATTAGTTTCGACAAGTTCTGGAACGTCAACTTCGACGGCGGCTGCCGAGGCCTTGTCGAATTTCGCGCCGTCGAAAGCCTTCCGCACGCGAACTGGATGTCGGCCATCGCCCTCCTCTGGCATGCCCTCGCCGCCTATCTTCTGGAGAATCCCTGCAAGGCGCCGCTCGTCGATTACGGCGACAAACTGCACGACGCTTTCTTCCTCCCGAGCTTCCTCTGGAGCGACTTCGAGAAAATCCTCCGCGACCTGCGCGCGGTTGGATTTAAACTGCCGACCGCCCTCTTTCGCGAGATCTTCGACTGGCGCTTCCCGGTCATGCTCGAGCACACCGACGGAGCCGCCGAACTCACCATCCGCCGAGCCCACGAAGGTTGGCCGCTGCTCTGCGAAACACCACTCGAAGGCGGCAACACAAGTCGCTTCGTCGATACCTCCATCGAGCGGCTCGAACTCCTCGCCAGCCGGGACTTCGCTGAGCGTTACAAGATCCACGTCCAGGGCCGCGCACTCCCGCTCCAGCGCTTTCCCGGCAATCGCGTCGGCGTCGGTCTCCGCTACCGCCGCACCGCACTTTATCCATCCCTCCATCCCGGCATCGCGCCGCAGATGCCGCTCGTCCTCACACTTACTTGCGGGAGTAAGCGCACCGTCTATCAGCTCGGTCAGGACCGCCGCCTTTTCACCGCGCAGCCCGGCGCCAAGTTACCCGCCACTAACTCCGAGCCGTGCAAAAAACTGCACACCGGCCTTTTGACCTGCGATCTCCGACTGCCGTAAAAACTCTTCGTGTGGGCCGGTGATCGGACACTTTATCGAAGCGATCCGGCACCTCCATTAAGAGGAGTTAGAAGTTTGTAGCCCTCCCTAGCATGAGGGTAGTCGGGATAGATGCTGAGAATCTTTTGAAACTGGGACAGGGCGTCCAGCTTATCGCCGGTAAAATAGTCGGCCCAAGCCAGGCCGCTTCTTGCATCCACGTCATCCGGGTAGGAAGTCAGGATTCGTCGATAAGCGAAAGCCGCTCCCCGGTAGTCGCGCGAAGCATAGCAACTGCCACCGACAGCCATGTTGGCTCGGTAATTCGACGGCTCCAGCTTCAACACGGCCTCCGCAGCCCTTTGAATTCTTTTTCCATCCTTCATCGCTTCGGCCACGGTCAGGAGCCCGAGGACAGGATTGATCGCCAGGGGTTGCACCCGGTTGGCATTCGCGTAAGATTGCTCGGCTTCCGGGTATGCACCCTTCAAATAGTAAAGCCACCCGGCACGCAGTGAAGCCACAAAGGCGTCGCCGCCGGATTTTTGGTAAGCCGCCACCTCCTTGAGCGCCTCCTCATATTTCTTGTTCGTCTCCGCTTGGATCGAAGCGGATAACGGCCCGGAAAGCACGTAGTTGGATGGCACGACAGGCGGCTTCTCTTTAACGCCAATCGCAGCGGCGGCACTCTTCACCACTGCGGGCGAATGAGGGAGAAGAGCAGGAAACAACGTCTGGCCCGCGAGGGCCAAAGCCGCGCCCGCAAGCAAGGTGGCAAGGAAACGAAACATAGATTGGACAAGACTATAAGTCCCGACAGGTGGATGGCGAGTAATCTGCAAGCAGAGCAGAGGCGTTTCTTCCGGTTGAATGATGGAATCCTCCATTGCAAAACCTGCGCCCTGCCTGCACGCCTGAATTTTTCGGATTGCGTCTTCCTGCCTTCCGCCACACGATTCCCTTGCCACCGCGGGATTAACTCAATGGTAGAGTAGCTGCTTTACACGCAGTTTGTTGGGGGTTCGAGTCCCTCATCCCGCACGTTTTTTTCTGAAAAGACGCGGCTACTGCACCTCGATCGAGGCATGTCGAACCGTGCCTTTCGACCTCGACTGATCGCGGGTCCGTAATCGCTCCTTTTGTTTTCCAATGCTCGACGCATCCCTTCCGGCTTTGGGCTTGCCGCACATCTCTCGTCCCCTATGCTCCCGCCAATAACAGCAACTCACTGAAGCCCACGCTCGTGAACTGACGCCATTGCCTGTCTGGGTCGGAGCGAACTTGGCAACTTGGTGCCTCCATGATCTTCGCTCCCCCCTTCAGAATTGCCACGATCTGGTTGCTGGCCACAAGTTTGTCGCCGGCAATCGAGCCGATTGCCTTGCGAAAAGACGACGCCCCACAACGTATCGTGCCGGGCTTGGTCAAAGGGTCGCACGTCAAGGTATTCATTCCGAGCCTCCCTTATCTTTACACATCGCATTCGATCAACTCCGGGCTCATCCGGCCATCGGACAATGAGCAAGGCTGGGAGTTCGACATGGCGACTTCCTATCGGCAGATCGACGAGAAGACATACGAGTTCAAACTCCGTGAAGGCGTCCAGTTTCAGGATGGCAGTCCCTTCAATGCCGACGCGGTTGTTTTGAACATGGGCTACTTTAAAAAGAAGCCCACGCTCTATAGCAAAATCCATTTGGTCTTCGACCGGGCCGAAAAGATCGATGACTACACCGTTCGCTTCTACCTCACGGAGAGATACGGAAGCTTTTTGAACGATGTTATCTGGATGCACTTCTATACCGAATCCTATCTTATTAAGTTCGGCTGGAACGGCAAATCCACCTGTCCGAATCTTGCTGAACCCGGACCCTATGGCCTCGGTCCTTACATTCTCAAAGAAGGATATGTGGAGGGCGACCGGCATACCAGGGAGGTCGTCCTGGAGGCTAACCCGCACTACTGGGATAAACGCTATCCCAAGGTGGAAAAGATCACCATCTACACGGAACTCGACAGTGCGAAAGCCCGCGACATGGCCTTGAAGGAGGAAGGCGCGCTGGACCTGACCACACTCTCACCGGAAGACAAAGTCGCGACCATTTTATCTCCGTATGCAAAGTTACTGACCTCTCCTTCCACGAATAACATCACCATCCACATCAATATGAGGAATGGAAACCCGCGCCTGTTGGAAAAGGACGTGCGGGTGGCGCTAAATCAGGCATTGAATCAGGCCAACCTGCTTCACTTTGCCTATGAAGGTGAGGGCCAACTATCGGCCATCGGAGCTTCACCGAACTTTCCCGGCGTGCGCGAGGTTTCGCAAACGCTTAAGCCGTATTCAGATATCGAAGATCCCTATGCGGCGGCGACGCAACAGCGGTTGAAGGCGATCCTCGATGGTTTGGTGCTGAGGGTATTCACACAGGACCGGTTTCTCCCGCTCTGGCGCGGGATCGACTCGCAACTGAAAAGGGTCGGGGTGACGCTGAATATTGAAGTCGCGCCGAGTGAAGCCGAAATTTTCGCCACACTGCTCACCACCAATGCGCGTCAAAATAAGACACCTTGGGACTTGTTGGTTTGGGGCAATGACGACTGGTATTTTAACCACCCATTCACGGTATTCTTTGTCTTTCGCACGCATGATGTCTGGAGCACTGTGCTTCCAGACCCGATCATGGACGGCTATATCGAGGAAATGTTTCGGACCGCCATCGCGGAACCCGAGTTTGTTCCGGTCTGCGAGAAGATCATGCGACG
>JBBSDS010000173.1:0-10514 GCA_038240495.1 Chthoniobacterales bacterium | reverse complement strand
GAGCCGCCGAGCGCAGCACGCGAGCCGCGCGCTCCACCCGGCGCTTGCTGCCTTTGCCTGGGTTTGCTCGACCATCGTGGCGTCTCACGTTCATGCCGCCGATTGGCCGATGCACCGCGGAGGCCCGCAGTTGCAGGGCCGCGCGGAGATGTCGGCTCCGGCGAAAGCCGAACTGGCGTGGACTTTTTCCGCGGGCAAACCGATCAAAGCCGCGGCAGCGATTGCGGGTGGACGCGTGTTCGTCGGCGATGATGACGGCGTGGTGCATGCAGTTGAACTCGCGACCGGCAAGGAACTGTGGAAGTTCAAGACAGAGGGCGGCATCGAAGCGACACCGCTCGTTTTGAACGATGCGGTCTTTATCGGTTCGAGCGATGCCAATGTCTATGCGCTCGAAGCCGCGACCGGGAAACTGAAGTGGAAGTATGAAACTGGCGACAAAGTGCTCGGCGGCGCGAACCACGCAAAGAATCCGGCTGGCGACGGCGAATGGCTGCTCATCGGCAGTTACGATATGAACTTGCACTGCGTCGATGCGGCGACGGGCAAGGCGATCTGGACGCACTCGACGGACAACTACATCAACGGCTCGCCCGCACTGCTGCCGAGCGGGGAAATCGTTTTTGGCGGCTGCGATTCATTCATTCACGTTCTCCAACTTTCGGACGGCAAGGAGCTGCGGCAGATCGATTCCGAGGCTTACATCGCGTCGTCCGTCGCGGTGATGGATGGGCTCGGCTACGTGGGTAACTATGGGAATCTGGTGATCGCGTTCGATCCGAAAACTGGCGAGGTAAAATGGAAATATCGCGATCGGAATTTCCCGTATTATTCCTCGGCCGCGCTGACCGCGGTTCGGGTGATCATCGGCGGTCGCGACAAGCGTCTGCACTGCATCGACCGCGCAACCGGCATGGGTGTGTGGACTTTTCAATCGCGCGGCCAAGTGGACAGCTCGCCCGTCATCTGCGGCGATGGCATCATCGTCGGCTCCGAAGATGGGCGGCTGTATTGCGTGAATTTGGCCGACGGAAAAGAACGCTGGGCCTATGAAATCGGCGCACCAATCACGGCGTCGCCCGCGGTCGCGGACGGCGTGGTCATCATCGGTGCGGAAGATGGAAATCTCTATGCTTTCGGCGCAGCGACGCCATCGAACCAATCAACCCGGCCAACAAAACCATGAGCCACGAAATCATCGAGATTCTCGAACACGAGAAGGACCACGACAAAACCGAAGTGGGCAACTACTTCGTCGCCAACTATCCCCCATTTGCCTACTGGGACGCGGAAACGGCGAAGACCGTGCGCGGGCTGCTCGACCGACCGCAAAAGCCCGGCGTGCCGCTCGGCGTATATTTCCATGTGCCGTTTTGCCGGAAGCGCTGCCACTTCTGCTACTTCCGCGTTTACACCGACAAGAACGCCGACGACATCAAGCGCTACCTCGACGCCGGCATCGCGGAGTTGGAACTCTACGCGCAGTCGCCGCTCATTCGCGGGCGCAAGCCGAAGTTCGTCTATTTTGGCGGCGGCACTCCGAGCTATCTTTCGGTCTCGCAACTTCAGTCGCTTACGGACCGGATGAAAGCGCTGCTGCCGTGGGATGAAGCGGAGGAAGTGACCTTCGAGGCCGAGCCGGGAACGCTGACGGAATCAAAGCTCGCAGCGATCCGCGACATCGGCGTTACGCGGCTTTCCCTCGGTGTCGAAAACTTTGACAAGCACATCCTCGAGATCAACGGACGCGCTCACCGCACCGACGAAATCTATCGCGCCTACAACTTCGCGCGCTCGATCGACTTCCCGCAAATCAACATCGACCTCATCTCCGGCATGGTCGAGGAGACCACGGAAAACTGGCGCGAAAACGTCCGCAAGACCATCGAGCTTCAACCGGATAGCGTGACGATTTATCAAATGGAAGTGCCCTACAACACGGGCATCTACAAGGAGATGAAGGCCGAGGGAAAACTGACCGCGCCCGTCGCCGAATGGCACACGAAGCGCGATTGGGTGGACTACGCTTTTTCCGAATTGGAAAAGGTCGGCTACACCGTGACGAGCGGCTACACCGCCGTGCGCGATCCGCAGAAAACCAAGTTCGTCTATCGCGATGCGCTCTGGAGCGGCGCGGATTTGATCGGGCTCGGCGTGGCATCGTTCTCGCACGTCGCCGGCACGCACTATCAGAACATCGCCGAGTTCACGCAATACCTCGAAGCGATCACGCGCGGCGATCTGCCGATTTCCCGTGCGATGACGACGACCGAGGAGGAGCGCATGATCCGCGAGTTCATTTTGCAGATGAAGCTCGGGCGCGTGAGCCAGCAGTATTTCCGCGATAAATTCGGCGTGAATGTGGGCGAGCGATTCCGTCAGCAATTCGACGATCTGCGGATGAAGAATCTGATCGGCGAACAAGGCGACTGGCTGGTCCTGACCCGCGAGGCGCTACTGAAAGTCGATACGCTGCTCCACGCCTTCTTCCTGCCGCAGCACAAGGGCACGCGTTACACATGATCATCGCCGATACCACCGATCTCCTCTATCCGCTCACGCGCTTTTGCGAGGATGGCGGACATCCGCTGCCGGCGCATGAGGTGATTGAGCCGGAGGATTTGCCCGAGCCGTATCGCACTCTCCTCGTCCACGACGGCGACATGACCTCGCGGCTGAAGGCGTTTTTTGGCGGGGAGATTGCGATCGAGATGTTGCATCACGAACACACGCCCGAGGCTTACCGGCGCGAGGTCGTCCTGCGAGTGGAGAAAAACGGTCTGCCGGTGGAATACGGCGCGATCGAAATGGATCTCGAGGCCTTCGACGCTGAAGTGCGGCGGCTCATCCTCGCGGAGCATCTGCCACTGGGCGCCTTGCTCAATCGTTTCAACGTAAAGTACCGCAGCGAGCCCAAAGGCTTCATCAAACTCGAGCCGGACGCGGTGATGCGGCGCGTGTTTGGCATGCCGCGGGCGACGGAGTTTTTTGGGCGCTGCAATGTTCTCTTCGGCGAAGGTGACAAGACCCTCGCGCGCATCGTCGAAGTGTTGCGTCCGGCGGAAAACGCGAAGTCGTAAGATCATCGATGAGTGTGTCCAATCCATACGATGTGATCGTGATCGGCGCCGGTCCGGCCGGCTCCACGGCGGCGGCGTTGCTCGCAGAGAAGGGGCGGCGAGTTCTCGTTTTCGAAAAGGAAAAGTTTCCTCGTTATCGCGTCGGCGAATCGCTCATGCCGTTCTGCTGGTTCACGCTCGATCGCCTCGGCGTCCTCGCAGAAATGGACCGCATCGCCTACGTAAAAAAATACAGCGTGCAGTTTGTGACACCCGATGGGCGGCAGTCGCAGCCGTTCTATTTCTTTCAGCACTACGATCATCCGAGTGCGATCACTTGGCAGGTCGAGCGTGCGGACTTCGATCTCATGCTGCTCGACAACGCGCGCAAAAAGGGGGCCGAAGTGCGCGAACAAACGCCCGTGCGTCGCTTGCTCAAGGATGACAGCGGACGCGTCATCGGAGTCGAAGCCGCCGGACCGGACGGCGGGATGCAGGAATTTTTTGCGCCGATGACAATCGACTGTTCGGGCCGCGAGCAGGTGGCGACCGCGAAGGACGGCTGGCGCGTGAAAGACGCGCAGCTCAACAAGCTCGCGATCTGGACTTACTACCGCGGGGCGAAACGCGATCCCGGGATCGACGAGGGCAACACGACGGTTGCTTACGTCGAGGGCCGCGGCTGGTTTTGGTACATCCCGCTGAAGAACGACATCGTCAGCGTCGGGATCGTCGCGGAGAAGGACTACCTTTTTTCCGAGTCGAAAGATCCGGCGGAGATCATGCGCCGCGAGATCGGGCGCAATGCCTGGATCGAAGATCATCTCAGCGTGGGCGAGCAGTTCGGCGAGTACTGGGTGACGAGTGAATTTTCCTATCGCTCGAAATTCTGCGCGGCCGATGGACTGCTGCTCGCGGGCGATGCGTTCGCGTTTCTCGATCCGGTGTTTTCGAGCGGCGTCTATCTCGCGCTAAAGAGCGGGGAGTTGGCTGCGGATGCGGTCGATGCCGCGCTGGAGGCGGGCGACACAGGCGGAGCGCGGTTCGCCGAGTATGGCGAAAAGCTCTGCCTCGGAATCGAGAATATGCGGAAGCTGGTTTACGCATTTTACGACGAGAGTTTTTCGTTCGGGAAATTGATCAAGGCCCACCCGCAACAGCGCGGACCTCTGACCGATTCGTTGATCGGCGATCTCTTCGAGCCCGATTTCACCGAACTTCACGCCGCGATGCGGGAGTTCGCCGAACTGCCGGAGCCGCTGGAACACGGGCGCACCGCCGCCACGGCAGCGGCATGAGACGCGGACTGCGCCCGACCGTTGCCGCCTGCCTGCTCGCCGTTTGCGGACACGCGGCGGAGCTTCAACCAACTGATCGGACGAAGTCATTCGGTCCGCCGAAAGCGCTGGCGAAAGAAGCGGTGACTGCGGACTGGCCGCGCCTGCTCGGACCGAGCGACAACGCGACTTCGCCCGAGACGCATCTGCTGCGTGACCTGCCGAAGACGGGCCCGCGCATGGTGTGGGAATTGGAAAAGGGCAACGGATTTGGCGGACCGGCGATCGTCGGCGAACGGCTCGTGATCTTCCATCGCGTCGCCGGGCGCGAAGTCGTGGAATGCGCGAATGCGGAGACGGGGAAGCTTGCGTGGAAGTTTGACTACGCCGCGCCCTACGCGCCGCGTTATGGCGGCAGCGAAGGACCACGCACCAGTCCGGTCATCGCCGGCGAGCACGTCTTTACGTTTGGCATTACCGGCCAGCTTCATTGCCTCGACCTCGCGAAGGGAACGGTGATTTGGAAACGCGACCTGGCGCGCGAGTTTGAAATGGGGCCGTCGTTTTTCGGCTACGGTTCGACGCCGCTCGTGCTTGGGTCGCGGTTGATCGTGCAGCTCGGCGGCAAGCAAGGCGGCAAGCCGGTGAATACCGCGGCATTCGACACCGCGACCGGCAAGCTGCTTTGGACCGCGCAACATCCGTGGAGTGCCAGCTATGCATCGCCGGTCCCAACCAAACTGCATGGTCGCGAATGCGTGCTGATTTTCGCGGGCGGCGAGAGCCGCCCACCGGCGGGCGGCCTGCTGATCATCGATCCCTCGAACGGCGCAATTCTCGGCGCGGCCGAACATCGTGCGGACATCGCGGAATCGGTCAGCGCATCGTCGCCGGTCATTGCTGCGGCGGAGCCCGGAAAGCCCGCGCGCATCTTCGTTTCCGAGAGCTACAGCGCCGGCGGGGTGTGCTTTGAGATTGTCCCGGATTTCTCGATTAAGCCGGCGTGGAAAGCCGACAACTTCGCCCTCTACTGGATGACGCCGCTCGTGCGCGATGGCTGCCTCTTTGGTTTTGCCGGCCAGAGCGAACGCTTGTCCGAACTCGTGTGCCACGACATTGCGACCGGCAGGGAATTGTGGCGCAGCGACCTCGGCGGTGGTTTCGGGCGTGCCAGTCTGCTCGCGGTCGATGGCGGCGTGCTCTGCCTCGGTGAATTCGGAGATCTGGCGTGGGTCGAACTCACGCCCAAAGGCGCGTCCGTAAAGTCGCGCGCGAAGCTCTTCAACGCGCCGGAGACCTGGACGCTTCCAGCAATCAGCCGCGGCCTGCTTTACGTGAGCCAGAACGAACGCGGAGCGGCGGGCACGAAGCCGCGGATCATCTGCTATGATTTGCGCGGTGAGTGATCCGGGTGGAGCACGCGGCCCGCGTGCCGTTCGCGGCGGCCCGCCGCGAACTTCGAGTGGACGCCGTTTGCCGAGTGAATGTTACAAAGTCGATGTGCATTCGGTTTGTTCGGCGGGCCGCCGAACACCGCACGCGAGCCGCGTGCTCCACCCAGGAGCGCTTGTATGAAAATCGTCCTGCTGACTCCTGGCACCGGCAGTTACTACTGCGGCGTCTGCATGCGCGACAATGCGCTGGCCAAGGAACTCATCCGTCAGGGCCACGATGCCGTGATGCTGCCGATGTATCTGCCGCTGACGCTCGATGAAGGCGCGGCGAGCCCGGACTCGGAGATTTTTTTTGGCGGAGTGAACGTGTATTTGCAGCAGAAGTTCGCGCTCTTTCGCCACACGCCGCGCTGGCTCGATCGTCTGCTCAATGCGCGCGGACTTCTCAATCTTGCCGCGCAGCAGAGCGGCATGACGGCGACTGCCGACGTGGGAGAGTTGACGCTCTCGATGCTGCACGGCGAGCATGGGCATCAGGCCAAGGAGTTGGCGAAGCTGATCGACTGGTTGCGCGAGCATCGACCCGATGCGGTCTGGCTTTCCACGGCGCTGCTCGTCGGCCTCGCGCGGGGCATCAAGCAGGCGCTGGGCGTGCCCGTGCTGTGCTCGTTGCAAGGCGAGGATAGTTTTCTCGATGGTCTGCCGGAACCGTGGCGCACGCGCAGTTGGGATGCGCTGTCCGAGCGCGCGCTCGACGCAGACGCGTGCATCGCGCCGAGCCGATATTACGCGGAGTTCATGGCTGCGCGGATGAAGTTCCCGGCGGAAAAGCTGCGAGTGATTCCCAACGGAGTCGCGGTCGGCGGAACGCCGAACATCGAACGCCGAATATCGAACGCCGAACCGGCCATCGGTTATCTCGCGCGATTCATTGAGGGCAAAGGGCTGGGGCTCGTCGTGGATGCTTTCGTCCTACTCAAAAAGCGTGGTCGCTTTCCAACTGCGAGACTGCGCTGTGCGGGTGCAATGACCGCGAGCGACGAGCGGTATGTCGCCAGGCTGAAGAAGAATCTCGCGGCTGCGGGGTGCGCGGCCGACGCGGAATTTCTGCCGAACGTCAGCCGCGAGGAGAAGGAAGCCTTTCTTCAAAGCATCACGTTGCTTTCTGTTCCGGCGACTTACGGCGAGGCCTTCGGCTTGTACCTCATCGAGGCATGGGCGGCGGGGGTTCCCGTCGTGCAACCACGTTGCGCGGCGTTCCCCGAACTGCTCGAAGCGACCGGCGGCGGACGGTTGTTCGAGCTGGGCAATGTCGAGGCGCTCGTCGATGCGTGGGAGGCGCTGCTGGCAAATCCCGACGAGGCTCGCGCGCTCGGCGAGCGAGGCCGGGCCGCGGTCGAGCGCGAGTTTTCGATGCCGCGCATGGCGGGGCGTTTTCTCGCCACGACCGCAGAATTCCTGAACCCCTCGACACCCGCTCTTAATTCCGTAATTCCGTAATTCCGTTTCCTCTTCTCCCCGCTAATGTCGCACGCACCGATGCCCTACGAATTCAAGCTCACCCGCCGCGTGGAATTTGCGGAGACGGACATGGCGGGCATCGTGCATTTTTCCAATTTCTTCCGCATGATGGAAGCGGCAGAGCACGCTTTCTTTCGCTCGCTCGGCCACACGATTCATGGCCACGAGGGAGGAACGACGACGGGCTGGCCGCGGGTCAGTGCGACGTGCGATTACCGGGCGCCGTTGCGGTTTGAGGAGGAGGTCGAGATTCATCTGCTCGTCGCGGAAGTGCGCTCGCGTTCCATTCGTTATCAATTCATTTTTCGCAAAGCCGCCGACGGCACCGAAGTCGCTCGCGGTCAGATTGCCGCGGTCTGCGCGACGGTGGACAAGACGACCGGGAAGCTTGTCCCCGTCTTGATTCCCGAGACAATTCGCGCGGCGATCACCGCGGCGCCGCCGGAGTTACTCAATCCTTAAAACCTCAACCACCGAAACACGACCATGCCTCCAACCACCCAAGCCACCGCCGGATTAACCTGGCTCTCCTTTGCCCTGCTCACCGTGCTCTGCTGGGGCACCTACGGCGTCTTTCTCGCCCTCGGTTCCGAAAACATGCACGACGCCGCGAACGGACGGATCAAGGCGTTTCTGTTTGTCGGTCTGGCCTACTTTCTCGTCGCGGTGCTGGCGCCGATTCTCATCCTCGCGCTCAGCGGGGCGAACTGGGTTTTCCCGATCAAGGGAATGACCTGGTCATTGATTGCCGGCATCGTCGGCGCCATCGGCGCGCTCGGTGTGCTGCTCGCGCTCAACGCTGCGCCCAAGCCGCCCGGCGCTTACGTGCCAGTCATCATGACCATCATCTTCTCCGGCGCTCCGGTGTTGAATGCGCTGATTTCGCTGAGCGTCACACCGCCGCCGAATGGCTGGAGCAAGATTCCGCTGCCTTTCTGGCTCGGCATGGTGCTCGCGATTTCGGGCGGTGCGCTGGTCACGAAGTTCAAGCCCGGAGCCCCGCCAAAAAAGCCAGCGGCGACCGAGCAAAAAGTGAACTGACAGCCTTTCTGGCCGAGCCCTGCGCATGAGCCAGTTCGAGCAATTGCGCCAACTCCTCGTGGAGTTGATTCCTGCGAATCGCTTCTACACGAAGCGGCTGGCGGCGGATGGCGTTAGCGCTGAGAACCTCGCGTCGCTGGAGGATTTTTCCGCGCGCGTGAGCTTCACGCACAAACAGGATCTCGTTGTCGATCAAGCTGCGCACGCGCCTTACGGCTCGAATCACACTTATCCGCTCGAACGCTACACGCGCTTTTGCCAGACGAGCGGCACCACGGCGCGGCCGCTCGTCATCCTCGACACGCAGGAAAGCTGGGACTGGATGCTCGGGAATTGGGCGGCCATTTACCGCGCTGCCGGACTCGCTCCGGGCGATCACATTTATTTCGCATTTTCTTTCGGTCCATTCCTGGGCTTTTGGACGGCTTTTGATGCGGCGGTGAGAGGTGGCTATCTCGGCATCCCGGGTGGCGGTCTTAGCAGTGGAGCGCGGTTGCGGGCGATGATTCAGCATCGTGCGACGGTGCTGTGCTGCACGCCGACCTACGCGCTGCATCTCGCGCAAGCCGCAGTGGATGAAGGCGTCGATCTGAGCGAGATGGCGGTGCAAAAAATCATCGTTGCTGGGGAGCCGGGCGGCAGCGTGCCGGAAGTGCGTCAGCGGATCAGCGAAGCGTGGCGCGGCGCAAAGATTCTCGATCACTACGGGATGACGGAAGTCGGCCCGGTCGCTTATCAAACGCCGGATCGGCCGGACCTTTTGCACATCATCGAAAAATCCTATTACGCGGAAATCGTTCATTCCGAGAATGGCGGGGCGGTGGAGCCTGGCTGCGTCGGCGAACTCGTGCTCACGACCCTCGGTCGCACGGCCTGTCCGTTCCTGCGATATCGCACCGGCGATCTCGTGCGGCGCGCGATCGAGACCGAGGGCTTCGCGCTTGCTGGCGGGATCGTCGGCCGCGCGGATGACATGGTCGTGGTGCGTGGCGTGAACCTTTATCCGAGCGCTGTCGATGCCGTCGTCCGGCTCGTGCCGGAGATTGTGGAATATCGCGTCGAAGTCAGTCGCCGCGGTTCGCTCGCCGAAGTGGAAGTGCAGGTCGAGAGCGACGATGACGGTGCCGCGCAAAAGCTCGAGCGCGCGCTGGCATCGGCATTTTCCCTCCGCATTCCCGTCACCCGGCTGGCGCCTCACTCGCTGCCGCGTTTTGAACTCAAAGCCCGCCGCTGGGTAAAAGCAGACCGATGAATTCGCACGCAAAGACGCAGGGACGCGAGGGAGTGAAAAGATTTTTGCGCCATCGGGCCTTTGCGTGAGTCATTCTGCCGACATGCTTCTCGAAATCCGCAACCTCACCAAAACCTACCGCGCGCCGGATGGCGGCGATGCCGTCGATGTCTTGCGCGGCGTTGATCTTACGCTCGACGCCGGCGGGACGCTCGCAATTGTCGGGCCGTCGGGCTCGGGAAAAAGTACCGTGCTCAATGTAGTCGGCGCACTTGATCGCGCGGACTCGGGCGAGGTTTTTGTAGAAGGGCGCGATGTGGAGAAGCTCGGCGAAGCGGACGTGGCGGCGTATCGCAATACGACTGTCGGCTTCATCTTCCAGCTCCATCACCTGCTGCCGCAGTGTACGATTTTGGAGAACGTCCTGGTGCCCACACTTGCGGTGTCGGGAGGAGATCGTGCGGCGCTCCGCGAGCGTGCGGAAAAGCTGCTCGCCGCAGTCGGTCTGGAGCATCGGCTGCATCACCGACCGGGCGAACTCTCCGGCGGTGAACGGCAGCGCGTGGCCGTGGCGCGGGCTTTGATCAATCAACCGAAACTGCTCCTCGCCGATGAACCGACCGGCGCACTTGATCGAGTGAACGCGGCGCGGCTCGCCGATCTGCTCGTGGAAATCAACGCCACGCAAGGAGTGGCGATCATCATGGTCACGCACGCGCCGGAGCTGGCGCAGCGCATGAGCCGCGTGCTCGAATTGGTGGACGGGAAATTGGTGGAGGTGAAATGAACAAACGGTTGATGACGGCTCCGGGTGCATTGGGTGGAGCACGCGGCTCGCGTGCTGTCTCCGGCGGCTCGCCGTATACATGTGACGGGCATTGCGCGCAGCTGGAGCTACGCTTTCTCTCCGCCACTCGGCGAGCCGCCGAGCGCAGCAGGCGAGCCGCACGCTCCACCCGGAGGTCCGAGCGATGAGGTCGCGCACGCTCAT
>JBBSDS010000172.1:0-10516 GCA_038240495.1 Chthoniobacterales bacterium | reverse complement strand
GGAACCTTGATTTTCAACTATGGCCGCAACGAAGTGCGCAATTTTCTCATCGCGAATGCGCTCTTCTGGTTTGACGAATATCACATCGACGGCCTGCGCGTGGATGCCGTGGCCTCAATGCTTTATCTCGACTACTCCCGTGAGCCCGGTGAGTGGATTCCGAACTGCTTCGGCGGGCGCGAGAATCTCGAGGCGATCCATTTTTTGAAGCGGTTCAACGAGGTTTGCTACGAACGGTTTCCCGGCATCGTGACCATCGCCGAGGAAAGCACCGCGTGGCCGGGCGTCTCGCGTCCCACTTATCTTGGCGGACTCGGATTTGGCCTGAAGTGGAACATGGGCTGGATGCACGACTTCCTGACCTACATGCAGAAGGATCCAGCCTACCGGAAATATCATCAGGGCGACATCACCTTCTCGCTCATTTACGCTTTTCACGAACACTTCGTCCTCGTGCTGAGCCACGACGAAGTCGTTCATGGCAAAGGTTCGCTCCTCGATAAAATGCCGGGCGACCAGTGGCAGAAGTTTGCCAACCTGCGGATGTTTTACGCGTGGATGTATGCGCACCCCGGCAAGAAGCTGCTCTTCATGGGCGGTGAATTCGGCCAATGGCGGGAATGGAATCACAACCAATCGCTCGACTGGCATCTCACGCAATATCCCGAACACGACGGCCTGCGCCGACTCATCCAGCACCTCAACTGGGTGTATCGCAATGAACCCGCGCTCTTCGATCAGGACGACACCTACGAAGGTTTCGAGTGGATCGATTTCCACGACAGCGACAACTCCGTCGTGGCCTTTCTCCGCAAATCCCGCGACGGCAGCCGCATCGCCTTCGTGATCAACGCCACGCCCGTCGTGCGCGAGGCCTACCGAATCGGGGTCACCGACGGCGGGTGGTGGGAGGAAATCATCAACACCGATGCACAGGTTTACGGTGGTAGTAACGTCGGGAATTTTGGGGGACAACATGCGGAACCCATTCCCTGGCAGGGGAAATCGCACTCCCTCATGCTGCGGCTTCCTCCGCTCGGCGTCGTGGGGTTGGCGTGGCGCAATCGGATTAACCTGACTCCCGATGTGGCGAGAACATAGCATCTAATAAAACCTGCACTGTTTCGCGCACTTTTTTCTTGCCCTTCACCCGCGCCTGCCTATCCTTTGCAAAAGTATTTATCTAACATCCTCTAAACACCATGAAAACCTCCAGACTCAACGCGTTCACTTTGATTGAACTGCTCGTCGTGATCTCGATCATCGCCATTCTCGCCGGCATCGCTTTGCCGGTCTTTGGTGAAGTCCAAGTCCGCGGCGCCCAAACCAAGGCTCTCTCCAACGCCAAGCAGGTCGGCACTGCCTGCAAGCTCTTTGCCATGGACTATCAGGGAAACTTTCCTATTTACACAGATCCAACAGCCGCTGCTGGGTCTCGGCAGGCTGCCACAAACGCGAATGAAGCGTTGGCGACACTTGTTCCGGATTATCTCCCGGACAAGGGCGTGTTCACCATTCCAAAATCAGCCTACTGCAAGCCTGCGGCCGGAGGAGCAGCTGGAGGCGCAGGCGGAGGCGGCGCGGGTGCCGGCGGGGTTGTCACTCTCAATGCTGGTGAAAACGAATGGGCCTACGTGATGAACCTGAGCGACACTTCAAGCACGGCTCTTCCGCTGCTCGCCGACGGGTTTACTGGCGGAGCCAGCCCTGATCCAGCTGCCGAATATGGAATCGACGAAACCCAAAAGGGCGGTGTGTGGAAGGGTAAGAAAGCGATCGTTATCCGGGTCGATATTAGCGGCACGGTCGAGACTCTTTACAAGGCCGGAGCTATCAGCACCGTGAAACTGAACGATGATTCGCCGAAAAAGAACCTCTTTAGCAGTACAGACAATCCTGCGATGGGCGGTGCAGGGGCGAACGCGCCGAAAGTGTTCAACCCGTTGTAATTTCTACTCGCGCTTCCGACGCTCAACTTTCACCGAACGAGCCCCGACAATGTCGGGGCTCGCTTCGTTTCGGGCCATTGGGGTCGTACGCATCCGCTTTCCAATCCCGGTTGCTTTCACTGCTGCTTCTTGGTTTTTTCCAAAACAGTTGACCGCACCCTCCCATTTTTAAAGCGAGTGACGATGACAGCGCCCGCCTCGACCCCCTCGGCGGAATGCACCACCTCGCCATTTTCCCGCTGCGTGATGCTATAACCGCGGGACAGCGTGGCCACCGGTGAAAGCACCCGCAGCACCTGGCTGAGGTACTGCAGCCGCTCGCCGTGTCCGTGAAAACTTTGGCGGAACTTTTCGGCCAAACGCCCGCGAATTGAGCCAAGCTGCTGACGCCGGATGGCCAGCAATTGATCGGGCCGATGCTGGCGGAGCGCGGCGCTGAGTTCCGAGATGCGCTGCCGGGCGGCGCCGAGTCGATTCTGCGCCTCGCGCGCCAGCGCCTCCATCGCCTGGTCAGTCCGTTGCGCCGCCTCGGCGAGTCGATTCTGCGGCTCACGGAACAACGCGCTGCGAGCCAGAAAATCGAGCCGGCTCCTCTCGCGGCCCAGCACGCCTTCCACCACGCGCAACACTTGTCCGCGCAACCTCGCGAGGTGATGCAGCACGGCGCTGGTGTCGGGGACGAGAAGTTCCGCCGCGGCGCTCGGCGTCGGGGCCCGCAGATCCGCCACAAAATCTGCAATTGTGAAATCAATCTCGTGCCCTACCGCCGAGACCACCGGAATCGCTGAAGTCGCGATGGCGCGAGCGACTGCCTCTTCATTGAACTCCCACAAGTCCTCGACGCTTCCCCCACCCCGACCGACGAGAATCACATCCACCGGACGCAGGCCAAATTCCTCCAACCGATTCAACTCCGCGATCGCTGCCGCAATTTCTTTGGCCGCTCCGTCGCCTTGCACGCGCACCGGGCTGATGACCACGCGGACCCACGGCGCACGGCGCGCGAGAATATTCAGCACGTCGCGCAGCGCAGCGCCGGTCGGCGAAGTCACGATGCCGATTGTCGTTGGAAATTTCGGCAGCGACCGTTTGCGTTCCGCATCGAACAGTCCTTCCGCTTCAAGCTTCCGTTTCAGCGCCTCGAATTTCGCCTGCAACAACCCCGCCCCTCCGGCCTGCACGGCCTGGACGTTCAATTGATACTGGCCGCGGGCTTCGTAAACCGTCAGCGCGCCCCGCACCTGCACCTGCATTCCGTCCGTGAGCGCGAGCTGTTTCAGCCGCAAACCGGCGCGCGCAAACCACACACACGGAACCTGGGACTGCGCGTCCTTCAGCGTGAAATATTGATGACCGGACGGCTGCTTGCGGTAGTTGCTGATTTCGCCCTCAACCCACACGACGCCAATCTCCGACTCCAGAACACTGCGAACGGAACGCGTCAGTTCACTCACCGTCAGCACGCGTGGCTCATCCGGAGCCGGCGTCGCATCGCCAAACAAATCCGCCGTCACGATTCGATTCCTCCGCTTCGATAGGCCCGCGCGAGGAGTGTCACGGGATGCACGATCTCGATTGCCTGCCCCGATTCACGCACTCCAGCTTCGAGTTGGACACTGCATCCGGGATTGGCCATGGCCACAACGCTGGCACCGGTTTTTGCGATGTTCGCCAGCTTGCGCTGCAGCAGACGCCGCGACATTTCCGGCTGCGTGATATTGTAGATTCCCGCGCTCCCGCAGCACCACGTTGATTCCGGCAATTCCGTCAGCCGCAGCCCGGGAATTAGCTTCAACACTTCGCGTGGCTGGCGCGTGATCTTTTGCCCGTGGCAAAGATGACACGCCTCGTGATAGGTCACGGACGATTGAGAATCGCCGCTGGATTTCGGCGGCGCGATTCCGATTTCGACCAGCCACTCGTGGATGTCTTTCAACTTTTCCGACCAAAGCCGCGCTCGCACCGCGTAACGCGGATCACCGGCGAGCAATCCGTCGTAGTGCTTCAAGTGCGAGCCGCAGCCCGCGGCATTCGTGATGATGGCATTCAGCGATTCGAGCGAGCCCGCCGCCCGTTCCATCGCGTCGATATTCTTCCGCGCCATTTCGCGGGCGAGAACCAGTTCGCCATTGTGAGCGTGGAGCGAGCCACAGCAATGTTGCGCGCCCGGCGTGATCACTTCGCATCCATTCGCGAGCAGCACATCGACGGTGTCGCGATTGACGTGGGGATAAACGAGATCCTGCACGCATCCCGTGAGCATGCCGACACGACGGCGCGGCTCGTCCGGTGATTCGACTGCACCAATCAGCGTGTCGGAAAAATCGCGCTGCACCCGCGGCGTGAGCGGTTCGAGTTCCCGCAGGTCGCGCGGCAGCAGAGCCGTGAGCCGCAGCTTGCGCACCAGCCACTCCGCTCCCGACGCCTGGTACCAGCGAAGCAAGCGTCCCAGCGCGCGCAGCACCAATGGGCGTGCAAAGATAAACCGCAACGCAACGGCGCGAACGAAGGTGCGCTGTGGCGTTTGCAAAACTCCTGCCCGCTCAATGTCCGCCCGCGCGTCCTCAAACATCAGTGCGTAGTTCACTCCCGCAGGACACGCCGTCTCACACGCCAGACAGCCAAGGCAAAAGTAAAGCTCTTCACCGAACGCTTTGGTCACGGCCAAATTTCCTTCCGCGACGTTGCGCATCAGCGCGATGCGCCCGCGCGGGCTGTTCCGCTCAAGCTTCGTCGCATCGTAAGTCGGACACGTCGGCAGACACATCCCGCAGTGGATGCACTGCTGGAGCACCGAAAAATCGAGGTGCGCGAGGTAGAACGGCTTCCTGCCGCTGTGCGTTGGAAGAACGATGCTGGAAGTGGATTCAGTCAAAGATTTTCCCTGGGTTCAGGATGCCGTCGGGATCGAGCGACCTCTTCAATAGCTTCATCAACGCGAGACTCCCCTCCCCGATTGCCGCCGGCAAAAACTTCTTCTTCGCCAATCCGACACCGTGTTCGCCGGTGATCGTCCCGCCAAGTTGCACGGCATAGTCGAAGATTTCTTTCATCGCGATTTCCACGCGTTCCATCTCGGCGTGGTTGCGTTCGTCGGTGAGAAAAGTGGGGTGCAGGTTGCCGTCGCCCATGTGGCCGAAAATGCCGATGCGAAGCTGATGGCGCTCGCTTACGTCCTGGATGAAGCGAATCATTTTCGTCAGTTCGCTGCGCGGCACGGTGGCGTCTTCGAGAATCGTGGTCGGCGAGACGCGCGCAAGCGCGGAAAAGGCGGAGCGGCGCGCGGTTGAAAGCTTCGCGGCTTCCTCGGCATTGGCGGCAAGCTGCACATGCACCGCACCGCAACGGCGGGCGATCTCCTCCATCTGCTGCGCTTGATCTTCGACCACGGCGGGATGTCCGTCGGTTTCCATGAGCAGGATGGCTTCGGCATCGAGCGGCAGTCCGATCTTCGCAAAATCCTCGACGCAACGAATCGTGATCCGATCGAGGAACTCCAGCGTGCAGGGAATGATCTTTGCCGCGATGATCGCCGACACCGTGTCCGATGCGGCATCCATGCGCGCGAAAGTGGCGAGCAGTGTCTTCTTCGCGGCCGGCTTCGGGACAAGTTTCAGCAGGACTTTGGTGATGATGCCAAGCGTTCCCTCGGAGCCGATGAAGACGTCTTTCATCGAGTAGCCGGCGACATCCTTCACGCATTTGTTGCCGAGAAAAACGACCTCGCCGCTGGCCAGCACGACTTCCAACCCCATCACGTAATCGCGCGTGATGCCATATTTCAAACCGCGCAATCCGCCGGAATTTTCCGCGACGTTGCCGCCGATGGTGGAGATTTTCATCGAGCCCGGATCGGGCGGATACAAGAGCCCAACAGCATCGGCCGCCTCCGCGATTTGCAAGGTGATCGCGCCGGACTCGGCGAGCACGGTCAGATTTTTCTCATCGAGCTCGAGCACGCGATCCATTTTTACGAGGCACAGGACGATGGCATCCGGCGTGGGAATGCTGCCGCCGCTCAAACCCGTGCCGGAGCCGCGCGACACGATGGGGATTTTCTCCCGCGCGGCGTAGCGCACGATCTTCGCCACTTCCTCGGTCGTCTGCGGGAAGACAACGACACCGGCCTCGCCCTGCAACGCCGCCGTGCCGTCGAAGCCATACGTAAGCAAGTGCTCGCGCTCGTGCAGCACGCGCTGAGAATCGAGTAAGGAGGTGAGTTCGGCGGCGTGCGGAGACATCTACAGCTTCTCGTAATACCGCAGCGCTTCGATCTTGCTGCCAAATTCCCGCAATGGATACAGCCCCTTCGCTGCGCCTGCGCCGGGATCGCGAGTGAGATAGTCGTAGCCCTGCTTGCCGGCGATAACGACGAAATGCGTCGTGCCCCACGGCAGACGCAGCCGGACGATCACCGGATTGCCGCGCGCGATGTTGTCGTCGATGAGCGCATACGAGGGCTGATCTTCGTAGGCTTTTCGGACGCGTCCCGGCGGATATTCGGCGGCGGTTTCCCAATAGAGCCAGCCTTGCGGCGTATAGCCGCCGTGGGCGTTGAGGAAGCGGTTCAGGCGCTGCGGATCAACCTCGCAACCATAGCTGGCGAGGACCATCGCAGCAGATGCCACGGCGCAGCCTTCCGCGCCGATGGTCCCGGGCGTCGGTCCGAGCAGGTCTTGTCGCCAGCGCTCGTCCGCTTGACGGAAAGACGGCACTGGCAATTCGACGCGATGGAAAAAATAGCGTCCGCCGCTCGGCTCCAGCTTGCCCTTCCGGACCCACACGTCCTGAAGGTGCGCAAACCAAATGAGTCCGGCGAATGTCCCGAACACGAGCACGAGCAACGTCCATTGCCAAAGGCGAAAGAGAAATCCGGAGCGTTTCATGGTGTCGAGGGATGAGAGACAAACTCGGGCGCGCCAAAGAGAATCTTTCCCGCCCGCCCGCTCTGCGCGGCGTGCGCGACCGCCGCGGACGCTTCTTCGAGCGGGTAAATGCGCTCGACCGGCGCGTGAATCACACCGGAGTTTGCCAACTCGAAAAGTTCCGCGAGCATCGCGCGTTGTTCCTCGGGTTTCGCGGTTCGATACCATTGCGAAATCCAAAATCCGCACCAGGTCAAGAGTTGAAAGATGAGCAGACCATTCGGAATCTTCAGCGGCTGCCGCCCCATCGCTCCGTATGTAACGATTACGCCGCCGCGTGTGAGGGACTTTGCCAGCCGCAGCGCGCTCTCGCCGCCAACGGCATTCAGTGCGAGGCGAATCGGCGCACCACCCGTCGTCCCCCTGATTTCTTCGCGCGGATCACCGTCATCGAGCAACACGACGTCAGCACCACAACGCTTGAGTTCATCAATCACCTCCGCTCGGCGCACGAGATTCACGGTGCGCAAGCCTTTGATAGCCGCGATTTGAATCACCGCGCGACCGACTGCGGAATTCGCCGCGTTCTGCAAAACCCAATCGCCTGGTTCGAGCCGGACGAAATCCGATAACATCCGCAGCGCGGTCGCCGGATTGATTTTCAGCATCGCCGCCTGCTCCACGGCGATGTCGGGCGGCACGACGTGCAAGCTCGCCGCTTTCACCACACCCGCTGCGCGCCAGGTGCCGAAGCCGTGTGGCAGCAGAACGCGATCTCCGGCGCGCACTTGGTCAACGTCGGCACCGACTGCCTCGACTACTGCCACGCCTTCGACTCCCGGCACGCCGGGCAACGCTGGCTGAATCGGATAGACACCTTCGATGGTGTTGAGGTCCGCGGGATTGATCGGCGACGCGAGCACGCGGACGCGCGCTTCGTCCGGCAGCGGCTCGGGCACGTCGATTTCCTCGACGCGCACGACTTCGGCCGGCGCGCCGTGTTGATGAAAAACAATCGCCCTGACTTTCGGCATCTTGCACCTACGATGCCGCGCCGTGACGGACTCGACAAAGCCTTTCATTCCAACAGTCGCTGCCCCCGGCCGGCCAAACGACAGGGGGTACGGCGCTGGCGCCCGGCTGGCACTCTTCAGTGTCGCGATTAACTTTCTCCTCGCCGTCGTCAAGATCGTCGCCGGGCTTCTCGGCAATTGCTACGCGCTCATCGCCGACGGCATCGAGAGCACCCTCGATATTTTCAGTTCGCTCATCATCTGGTTCGGATTGAGGGTCGCGGCTGCACCGCCTGACGACGAACATCCCTACGGACATGGCAAGGCCGAGCCGCTCGCCTCCGTCGCGGTCGCGTTCGTCATCATCGCCGCGGCGCTTGGGCTCGCCGTCCAAAGCATTCACGAAATCATCACACCGCATCACTCGCCGGCGCCCTTTACCCTCGGCGTGCTGGTTGGCGTCATCATCATCAAGGAGACGCTATTCCGCAAATTCTCCCACGCCGCCGGCGTCTTGGGCAGCAACGCGGTCAAGACAGAAGCCTGGCATCATCGCTCCGATGTCATCACGTCCGCCGGCGCATTCATTGGCATCAGCATCGCCCTCATCGGCGGCAAAGGTTGGGAGCCCGCCGACGACTGGGCCGCGCTCTTTACGTGCGGCATCATCGGGTTCAACGGCTACCGCCTGCTTCTGCCCGCGCTGCACGAAGTCATGGACACCGCTCCGCCGAAGCATTTGGTGGAGAGTGTGCGGGCCGTGACGGCCGGCGTGGACGGCGTAGTCGAGGTCGAGAAATGCCGCGTCCGGAAGATGGGATTGGATTTCTACGTGGACATCCATGTCGGCGTGAATGCCGACCTCACCGTGCGCGCCGGGCATCGCATCGCGCACGAAGTGAAAGACGCGGTGCGCGCGGCGAATCCAGCGATTGCCGATGTCCTCGTGCACATCGAGCCGGTCGAGCCAGCTTCGTGATTCCTCGGCGAATGTTCCTGCGGGCATGCCGACTGCTCCCTTTTAGCTATGTCTGAGATCACGCCGATTCTTGCCGCGACCGTAGCCGTGGTTCATTGCGCAGTCATCTTTTGGCCTCGCAAGCCACTGGAAGGCCCGACGGACGAAAATGGTTTCCCGCTTTTGTGGACCAACGACAACCCGGAGCAGAAGAACGTTGCCTGTACGTGGCCGGGCGGAGCGGAGCAGACTTATTCGACTCCCGAAGAGAAAATCGCGAGCCGTCGTTAATCCTGAGTTGCGGTGCAACTCGCAACCGGTGAATATAGGGGCGGAGATTGCGTCAGATTGGTTCTGATCGCATATCACTTACCCCTATGAAAAAATTGAGTTTTGTTTTCACCGTAATTCTTAGCTTGGTGGCTTTGGCACCTCTCGCGGTCGCCAAGGATAAGGACAAAGATAAGGATAAGAAAAAACATCACGACGAGGACAAAGATCGGAAGGAGACGCGCAATGCCGTGCGGCAATTGCAAGAGCTGTATAAACGTCTTCAAGACGCGGTTCAGTATATGGGTGGAAGCCGGTCTTTAGCGCAAAACGCGAACGCGATCGGCGGCGAAGTGAGTCGGGTGAGCCAGCAATACGATAGCGGCAATTATGATCGCAGGGATTTGGAGCGCCGAATTTCACAACTCACAAACGATATAGAGCGGACCCGGCAGCAGGTGGTTTACGAAAATCAGCGCCGTGCTGCCTACGAATCCGAGCGGAGAGGCGGCTACGATTACCGCAATCGGGAATACCACAACCGCTAGTCAGGATTGAGCCTCCGCAGCGCGGAGACGATTGATCATAACCTTACAGGCGCTTTTGATCCGGGTCAGAATGTAATAGACAGTCTGTGAACGGATGCGGACGAGTTGGCCGCCGACGATCTTCGGAACAAAGTCCGCAGGGAGGTTCATGATCGCGTTAAGCGTAAGACCGTCGAGCCCCTTGCAGAGAATCGACGTCATGGCCTTCGTCAGTGTTTGGACCTGTGGCCCAAGAGTGATGCGAAAGTGAGCGTGCTTTTCCGCATCCATTTTGAGGAACACTCCAACCGTGTCTGTGCATTCCTCGTCCTTGCGGACATCCTCAAGATCGAAGGTTTCACCGGGCTTCGGCTCCTGCTTCTTCGCCTGCTCGGAATAAGCGATCAAGTTCTCGCGCTTCTCCTCTTCGGGGAGCGATTCAAATAGGCCGATGATCGCCGCAAGCTTCGGCGGATAAACGGATGGCGGCGACTCATCCATCGCCTAGCTGCGCTCGATCGGAGCCCGGACTTTGTTGCCCCACTCCGTCCACGAACCGTCGTAGTTGCGGACGCATTCGTAGCCGAGCAGATAGGTGAGGACGAACCATGTGTGGCTCGAACGCTCGCCAATCCGGCAGTAGGCGATGATGTCTTCATCGCGCTTGAGGTCGCAGCCTTCGGTATAGATTTTTTGAAGTTCTTCGACCGGCTTGAAAGTCGCGTCGTCCTTGACCGCGGTCTTCCACGGAATGCTTTTCGCGCCGGGAATATGGCCGCCGCGCAGCACACCCTCCTGCGGGTATTCGGGCATGTGCGTGATGTCACCTTTGTATTCCCCCGGCGAACGCACGTCGATGAGCGGCAGGTCTTCCAAGCTTTGAGCGAGAGCGTCTTCGTAAAACGCGCGAATCTCGGCGTCGAAACGTTTCGCG